>JALOTA010000054.1 GCA_025458125.1 Hyphomicrobium sp.
TGGTGCGGTTGAGAGGACTCGAACCTCCACGGGTTGCCCCGCTACCACCTCAAGGTAGTGCGTCTACCAATTCCGCCACAACCGCATTAGACCATTCCATGCGCCGTTCAGCGATATGGAAGAGCCGTACAGTCCGTCCACGATGGGGACGTTCTGTCGAGGCGTCGGGAACTAACAGACGGCTCTGGATTAGGCAAGCGTGAACCCGGGCTGCGGCGAGATGTAATTCGAGAGCCTGCGGCAAGGCGCACCAGTTGTGCCGCCATCTGACGATGGTGCCGGATGCAGGCCGCGGGCAAAATGCCTGGAAAGCTCCTACCCTGGACCGCGAGCACATCGATGAGGATCGGCACGGCGGAACCCAGGCCATGGAGACACCGGATACCATGATCGACGGCCGGCCAAAGATACGATTGCTGCGGGCGCAGGGTCCAGTGCTGTACCCCGCCGCCTTGAGCTTCATGGCGCACGAGGCGGACGCAATCGCGGACGGCCGACGGCCCGAACTGTTGTGGTTCCTCGAGCATCCGCCAATCTTGACGCGAGGACTTCGCGGCCGGGACGCGCATCTCATCGAGGAGACGCGTTTTCCAGTTTTCGAGACCGATCGCGGCGGGGAGATCACCTATCACGGACCCGGGCAACGGATCGTCTATGCCCTGCTCGACGTGAGGCGCCATACCGGAGGCGACGTCAGGGCGTTCGTGCGATTGCTCGAGACGTGCATGATCGAAGCACTCGATACTCTCGGCGTGGCGGCTACGAGCGATGTTTCCAGGCCGGGCGTCTGGGTCCAGCGGTCCGACCTGCCTGGTGGGGAGGCCAAGATCGGGGCGATCGGATTGAAGGTCCGTCGCGGCATCAGCCTGCATGGCATGAGCCTCAACGTGGCGCCCGACCTGTCTTCTTTCGAGGCCATTGTGCCGTGCGGACTGGAAGGATCGTCGGTTACGAGCCTTGCGGAACTTGGCGCAGTGGCGGATCTAGAAACTGTGGATAATTCGCTGATGGCCGCCTTTTCGCGCCGGCTCGGCCCTCTCGAACCCGTTCGCGAGGGGGACGACGCTGCACATGGCGGGCCGGAACGCGCGGGCGCTGATGAGGTTCCCGATGGGAGCCCACTGCGCTCAGAACCGGCAGGGTTGGACAAATGAAAACGGCACCCGCGCCACAAAGGCACGGGTGCCGAATTCAATTGCCTCGGGTCACTCCTGACGCGTTACGGGCCGGGCTTGGAAGGCTGGCTGGCCCCTCCGGGTCGCGGAGAAACCAACGGCCCCTGCCCTTCTGCGTAGAGATCGCCCCCTTCGATGGTCGTGACCTCGGTGCCCTCAAGCACATAAGGATTCACGTCGTCCCCATCGATGCGGATGCTGCAGCCGCGTTCGCAGACCCCTTCAAGAACCTCGTCTTTTTTCAGGACGTGGTCTTTCTGAGTCTCGCCCTCGACGATCGTGACCTTGTGGTCGACGTCATCCCGGTTTGTGACCGACGCCGCATGTGCGGCCGAGAGAACGGTGATCAGAACCGCCGTTGGAACCACCGAAGCTCTAAGGAGCCGACTGACAAGGTTCCAGGGCACGAGGCAGGAAACTCTTACTTCTTCTTCTTCGCCGCCGGCTTCTTGGCGGCCTTCTTCGCGGCAGGCTTCTTTGCAGCTTTGGCCATGATTTTCGTCCTTCAGTTTTTGCACCGGGCATAACTGCACGGCTGTCTTTGTCCGACTCGACGTCGAGACGTTCGCAATGTGGTGAGAATCAAAACCGGCTTCAAACGGATTTTTCCGCTGACCACTATCGAAAATTTCGATAGATAGAGCGAGAGCGTCTTCATCACTCGCCGGTGCAGGATGGATATCAACCTCGCGCGCACCTTCCTCATGGTCGCTGAAACCGGCAGCTTCATCGAAGCCGCGCAGCGCCTGAACATCACGCAATCAACAGTTTCCGCTCGAATCAAGGGACTCGAAGACCTGCTCGGCCGTCCCGTTTTCGAACGCTCGAAGACCGGCGCCGACATGACGGCAGCAGGTGAGCAGTTCCATAAACATGCGCTGGCACTCGTGCGCGTGTGGCAAAGAGCGCAACTGGAAGTCTCGCTGTCCGACCAGCACCGCGATCACCTTGCCATCGGGGCGCCGGCGACGCTGTGGCATGGGGTGCTGCTCAAAACGATTTCCAAGCTGAGGACGGAAACGCCCGATATCGCCATCACGGCGTCAGCCGCCCTTCAGGACGTGCTGACCCAGCGGCTGATCGAGGGAACGCTCGATCTCGCGGTCATGTACCGGCCCATCCAGCCGCCTGGACATACCGTCGAGCATCTTTTCGACGAAGAGTTCGTTCTCGTAAGCAGCAGCCGGGCGGCGGGCAAGAAGGGCAACAGCGACTACGTCTTCATCAACTGGGGGGCCGATTTCCAGCAGGATCACGCGGCGGCTTACCCGGAACTCATCAAGCCTGGATTATCGCTCGACCTGGGGAACATGCCGCTCGATTACATCCTGACGAACGAGCTTTCGGCCTATTTCCCGGTGCGGCTCGTCAAGCCCTACCTGTCACGAGGTAGATTAAAGCAGCCCAAGCGCGCCCGCCGGTTCGTGTATCCGGTCTATCTCGTCTACCCCGAGGCTCGCGACGAGGACGCCTACGAGCCCATATTGGATATGCTTCGGCGGGAATGCGGACGTTACGCGACCGACTAGCTGCTGCGGGCGGCCGGGTCATAACGGACCGCCAGATCACATCCCGCGCAGGGTCGCCGGCCATCGGAATTGGATCGTGCTCCGGAAAGAAAGAAGGCCGGACCTGCGACGCGGGTCCGGCCTCGATCTCAGCGGCACGTTCGAAGCTGGTCTCAGGCGAATTCGAGAATAACCGCGTCCACGGCCAAGCTGTCGCCCGCCTTGGCGTTGACCTTCTTGACCTTTCCGTCGATTTCGGCGCGCAGAATGTTTTCCATCTTCATGGCTTCGACGACTGCAAGAGCTTTCACGAGCCCCGGCATCGGGCAGAGCAGGAACTTCGACATATCGGCGGCGACCTTGACCGGCATCAACGATGCCAAGTCGGCCTCGCGCGTCGTAAAGACGTAAACGGGGACCGTGATGCCGCGATAAGACAGGGTCAAACCGTTCAATCGCGGGCGGACCATGATGGACACGTCGCGATTGTTGAACTTGCCGTGCCAGACCGGCTCTCCCGGCGTCCAATTCGAAACGATCGAGATGGTTTCACCGGCTTCACCCCTGCTGTCGAGCATGGTGACGGCGTAGGAATGCCCCTCGCCTGACACACCCATTCGGATCAGATCGTCCCCGATCTTCACGACACGGGTCTTGGCGAAGCTGACCGCAGTTCCCGACATCTGATGGGTAATCTGGCGCCGGCGGGAGTTCTGCTGATGGTCGATCACGGCGGCGACGGCTGCGAGGATGCGGCGCTCCTCTCCCTCGGGCGTCCGGGGCTTGAAGCCGTCCGGGTACTCTTCCTTGATGAAGCCGGTGGAAATCTTGCCTGAGATCCAGCGCGGGTGCTGCATGACCGCCTGAAGGAAGGGAATGTTGTGCTGGATCCCATCGATATAGAAGGAATCGAGCGCGTCGGCCTGAGCCGCGATCGCCTGTTCGCGGGTCGGGGCGTGCGTCACCAGCTTGGCGATCATCGGGTCGTAGAACATCGAGATCTCGCCGCCTTCGAAGACGCCGGTATCGTTCCGGATTGTGGCGCCGGAGCGCGAACCTTCTGCCGGAGGGCGGTACTTCACGAGGCGGCCGATGGAGGGCAGGAAGTTGCGGAAGGGATCTTCGGCGTAGACGCGGCTTTCGACCGACCAGCCGTTCAGCTTGATATCGGACTGCTTGAACGGCAGCTTTTCCCCGGCCGCCACGCGGATCATCTGCTCGACCAGATCGATGCCCGTCACCATTTCGGTCACGGGATGCTCGACCTGAAGGCGCGTATTCATTTCCAGGAAGTAGAACGAGCGGTCCTGACCGGCGACGAACTCAACGGTACCGGCACTATCGTAGCCGACGGCCTTGGCGAGCGAGACGGCCTGTTCGCCCATCGCCTTGCGGGTCTTTTCATCGAGCAGTGGCGAGGGGGCTTCCTCTAGGACTTTCTGGTTGCGGCGCTGGATCGAGCATTCGCGTTCGCCGAGGTAGACGACGTTGCCATGCTTGTCGCCTAGAACCTGAATTTCGATGTGGCGCGGGTTCTCGATGAACTTTTCCACGAAGCAGCGATCGTCGCCGAATGACGACTTGGCCTCGGAACGGGCGAGTTCGAAACCTTCGGCGGCCTCCTTGGAATTGTAGGCGATGCGCATGCCCTTGCCGCCGCCGCCGGCCGACGCCTTGATCATCACCGGGTAGCCGATGCTGTCGGCGATTTCGACGGCATGCTTGGCGTTGCTGATCTCGCCCATGTAGCCTGGGACCGTCGAGACCTTGGCGGCGGCTGCGGCTTTCTTGGATTCGATCTTGTCGCCCATTGCAGCGATCGCGTGCGGATTGGGGCCAATGAAGACGATCCCCGCCTTCTGCAACGCGATCGGGAAGGCTTCGCGTTCCGAGAGGAAGCCATAGCCGGGGTGAACGGCCTCGGCGCCGGTCTCCTTACAGGCCGCCACGATCTTGTCGATGATCAGATAGGACTGCGCTGCCGGGGCGGGCCCGATGTGAACCGCTTCGTCGGCCATCTCCACGTGCAGGGCGTCGCGGTCCGCGTCCGAATAGACCGCCACGGTTTTGATACCCATTTTGCGCGCGGTCTTGATGACGCGGCAGGCGATCTCGCCACGGTTGGCGATCAGAATCTTTTTGAACATCGCGAGGGCGGTCCCGTTTTATCGGCAGGGTGACGAGGGATGGATCGACGGCTGGTTCTAGACGCCTCCGCCGGATACGTAAACGGGCAACATGGCGCGCCTGGACGGCCTGAAGCGGGCGCCGGAAGGGGCAAAACCCCGGCCGCTCACAAGGGTTCGTGCGGGGTTAATGGGGTAAAAAGCTGCCCAAAAGAGCGCTTGCCTCCCAGCGGGCGGATGCGGCAATGGGGGACCGGGCCGTTGGCCCGGACCTCACGCCACCTCGGTCTGACGGACCAGATCCACCAGGGCGGGATGGAGCATCGTCGCCTCACGCCTGAGGTAGTCGATGATCGCCAGTTCCGCCGGCGTCAGACGGTCGTCGCGGGTCAGTCGCTCGACCAGCCAGCCCGCTTCGCTGTCACTGACCTCGTCGTTCGTGATGATCTCGATGCGCTGACGCTCAAGCCGGGCCAGCGCGCGTTCCTCGGAGCTTTGTTCCGTATAGGCATCCCAGACGCCCGACAGGCTGGTCGTCACCATCGCGCCGACAAGGTTGGCGATGGAAACGTCGCCGCGGCGCTTCAGCCACGCATCCGCGCGCAGGGCTTCTTCGCGGCTCGGCGGGCCATAGCCCGACGAGGCGAGCATGACGTTCGCCATCGCCTTTACGAAGAGGTCGGTCCAGGCCGCGTTTGTAGAATCCGCAGCAAGGCCCTCCTCGATCGCGATCAGCATTTCGGCCTCGGCCCGCGTGATAGCGATATTGCCGTCACCGCCGAAGGCGAAGAGAACGCGCCGGATGATCTCGACCTCGGCCTCCGTGATCGAGCCGGCAGTGGCGCCGCCCTTGGCCCGCAGGGGTCCCTCGCCCTCCACCACGGCGCGCTTTACTTCGGCGAGCGCGAAGCGGACGAGACGCTCAGGCGACCAGCGCGCGGTTTCGAGCACCTTGAGAACGAGATCCAGTTCGTTTTTCGTCCTGAGCCTGCCCTCCGGTGCAATCCGGGCAATCAGCCAATCGGCATTGGCGGCCGTGACGTAGCCTTCAGGCTCCGCCTGGTTGACGATGAAATCACAAAGGGCCTGAACGAAAAACGGCGCCCAGGCTGCATCCTGAACGCGACACGCTTCGTTCATCTGGACGAGAGCGGAAGCTTCTTCGGGCGAGATCACACCATCATCGTAGAACGACTGGCGCATCCGCATCACGTCAAGATCGTGAATGCTGCCGCGAGACAGAATATCGTCTACGGAAACCGAACGCAGAATGCTCATGTGAAAAACGCGCCCCGACTACGAGAACCCATGCAAGGCGACGCTATCGGCGAGGGCTTACCAAACTCCTAAGGGGCGTGCCGTACTTTGCCAGATCGGTGCCGGTGTTGCGGGGATGCACCGGAAGACGAAACGAAAAAAGGCCGACCTTGCGGGCGGCCTCAAAGTTGCGGGAGAAGGTTCGCGCGATCCGAAATCAGTTGCCGATGCGGGGAAGGAAACGCCAGCGGCGGCGGTTGTCGGTCTTTTCGGCCACGATGTGGGCCTCCGCATCGTTCTGTAGCGTTCGCAGGATGCGGCGATCCCGTGCCGAGAGTGCGCCGTCCGCCTTCAGGCTCTTTTCCACCTGCATGATTCTTTGCTGCTCGGCGCGCAAGCGGCGCCCTTCCAGCCAAGTCACGCTGCCCGTCTCCCGGCCCAACTCGATCTGGTAGCGCTGTTCGGTCTGGCGCTGTTCAATGGTGTGGGCCGAGGCGAAAGAACTGCCCAGAACGATGAAGGCAGCGGCGAGGGCGGCAGGGTGGCTGAGAGTGGTCGACATGGTCGTCTCCGTTGGATCTTTCGGCGAGGCGGATCGCCTCGTCACGTTTCAGACCCTAGAAGACGGCGGCTGAACTGGTTCTGAACCCAGGATTCAGCCGCCATTCACGAAACAGGCACCCAGGACCAGGCTTCAGCGGCGCTGCATGTTGAATGTCGCGTGTCCGGCACTGCCGGAGAGATAAACCGTTTGGCGGTTGCCGCTCAGGATCACTCTGATTCGACCGGTTACGCCGAACTCGGGATTATAGAAGGTGCCGCCGAAGCGATTGTTGGTGTTCTGGCTGAGGATTGCGGTCTGGGACACCTTGGCGGAAGCCGTCGCGCATGTTGCAGACATCGCATAGGTTTTGCCGCCGGCGGGCACGAACGACGCCCGGCACCGCGCCTTCTCGCGTGCACCGTTGGACAGAGTGACGTTTCCACTGCCGCTCCATGAGCCCGCGAGCTCGCCGGCGGTGGCCGCCTTGACCGGATAGGCCGCCAGCATGGCACCGATAATCAAACCGGCGGCTGCGAGCGTGATCACACGAACGTGGGCTTTATTCTGTTCAAGTATGTGAGCGCGTACTGGCATCGAAACTCTCCAATCGCTATCGGGCCCCGGCCAAGGTCATGCCTTCATGATGGCGGGCAACCCGTAAGGTTCCGAATGCCGGCACCATACAAAATGAAAGCGCGCCACGAAACCACCGTGGCGCGCCCATCTTAGCGCGAGTCGCTGTGAACCAAGGCGGCCAGCGCCTTTATTCCTCAGTCCTCCTTCTTGCGAGGAACACCCGGAACAGACCCCGCCGGACGCGCCGGCTTGTCCTTCTTCTCCTTCGGTCCCGGCAAAGCCTTGCGCGGAGCGAGGTCGGCGAGCGCGGCTTCCGCCTCGTCTTCGTCGTCCGTCTGCTCGGGCTTGCGGCTGCCCGGCTCGGCGGGAATGAACGCGAACGACAACCTCTTTTCGAGGCCCTTGCCCTCCAGATCGATCTTCACCGTGCCGCCGTGTTCCAGCTTTCCGAACAGCAATTCGTCGGCCAGCGGCTTCTTGATGTGCTCCTGGATGACGCGGCCGAGAGGACGGGCGCCGAACTTCTCGTCGTATCCGATCTCGCCGATCCACTTGCGGGCGGCATCGGTCAACTCGATCGTCACAGAGCGTTCCGACAGCTGCGCTTCCAATTGGAAGATGAACTTGTCGACCACGCGCGCGATGATCTCGGGCGGCAGGCCACCGAACGGAATGACCGCGTCTAGTCGATTGCGGAATTCCGGCGTGAAGAGACGATTGACCGCCTCCGTATCCTCGCCTTCACGGCGTCCGCGCTCGAAGCCCATGGGTGGCTTCGCCAAGTCGGAAGCACCCGCGTTCGTCGTCATGATGAGGATGACGTTGCGGAAGTCGACCGACTTGCCGGAATGGTCCGTGAGCTTGCCGTGGTCCATCACCTGCAGCAGAATGTTGTAGAGGTCGGGATGGGCCTTCTCGATCTCGTCGAGCAGCAGCACGCTGTGGGGATGCTGATCGACGCCGTCGGTGAGCAGCCCGCCCTGGTCGAAGCCGACATAGCCGGGCGGTGCGCCGATCAACCGGGAGACAGAGTGCTTCTCCATGTATTCGGACATGTCGAAGCGAAGCAGTTCGACCCCCAGCAGGTTGGCGAGCTGCTTGGCGACTTCTGTCTTTCCGACGCCGGTCGGGCCGGAAAAGAGATAGCAGCCGATCGGCTTTTCCGGTTCGCGCAGGCCCGCGCGAGCCAGCTTGATGGCCGACGACAGCGCCGTGATCGCCTTGTCCTGACCGAAGACGAGGCGCTTCAGATCCTTATCGATGTTGTGCAGAACCTCGGCGTCCGACTTCGACACCGTCTTGGGAGGAATGCGCGCCATCGTGGCGATGGTCGCTTCGATCTCCTTCACAGTGATCTTCTTCTTGCGCTTCGATTCCGTAACGAGCATCTGAGCCGCGCCGGTCTCGTCGATCACGTCGATCGCCTTGTCGGGAAGCTTGCGGTCGTGGATGTAGCGAGCGGCCAGTTCGACGGCCGCCTTGATGGCATCGTTGGTGTACTTGAGCTTGTGGTATTCCTCGAAGTAGGGCTTCAAGCCCTTCAGAATTTCAATTGCGTCCGCCACGGTCGGTTCGTTGACGTCGATCTTCTGGAAGCGGCGGACGAGCGCACGATCCTTCTCGAAGTGCTGCCGGTACTCCTTGTACGTCGTGGAGCCGATGCAGCGCAGCGCGCCCGACTGAAGGGCGGGTTTGAGAAGGTTGGAAGCGTCCATCGCGCCGCCTGACGTGGCGCCGGCTCCGATGACGGTGTGAATCTCGTCAATGAAAAGAACCGCACCCGGATAAGCCTCGGCCTCTTTCATAACGGCTTTCAGGCGCTCTTCGAAATCGCCGCGATAGCGCGTTCCGGCGAGCAGCGACCCCATGTCGAGCGCGAAGATGGTGGCGTCGCGCAGAACCTCGGGCACCTCGCCGCGAATGATCTTGCGGGCGAGGCCCTCGGCGATGGCGGTTTTGCCGACACCGGGATCGCCGACCAGAAGCGGGTTGTTCTTCTGACGGCGGCAAAGGACCTGGATCGTGCGCAGAACCTCCGGTTCGCGGCCGATCAGCGGATCGATCTTACCGTCCCGCGCCTTTTTATTGAGGTTGACGCAATAGGTATTCAGCGCGTCCTGCTGGCCCTTCTTGTCCTCGGCAGCATCGGGCTGCTCGCTCTCTTCGGAGCCCCGGACGACGCGCGGCTCGGACATTCCGGGCCGCTTGGCGATGCCATGGCTGATGTATTGCACAGCATCGAAGCGCGTCATGTCCTGCTCCTGCAGGAAGAACGCCGCGTGGCTCTCGCGCTCAGCGAAGATCGCAACGAGGACGTTTGCCCCGGTCACTTCCTCACGACCGGAAGATTGAACATGGACGACCGCGCGGTGAATAACGCGCTGAAAGCCGGGCGTCGGAGACGCCTCGGCGACAGATTTGGAGGTGATCGCCGTGAACTCGGTATCGAGATACTCGGTGATGCGCTGACGCAGCCGGTCGATGTCGACGTTGCAGGCACGCATGACGGCGGCGGCGTCGCGATCTTCGATGAGAGCGGCAAGCAGGTGTTCCAGCGTCGCGTATTCATGGCTGCGCTGGTTGGCCTGTTCGAGCGCGCGGTGAAGCGTAATCTCCAGATTCTTCGAGAAGGACGGCACTTTTGACCTACTCTTTCTCCAGGGTGCATTTTAGAGGGTGCCCGTGCTGGCGTGAGAAGTCCATCACCAATGTCACCTTGGCTTCAGCGACCTCGTAGGTGAACACGCCGCATATGCCAACGCCCTTGCGGTGGACGGTCAGCATGATGTCGGTCGCTTCCTGGCGGCCTTTCTGAAAGAACTTCTCCAGCACGTGCACGACGAATTCCATCGGCGTGTAGTCGTCGTTCAGGAGCAGAACCTTATAGAGCGACGGCTTCTTGGTCTTTGGGCGCGTCTTGGTGACGATACCGGTCTTGCCCTGATCTCCGTCGCCGCCCTGACCCTGGTCCTTGTCTGGACCGGAGCGCAGCGGCCGTCCGTCAATCATGCCTTGCCACCCTTCTCGCATGCCCTCGGTCAGTCCCATGATAGTGGCCGGTGCGGCCATCCCGTGACGTTTCATAGAATTAAGCGGCCGCCCGTTCGAACGGCCGTCGCCGGAGGTAGTTCAATCCATCTCTCCATCGGCGGCAAGTCCCGTTCACCGATATCCTCACGCATGAACGTTTACGACGCCGACGGCCCTGCCGGATGGATGGCGGAGGCCGCAAAACGTCGTTCCCGCAGCCCATATCTGGCCATCTAGTGCAGCACAAAAAAGGCCCGGGCTGCGGGCCCGGGCCTTGATATCGTCCGATGCCTTCAAACGGTCCGACCTCAACGCGCGCCCGGGAAGACGCCCGGCTTGAACGCGTCCTTGGCAAATTCCTGGTACATCGCGCCGATCTTCGACATCTGCTGCATGTAGTCTTCGTAGGCGCGCTTGGCATAGTTGGTCTGGATTTCCATCGCCTGCTCAACCGACTTTGCGGCGACGAGTTTCTCGAAGGCGGCCGTTCCATCCTCGAAGGCGCGCTTGGAGTAATCGGTCATTTCGCTGGCAATCGCCTGCCAATTCTTGTTCCAATCGCCCATCATCTTCATGTAGCCGTCCATACCGGTCTGGCCGATCTTCTGGAAATCCTGGAAGTTGTTGATCATCGGTGGCTGCCTTTCCTGGTGCACAGGGCGCTTTCGCCGCCCCTCATTCCTCTTCGCTCTGGTCGAGCCGGGATCTCACTATAGCTGCACCGCAGCATAACGAAAGAAAAAATATCGCATTGCAGCAATTCAGGTTGCGGGTGCATTTCATTTACCCTAATGAAGGCACTCGACGCTAGTCTGAAAAGCGATCAGGCGGACGAACTCCGTCCAAGCCCCAAAACTGCCCTTATGGGACTGTTTTCTGGGGACTGGGGGGAAGCGACGTTCTCGGTGCCACGAACCGCACCGGCAGCGGCGCAGAGCTCCGCAGTAGCAAGCGTTGTTTCATCAGGCGTCTATCCGTGCGTTGTCCCCGCTGGTCCGTTGTTGCGACTGTCGCGAGCGCTTTCTTGATTGCGCTCTCCGTCACGTCGTCCGCGTCCGCTGCGAACAAGGCCGCGGCGATGGTGATCGACGCCAACACGGGCCGGGTGCTGCACGACAACGCGGGCAGCGAACGGCGTTATCCCGCATCGCTTACCAAGATGATGACGCTCTACCTGGTCTTCGAAGCGGTCGAAGCCGGACGCCTGTCGTTCTCCACTCCGGTAACCGTGAGCCAGCGGGCAGCAGATGCGGCCCCTTCCAAACTCGGTCTGGACGCGGGAGAAGAGATTTCGGTCGGCAATGCGGTCAAGGCCTTGATCGTGAAGTCCGCCAACGACATGGCGATTGCGCTGGCTGAAAAACTTGCTGGTAATGAAAATGCCTTCGCTGCGCTCATGACGAAGCGCGCGCGTCAGATCGGCATGGCCGACAGCACCTTCCGTAACGCTTCCGGCCTGCCGGACCCCGAGCAAGTGACGACAGCGCGGGATATGCTGACCCTGGCTATGCGTCTGCAGGACGACTTTCCCAACCACTATCGGCTCTTCTCAACCCGGTCGTTCACCTTCGGCGGCAAGACGTATCGCACGCACAATGCACTGCTCGGCCGCTTTCCCGGTGTCGATGGCATCAAAACCGGTTACACGCGCGCGTCCGGCTTCAACCTCGTTTCCTCGTATCATGCCGGCGGCAAGCACGTGGTGGCGGCCGTATTCGGAGGCGTCAGCGCGGGACTGCGGGACGCACACATGCGAATGCTTCTGGCCCGCGCGATCGACACGGCATCCACCGGGCGGACTCGCAAGGCCGGTCCGCAGCTCGTTGCGGATGTGAAGCCCGCCAAGCGCCCGCAACCGAAACCGGTCGCGAAGACGAGCCCGCCGGCCGATCCTTCCCCTCCCGCGGCCGTCGCTGCCGCGACTGAAAGATCTTCCGGACAAGTCCCCGAAGCCGGTGTTGAATTGACGACCGCGGCTGCTCCGCGGATCTCAATCGCGCGGGTGAAAACCGTTTCTGTCTTGACTCCTGAACCAGCCAGGGTTGAGGTCCCGTCGCCGCAGACAGCGATTGCCGAAACAGCTGGCACGGCTGCGCAGCCCCCCGCGCGCGCTACCCCGGTAGCGGCATCAGCGGTTGCGATGCCAAGGGCGGATTTTGCCGCGCTCAAGGCTCAACTGGCCGGGCGCGCCACCGCGCAACAGCCCATCAGCAATAGCGATCGTGCCGCGGCGCCGCCGTCCAGCATTCCCGATGCCGGTGTGTCCGCCGCAACCGAACGCGGCCGTCCACCTTCGACACTGCAAGCGCAGTTGGCGAGCCTCGAACAGGGTGGCTACAGTCCTTATTCTCAACCGGTGGACGATACCAAGCCCGCTCTGCAGGCAGCCGTCAGCGGAATGGCCGCGCCGGTGCCGGTCCCCGTTGCGACCGGCATGACTGCTGCCGATCCGGGCAGTGATGCATCACGCGCCACACTCCGGCCTGCCGCCGCATCGATTGCGTCGGGTTATCATGTCCAGATCGGCGTTTACGGCTCGCCGGCCGAGGCAGAACGCGCGATGGCTTCGGCGCGAACCAAGGCCGGAAACGTTCTTGCAAACGCGTCGCCGGTCGCGCTCCCGCTCAACAAGGGCGACCGGCAGCTTTACCGCGCCCGTTTTCAAGGGTTCGACAGCGCATCTGCGACCAATGCGTGTAACGAACTGCGCCGCAACGGGCTCGACTGCTTTGTCGCCCGGGCAAACTGAAGTTCATCCGCCGGTGAGCACGTCCTTCGCCTCGTTGATCTTTGAGGCGAGATAATTTGAGCCGCCCCGGTCGGGGTGCAGTTTCTTCATGAGATCGCGGTGCGCGGCGCGGACCTCCTCTTCGGTGGCCCCCTCCGCGAGACCAAGAATTTCGAGTGCCTCGGCCCGCGTCATCGCCTGTGGACGCGCCGCGTTTTGCGAACGGCGATCGGAATCCTCGCCACCCGACTGTCGTTCGAGATCGTCCCGCCATGTGGGATGGCGGCGGTCGAGATAGGCTTCGATGATCTGGGCCGAGTCCGGGTCGGCAAAGGCGTAGTCCTGCCAGAGGAGAACCAGATCGGCCGGCGACAGATCGTCGATTGCGCGTCCCGAGAAGCGTCCTTTCAATACCGTGCCTCGAGTGGCGCCGCTGGCAAGGTCCAACTCCATCTCGAGATGGGACGTCTTCACGTTCGAGGACGATCCGGAGGTCGGACTGGTCCGCCCTCCCCAGCCGCCGCCTCCCCACGGTAGCACCCCGCGTCCCATCAGCAGGCCCCAACCGGTGACCCCGATCAGCAGAGCGAGATCGATGCGGCCGCGAAGGCCAATGACCGCAGCGACCGCCATCAGAATGGACCCGCCGAGAAAGCGGAGTTGCCGGGCGATCGTGGAAGGATTGGCGGCGACGAACCCGCGCAGAACAAAAAGAACGAGAACCAGCCCTGCAAGTCCAGCAAGCAGATAAGCCATCGCGCGCGCTACTCTCCCTTGCCCATCTGACTGAGGAGAAGCTTGGCACCCTCTTCGCCTGCACGGTTTCCGAGCGCCAGCAGCGCCTTGCGACCGCCGGAAGCGTAGACCGCAACGGCCCGCAGAAGAGCGCGCAATTGGGCAGCCGATCCGGCGTCGAAGCGGCAGGTTGCGCCTTTCGTCAGGCGCGCGATTTCCTCGTAAGCGCGGGTCACATTTGGGTTGAAGCCTTCCTGGAACAGGAACACGGGAACGCCGCGCAGGCCTAGTTCGCCCGCTTTCGCACAAACGCCGTCGATGTCCTCTTCCATCGCATCACCAACGAACACGACGGCGTTCACCCGGCGCTTGGCCGTTTCTTCCGCCGCGTGCGTGAGAACGCGGCCAAGTTGGGTGAGCCCGCCACGGCATGAGACCGTGGTCATCAGGCGCGCCAGTTCGCCCGGATCGGAGACCCAGCGCGACGCGCGGCATTCGTTCATGCCACGAAAAAAAACGAGTTGAACGTCGAGACCGCCAATATCCTTCACGACCGCGAACATGTCGGATTGAAGCGAGAGGGCCAGATCCCAGGTGGGCTGGCGGCTCATGGTGGCATCCATGGCGAAGATGAGACGGCCAGGCACGCCGCTGGCAGCCGGCGCGACCGATTTCATCTTGGCGATGAAATCCTGAACCTCGGAAGCGCCGCCCGCCGCACTTGATGGCGGCGTCGAAGCCTTCGCGTTCGCGACGGCTTTGTCCCCGGCGGCTACGGCCGGGTCGCTGGTCGAGGTCGGACGCTTGTCCTTTGTGCCCATGGCCTTAGTTTGGGGATCAGCCGCCTCCGCGCAAGGGCGATCTCACGCTTCGTCCTTAACAGAAAGACGAAGCAACTGCACGTTGCCGCCCGTCGCGGTGATGTCGGTGGTCCGGACCCGCTCGGTCGCGAACCGCTGAACATAGGATGGCCCGCCCGCCTTCGGTCCGGTGCCGGAGAGGCCCTCGCCGCCGAACGGCTGCACTCCGGGCACGGCACCGATCTGATTGCGGTTGATGTAGAGATTTCCAACCCGCGCATCGCGCGCGACCTGGTCGGCGACCGCATCGATGCGGCTGTGCAGCCCCAGCGTGAGGCCATAGCCGGTGGCGTTGACAGCTTCGATGACTTTGCCAAGTCCGCCACGCGGGAAGCGGATCACATGCAGGATCGGCCCGAAAACCTCGCGGTCCAGCCGTGCGAGCCGGTCCAGTTCGTAGCAGGCGGGCGAGACGTAGGTGCCGCCGCGAACACCGCCGGGTAGCGGCAGGTCGATCAGCTGGCGAGCTTCATTCTGCATCCGGATCTTGTGGCCGTCGAGCGCGTCCTGCGCCGGCTCGTCGATCACCGGACCGATGTCGGTGTCGAATGCGAACGGATCGCCGATCTTCAATGCTGCGATGGCGCCGGTTAGCATCGAGATCGTGCGCGCCGCGATATCTTCCTGGACAAAAAGCACCCGAGCCGCCGAGCAACGTTGCCCGGCGCTATCGAACGCCGATCTGACGGCATCACGCACGACCTGTTCCGGTAGCGCGCTGGAGTCGGCGATCATCGCGTTCAATCCGCCGGTTTCGGCAATGAACGGAACTACCCTTCACGCGTAAATCCTTGGCGAGCGCCGCGCCGACTTCGCCGCCGCCCGGCAGAAAGTGCAGAGCGTCCGGGGGTACCCCTGCTTCATGCAGAAGTTTGACTGCGAGAAATCCCGTGACCGGCGTCTGACCGGCAGGTTTGGCCAGAACCGGATTGCCGGCCGCAAGCGCCGCCGCGATCTGGCCTAAAAATATCGCCAGCGGAAAGTTCCAGGGCGCGATGCAGGCGAAGGGGCCGCGTCCGCGCCATTCAATCGTGCTGGTCTCGCCTGTTGTGCTCTGGAGCCGCACCGGTTCGGTGAAGTGGCGGCGGGCCTCGACCTCGGCGAGCGCGTCCGGGATGGTCCGGCCGGCCTCGCGAACGATGATGGCCATGAGCTTTGCGCGGTCCCGCTCCACGAGATCAGCGGCAAGATCGAGGATTTTCGCCCGCGCCGGGCCGCCGAGTCGGTCCCAGCCGTGCGCGGCCGCCGTTGCGGCCTTAATCGCGGCATCGACATCCGAGGCGCTGGCTGTTCGAACCGTGCCGATGCGCTGGCCACGGTCATGCGGGCAAAGAACGAGTGCCGCCGGTCCGCTGCCGGGAAGCAAGGCGCCGGAGACGATGGGCGCAGCCTCGTAGTTCGCACCAAGGGCCGCTGTCATTTCGGCCACCAACGCCGTTCGGACAGCGGAGTTGTCGAGCGCAAGGCCAGCTGAATTTCGGCGTTCCGGCCAGAAGACGTCGCGCGGCCTGGACAGCGCTTTCTCGGTATCGGTCCCGGCCGTGCGTTCGCGCTCCGCCTCTTCGACGGGGTCGGAGATGATCCGTGCGAGCGGCATCTCGTCGTCGGCGAGGCGGTTGACGAACGAGGTGTTGGCGCCGTTCTCGAGAAGGCGCCGGACAAGGTAGCCGAGCAGGTCTTCGTGATCACCGACAGGCGCGTAGATCCGGCAGGGGCGCGGGCCATCGCCCATCCCGGACACGGTTGCATTCATCACGCCGTCGTAGAGCGCTTCGCCCATACCATGCAGCCGCTGGAACTCGAAAGGCGTCCGTCCCGCGGCCACGATGGCGGAGGCAATACTGTGCGCGTTGTGCGAGGCGAACTGGCACACGAACTGTTGCGGGTAGGTGAGCATCAGCCGCATGCACGCAAGATAGGAAACGTCGGTGTTCCGCTTGCGCGTGAACACCGGATAGTCGGCGAGGCCGCGCTCCTGGGCCCACTTTATCTCGCTGTCCCAGTAAGCTCCTTTGACAAGCCTGACGGGAATGCGCTTGCCGCGTTCTTCCGATAGCCGTCGCAGCCAGCGCAGGACCGGGATCGCCCGGCGGCCATAAGCCTGAACCGCGATGCCAAGGCCGTGCCACGTGTTCGCCGCCGGATTGATGAAGGCTTCGCCGAACATTCGCAGCGTAGGCTCCAGGCGGTCCTGTTCTTCCGCGTCGACGGTGAGGGCAATCCCGCGCCCGATCGCATGCTGCACCAGCGCGTTGAGCCGGGGCAGCAGTTCCTTCATCAGCCGCTCGTCGTGTCCGGCTTCGAAGCGCGGGTGCAAGGCCGAGAGTTTCACCGAAATGGAGGGGCGGGGGATGATCGCATCGGCATGCGCGGCATGCATCGGGCCGACCGCGAGACCGACGGCATCGATCGCCGCCACGTAGCGCTGGAAATAGCGTTCCGCGTCGGCGTCGGAGCGCGCCGCCTCGCCCAGCATGTCGTAGGAGATGCGGTAGCCTTTTTCCTCGTAAGACCTGGCGCGCGTGATCGCGTCCTCGATGGTGCGGCCGAAAACAAACTGTTCGCCGAGCAGCTTGACGGCCTGACGGATCGCCTGTCGGATAAAAGGTTCGCCGGACCGCGCCACGAGCCTCTTCAACGCATCGACGGCATTCGCAGACCGGCTGTCCTTCAACTTGACGAGGCGGCCGGTCAGCATCAGCCCCCAGGTCGAAGCGTTCACGAACAGGTTGTCGGAGTGGCCGCGGTGCTTCTCCCAGTTCCCGTGCGAAATCTTCTCGGCGATGAAGGCATCCGCCGTCTCGGCATCGGGAATTCTCAGAAGCGCCTCGGCGAGGCACATGAGAATGACGCCTTCTTCGCTGGACAGGCCGTACTCGCGCATGAAGGCGTCGACGCCGCCGTGACCGACCTTGCCCGCCCGCGCCTCCTCGACCAGCCGCCTCGCGATCTCGGCCGTGCGGCGGCGCTCGTCCTGCGTATAGACCGCGCGCTCGATGAGCCCGCCAAGCAGACGGTGCTCCTCGATCAGATGATGGGCCGCGATCTCGTCAATGGAGGGAAGCCTGCCGAACGGCGTGCGAGGCGGTGTGCCGACCCCAGCGTCATTCGTCTCCGATGTTTTTCTTACCGCGACCATGGCCATGTCTCGCCGCTGACCCCTGGCGGGGCGATTCGCTCTCGCCCCAAGACTATCAGATCGGGACCGCCCGTTGGCGGCGCAAGCCCTTTCACCGTCGAGACTTGACGGCTTTCCTGGGGAACGCTTGTGTGCAGGCTGATCCGCCACAGCCGAAAACCGAGTTTTTCATGCCGCTCCCGAGGATCGTGCGAACCGTCAAGGGCCTGCGTTCCACCGTTCAGAAATGGCGATCGGCCGGCGAGAGCGTCGCTCTCGTGCCGACGATGGGCGCCTTGCACGATGGGCATATGACGCTGGTGAAACTGGCAAAGCGGAAGGCGGACAGGACGGTCGTGTCGATTTTCGTCAACCCCACTCAATTTGCTCCGACCGAAGATCTTTCACGTTACCCGCGCGACGAGGCCGGGGACGCAGCCAAACTGGGATCGGCCGGCGCCGATCTCATCTGGGCGCCCAGCGTCGAAGAGATGTACCGGGACGGCTTTGCGACGACGATCGTGCCGAAGGGGGCCGCACTGCCGCTCGAAGGCGAATTCCGGCCGCATCATTTCGCGGGTGTGGCGACTGTCTGTGCCAAGCTATTCTCTCAGTCGATGGCGGACGTGGCGATCTTCGGCGAGAAGGACTACCAGCAGCTCTGCGTGATCCGGCAAGTGGTGTGCGATCTCGACCTACCGGTGAGGATCGTGGCAGCGCCGACTTCGCGGGATCGCGACGGTCTCGCGCGTTCATCGCGCAACGCCTATCTGACCGCGCAGGAACGGGCCATCGCACCCGCCCTCAATCGGGCCCTGCACGGGATTGCCGCCATTGCCGCCAAGGGCGGTCTCGTCAACAAGGCGATCGACGTGGCGACGCACGATCTGCTTCATGCCGGCTTCAGGAAGGTGGACTATCTCGCGGTATGCGACGCGGAAACGCTCGGTTCCTTCCAGACTGGCTCGGGCCGCCCGGGTCGCGTTCTGGGAGCTGCCTGGCTCGGCTCGACACGGCTCATCGATAACATCGCGATTTAGCAGTCCCGCCATTCACCGGAGCGCCGGACGAACGACGAAAAAGGCCGGTCGTTGCCAACCGGCCTTGGTCCATGCGCCCGGCCAACCGGATTCAGAGCGGAATATTGTCGTGCTTCTTCCAGGGGTTCTCGAGGGTCTTGTTGCGAAGCATGTTGAGCGCGCGGCAGATCCGGCGGCGGGTGCCGTGCGGCAGGATCACCTCGTCGATGTAGCCGCGCTCCGCTGCGACGAATGGGTTGGCGAAGCGCTTCTGGTATTCGTCGATGCGCGACTTGATGCGGTCCGCATCGTTGAGGTCGGCGCGGTAGAGAATTTCAGCAGCGCCCTTGGCACCCATCACAGCGATTTCCGATGTCGGCCAGGCGTAGTTGATGTCGCCGCGGATGTGCTTTGAACTCATCACCACGTAGGCGCCGCCATAGCCCTTGCGGGTAATGATGGTGACCTTGGGCACGGTGGCTTCGGCATAGGCGAACAACAGCTTCGCGCCGTGCTTGATGAGACCGCCATATTCCTGGGCCGTGCCCGGTAGGAATCCAGGGACATCCACGAATGTGATGATCGGAATTTCGAAGCAGTCGCAGAAGCGGACGAAACGCGCCGCCTTGCGGGAGGCATCGCTGTCGAGAACACCGGCCAGCACCATCGGCTGATTGGCCACGATGCCGACGGTGTGGCCTTCCATGCGGGCAAAGCCGACGATGATGTTCTTCGCGTAGTGCTCCTGGACTTCGAAGAAGTCGGCCTCGTCGACGACCTTCAGGATCAGTTCCTTCATGTCGTAGGGCTTGTTCGGGTTGTCCGGGATCAGCGTATCGAGCGACCGGTCTTCCCGGTCGGGGCTGTCGGGGGTGGGAAGGACAGGCACGCCCGATTTGTTATTGGACGGAAGAAAGTCCATGAGACGGCGCATCTGCAGCAGCGTCTCTAAATCGTTCTCGTAGGCGCCATCGGCAATCGAGGACTTGGTCGTATGAACCTTGGCGCCGCCCAGTTCTTCCGCCGTTACGCTCTCGTTGGTAACGGTTTTCACGACGTCCGGCCCGGTGACGAACATGTAGCTCGTGTCGCGCACCATGAAGATGAAGTCGGTCATGGCAGGCGAATACACGTCACCGCCAGCGCACGGTCCCATGATGACGGAGATTTGCGGGATGACCCCGGACGCAAGAACGTTGCGCTGGAAGACTTCGCCATAACCGCCGAGCGCGTCCACGCCTTCCTGGATTCGAGCGCCGCCGGCATCGAACAGACCGATGATCGGCGCGCGGTTCTTCAGCGCCATATCCTGGATCTTGGTCATCTTGCGGGCATGGCTCTCCGAAAGCGACCCGCCGAGAACCGTGAAGTCCTTGGCGAAGACATAGACGACGCGGCCGTTGATCGTGCCCCAGCCGGTGACAACGCCGTCGCCGGGCGTCTTGTTCTTCTCCATGCCGAATTCGGAACAGCGATGCTCGACGAACGTGTCGAACTCTTCGAAGGAGTTCTCGTCCATCAGCAGTTCGATGCGTTCTCGAGCGGTGAGCTTGCCCTTGGTGTGCTGGGCATCGATGCGGGTCTTGCCGCCACCGAGGCGGGCGTTGTCGCGGCGGCGCTGCAGCTCTTCGATAACGTCCTTCATGGATGTTCCACCGTACGTTTCAAGGGACGAACCCGGACTTGTCGGAAAATCGGGGGTTCCATAGCACGCAGGCACGGGAGCGCAACCGTGACAAGAGGAGGCCGGGCAGGGTTTTAGCCTGGGCCTCGGCCGCCCAGACGGGTCAGGCGGCAGGGTTCGGGAAGTAGGCGGCGAGGTCGGCCGGTTGCATTTCCAATACGCCGGGGCCGTCCTTGTAGTCGGGACCGACAAGATGTCCATTGAGGGACAGCCACGCCATCCGGCGCGCGAGGAAGTCGTGCAGGGGTGTCTCGATCACGAGCATGTTCCGCCAAGGCCCTTCCAGCCGGGCATGGGCTTCACCGGCTTGCGCCCAAACCGGCAACACCAGGATTTCCGGATTGCTCTGGGACCTTAGCAGTCCTGGGCCGTAGGGCCCCTCGATCGTGAAAACGCTACCCGACCGCTGCACGCTCTGGACGAAAACGTTGAGCGACGCCAGACGCAGTCGGTCGGAGAGGTCCAGGGGGTCGAGTTCCGTGACGTCGTCCTCGCCGGTCCAATCGAGCCCCGCGAGGCGGCAATTCACGGCCAGGCCCGGAAGAACGCTGGCCAGCATCTCCACGAGCGAAAACTCCCTGACGCGGGCGCCTTCGGCGATGCGCTGCGCCATTTGCGCTGCCGGTTCGTGCAGCGACCAGAACAAAGCGATTTCGCGTCCGCGCAGGCGCCGCGACGGAAGCCGGGCGAGCCCCTGCTCTCCCTGCACCACATAGAGGCGCTGCTGCTGCGACACGAGGCCGAGGAAGCCGTCGCGCCGGGCATAGTTCCGGACGTCGAATGGAGTGCGGTACATGGGCTGAGACGTCAGACGAGGCAGAAGGGCGGGCATGCATCGAAGTGTACGCGGGCCCGATTGCGGAAGCTCGAAAACGCCCCGTCTAAACTCGCTCTAATTTATCGCAAAGGCGCGAGGGCCGCGGCCGCCGCCCGGAAATCACGCTCGTGGACGGCCCGTCGTGCCTCGGCTTCCTCATCGCGCCCCCAATGGGCAATCTGCCAATCCTCATCCAGATGGGCTGCGCTCCAGACCTCGCTGGCGGTTAACGAGCCGTTCAGACAGGCAAGAGCGAGAATGGCCGACCCCGTGATCGTGGTCATCAGAAGAAGTGCCGCGAGTTGCAGGTTGCCCAAGTTCGCTATGGCCGATGCGACCGCCTCACCGACGGCCTGCGGCTGCGGCGTGTGAATAATGCCTTGCACGAGAACGAAGCGGGCACCGATCGCTTTTTCGACGGCGGCAACGATAGGGTTCCAGATCTCATTCTGGCGCGCGACGAGACTGGCGGGGCTTGCGGCCCGGTAACAGAGAAGATCGTTGCCCGCATAGGCGACAATCTCCGACATAGCCGCATCCCGGTTATCGGCGACGGTGTCGACCGCGCTGTTGGCAAGCCGCGTGGCCGGCATCGACGCGGGATCGATCACATCCGCCTGAGCCAGCCATTCGTTGAGAACGAGGTCCGCGAACGGTTGTCCTTCCACGACGAGTATGCGCTTCAAAGGCGTGCGCACGGGCCGGCCGTCGAGATGGATTTCTTGACCGGCACCGGAAGCAGACGGAACGCTCTTGGCCTCTTTATAGAACCGCTTTGGGAGCGCGGGCCGCAGAACGTCCCGGATCGGTCCCTTGGGTCCGCCGGTGGCGCGCGTGTCGTCGGGTTCGCGGGTCATCTGTCCAGGTCCTGAAGGAAACGCCTCAGATGGTCCTGAAGACGCTGGCTATCATCGACGATCGAATGGGCACCTGCGGCTTCCAGATCGGCGACCGAATGATAACCCCAGGCCACTCCGATGCCACGGGTTCCCGCGCCTATGGCCATTTCGATATCGTAGGTGGTGTCGCCTATCATCATGGTGCGGTGCGCCTCGGCTCCTGCTTCGCCTATGGCGGCCAGTAGCATCGCCGGGTCCGGCTTGGAGGGATGTGTATCGGCCGTCTGGAGGGTGGCGAAAATACCGGTGAGCCCTTCCCGCTCAAGGACTGCCGCTAGTCCCCGCCGGCTCTTCCCCGTCGCGACGCCCAGAACGACGTCTGGTTCGTCCGCCAGCGCCAGCAGAGTTTCCCGTATGCCTGGATAGAGCGGCTCGGCATGGGCCTTGTCGCGCCGCAGTTCGCCGAACGCCTGCTTGTAGGCCTCCGCCAGCGCCGGCACGTCGTTGCGCCGGTCGGCGGGAGCGAGGCGGCCGACCGCCTCCTCCAGCGACAGACCGACGACGGAAAGCACTTCGCCTCGGCCGGGCGGCGGCAAGGCGAAACCGGCAAAGGCATGCTCCATCGCCGCGACGATCATGTGCTGGCTGTCGACGAGCGTGCCGTCGCAATCGAAGACGATGAGCTTCAACGGCCGCCCTCCGCGCGCCGTTCGAGCCGCGCGAAACGGCCCTCCCTTGCGGCGGCGAGCTGCGTCAGAAGGCGAGATCGGCGTGCGCTTTCCCGCGTCATCTCGGCGATCACATTGCCATAGTCCCGACCGAATGTGCCGCGGGTTTCCTTATCGAGCCGGCGCAGCGCATAGAACACAAGCCCAGCCGTTGCGGCGGCGAAAATCGCAGTCAGGATCGCGGCCAGATCTTCAGACGTCATCAGCGCGCCCCACCGCCGCCGCTGCCGCCGGAAGACGAGCGCCGGGTGGACTCCAGCCGCTGCAGCCGCGCTTCCTGATCTTGCACCATCTTCTCGATGAGGTCGTTCTGCCGCTTCAGTTCAACGATGTATTCCTCGATCATTTCGCCATGTGTCTTGCCGCTGCGGCCGCTGTAGACGCCCATGCTGCGGTTGATGAAGTAGACGAAGATCCCGATCAGAACGAGGGACGGCAGCCAGTTCAGGAAAAGGGCGATGAAGTCGGTTGTCATAGAGCGTTCCCGCTGCGGCTCATGTTTCACCTGAATTGTATCTGCTCGCATCCAGACCCAGAAGATCCCAGGTACGCAGCATGTGGGGAGGAAGCGGGGCCGAAACGTCTATTTTCCCGCGCCCCGTGGGATGCGGGATGATCAGCCGCCGCGCATGCAGATGAAGCTTCGCTTCCATGTTCTCCGCCGGCAGATCCATGCCGCCTTCGTACTTGGGGTCGCCGACGATGGGATGACCGATGATCGACATGTGGGCGCGCAACTGATGCTGCCGGCCAGTCACGGGCTTCAACGACACCCAGGCTGCTTTGCGGCCGACGCGATCAATCACGGAATAATGGGTCGTCGCGTGCATCGCTTCCTTTTGCTCGCCGGGCTCGGCCTTGCGGACGCGATCGCCATCCGGACCGGCCGCCTTGACGAGCGCTGCCTCGACCTTGCCCTGGACGGGGCTCGGTACGCCCTTCACCAGAGCCCAGTATGTCTTCGCCGCGGAACGTGTCTGGAAGGTGCGTCCAAGCTTGGCGGCGGCGTTGCGGGTCTTTGCCACCAGAAGAACGCCGGACGTGTCGCGGTCCAGACGATGAACGAGACGGGGGCGCTCGCCGCCAAAACGATCCGCCATGCCGGCGAGGATCCCGTCGATGTGCCGCCTGGTTCCCGTTCCGCCCTGCACGGCAATACCTGCCGGCTTGTTGAGGACGAGCACTTCGTCGTCCTCGAACAGGATCATCTTTTCGATAAAGTCACGATCGCCCTTTGAGACGCCCGGCGGCGCCTTGAGGCCGGGCTTTGAGGTCTTGGGCTGACGGATGATGGCAGGGACCCGAATTTCCTGTCCTTCCGACAGGCGCGCATTCGCCTCCGCGCGCTTGCTGTCGACGCGGACCTGGCCTGAGCGAAGCAACTTCTGCAGATAGCTGTAGCCGACTTCGGGGAAATGCGCGCGAAACCAGCGATCGAGACGCATCTCGTGTTCGGCGGCCGTGACCGTGATCGCTTCGACCTTCGCACCCGCCGGCTTTTCCTTGGCACCCGTCATGCGATCGACCATCGCGCGACAGCGATGCCGGCAACGAGCGCGGCAACCGACAGGATCACGGAAGCAGCAACATAAGCCGCGACAGCTTCTGTGGAGCGGTTTGCGAACAGTTCGTAGACGTCGAGAGAGAAGGCCGAGAAGGTCGTAAACCCGCCGAGAACCCCGGTCATGAAGAACGCGCGCAACTCAGGCGATCCGCCGAAGCGTTCCAGGATGGTCACGACCGCGAGGCCCATGACAAAGCAGCCCGCGACGTTCACCGTCAGCGTGGCCCACGGAAAAGCCGGCCCGCCGCGAGCAATCGTGGAGACCACAAAAAACTGATATGTCAGGAAGCGGAGCGCAGCTCCAATGGCGCCGCCCACCGATACGAGAACCAGCAGCTTCATCGCGCCCCCGGGAACGGTTTTCGGATGGTCATATAGCGCGGGCGCGGCGGTTCGCGCAAAGGCTCAATCGTCGTCGGGATTTGCCGACAGGCCGCGTCCCAGCGCCCAGCCGATGGTCCAGCCCGCAAGCATGGCGAAGAGATTAATGCCAAGGAACAGCGCGGAGTGCAGGTCGGCGACCTGATCGGGGCTATCGAACTTCAGTTTATCGACGACCCATGATGCAATTGGCGTCGCCAGGAAGACGGTGGTCACGGCCGCGAACGCGGCCGCGAAAATCATCGCCACTAAGTAGCGCATCAGAGTCCTCCGGTGCCGTCCCGCGGCTTCATTCACGCCGTTCTTATTTGACTTCCCAGAACCAGATTTCGCCCGCCCCAGCGTAGTTGGAGTAGTAGCCTATCCACGAAAACCACTCCATCAACCACTTCGCGCTCGAGCGGTAACCATTCCAGACGTCGATATGGTCGCCGGTTGCACGGCCCTGGTCGGTGGAGCGGTGCCAGTAGTCCTGGATATAGATGATGCCGGTACGGCCAAAAATCTTGGGATAGAACTGAGCGGCGTCGGCGCCCGCGAACTTCTCGACCGGACCGAGGCCATCGATGCTGGACCGAGCGATTGCGCCGGCAAGCTGGCTGGCGTTGATGAAATGCATGTCCTCGCGCGGGTGGACCGCACAATGGGAGCAACCGGCGATCTGCGACGGCTGTACGCCGGCGCGGCGCAGGGCGACCCCCATCCTGATGGCGCACTGATTGGAGAAAACGGGGTAGGCCTTCTTGATGTGCCGGCCTTCGAGGTTAGTCAGGTCATCCGGCGCAAGGCACGGCGTCTGAACGCTTTCGTTGATCGGGTGGCCGTACCAGAGGTCGTTGAAAACAATCACGGAAACGTCCTCCCCTCGGTCCGGCCCCACTCCGTCCCCTGTCCCGGCGCTGGACCTCTGATCCACGGGCGCGGCCGGACTATAGCACCAGCGGCGCGGCGCGCCAGCGGCGCAGGGCTGCGGCCGGCCCGATCATCCCCGCTTCTTGCGCAGGGCCGCCCAGTATTCGAGGCGCTTCCTGATTTCTCGCTCGAAACCGCGTTCGGGCGGGTCGTAGTAGCGGGGCCGCCGCTTCATCTCGTCGGGGAAGTAGTTCTGCCCGGAAAAGGCTTCGGGCGCGTCGTGGTCATACTGGTAACCTTCTCCATACCCCTCCTCTTCCATGAACTTGGTCGGCGCGTTCAGGATGATTTTTGGCGGAGACAGCGAACCTTGCTCGCGCGCCGCTCGCACGGCCGCCTTGTAGGCAACGTAGTTGGCGTTCGATTTGGGAGCGGTCGCCAGATAGATCACGGCCTCGCTCAAGGCCAGTTCGCCTTCCGGCGACCCTAGAAAATCGTAGGCGTCTTTTGCGGCGTTGGCGATCACAAGGGCCTGCGGGTCGGCGAGCCCGATATCCTCGACGGCCATTCGAACGAGCCTGCGGGCGAGAAAGAGCCTGTCTTCTCCTCCCTCCAGCATGCGCGCAAACCAGTAGAGAGCCGCGTCGGGATCGGACCCGCGCACGGCCTTGTGCAGCGCCGAAACCAGATTGTAGTGACCTTCCCGGCTCTTGTCGTAGATCGGCGCACGCCGTTGCACGATGCGAACAAGCTCTTCGCGGCCGATCGCGTCGATGCCTTGCGGAACGGTGGCAAACACATCCTCGGCGAGATTGAGAATGGCGCGGCCGTCGCCGTCGGCCATCTGGATCAAGGCGGCGCGCGCATCATCGACAAGCGGCAACCGCCGGCCGGTCTCTTTTTCCGCGCGGACGATCAACCCTTCCAGAGCCGCGTCATCGAGACGGTTCAGCGTCAGCACGATGGCCCGCGAGAGAAGCGCCGAATTGAGCTCGAACGACGGGTTTTCCGTGGTGGCACCGACCAGCGTGATGGTGCCATCTTCCATGTAGGGCAGGAAGCTGTCCTGCTGGGAACGGTTGAAGCGGTGGATCTCGTCGATGAAAAGCAGGGTGCCTCGTCCCTGCTCGCGCGTCAGCCGTGCTCTGTCGAAGGCTTTGCGCAGATCCTGGACGCCGGAAAAAATCGCCGAAAGCTGTTCGAAGGCGAGGTTGGTTTCACCGGCCAGCAGGCGCGCGATGGTGGTCTTGCCGCAGCCGGGTGGCCCCCACAGGATCAGGCTGGGCAGCCGCCCGCCCTTCAGCAGCCGCACCAGCTTGCCTTCGGGACCCACCAGGTGATCCTGGCCGGTCACTTCTGCAAGCGAACGCGGACGCAGGAGATCCGCCAGCGGTCGGGGGGCGCTCTTCTCAAGCCCTGCTGCTTCGAACAGATTGGTCATCGCCGATTTATAGGCCGCTTGCCGGAAGTTCGAAACTCCGCGTGTCGCGCGTCAACCTGGAACCTGCATGATCATCGCCTTGCCATCGCGGCGAATGCCGACGAACCAGGTGCTCTGACGTGTCGTGAGCAGTTGTTCCAGGTCGGCGATGCCGTCCACCTTCTGGTTCTGCAGTTGGGTGATGACGTCGCCGGGCTGGAAGCCCAGGCGCTGCGCCAGTGAACCGGCACGCAGCGATACGATCGCGACGCCATCGCCTTCCTCAATCCCGAGTTCGTCGGCAAGACCGGGGAGGATATTGGAAACGCGTGCGCCGTCGAGGGGGTGGGGACCTGCCAGATTGCGCACGTCGTCCTTGCCCGGTTGCGGCGGGGGGGCAAGGCGCAATTCGATCGTCACAGGGCGGCCGTTGCGCAGGAGATCGATGCGGGCCGTGTTGCCGATCCCGCGCGTGGTGAGCCTGTAGTAGACGGCACGGGGATCGGCCACTTCGAAACCGTCCACGCGTGTGATGACATCGCCCGCTTGCAGGCCGGCCATCGCGCCCGGTCCGCGGTTCGATACGCGGGATACGACGGCGCCAGAAATGCGGTCGAGCTGCAGGGCTTCGGCAATGTTGCGATTGACGGGTTCCAGAAGCACGCCAAGCCAAGGACGTTCCACTTTGCGGCCGGCTGCATTGCTCTCGACATAGAGACGCACGAGGTTGGAGGGAATTGCAAAGCCGATCCCTTGCGATCCGCCGGTCTGGCTGAATATCATGGTGTTGATCCCGACGAGCCGGCCCGACATGTCGATCAGCGCACCGCCGGAGTTGCCGGGGTTGATCGCTGCGTCCGTCTGGATGAAAACCTGACTGTCGGATTTGCCAATCTCGGTGCGGGCGAGTGCCGATACGATGCCCGATGTCACCGTCTGGCCTACGCCGAACGGATTGCCGATGGCGAGTACGAGGTCGCCGACCTCGAGGGTATCGCTATCCTCGAACTCGATGACGGGGAAGCGGCCGTCGCCGCCCTCGATCTTCAGAATGGCGATATCGGTTCTGTCGTCTTGAAGGACCACTCTGGCGTCGAATTCGCGCTTGTCGGCCAGTGCCACGCGGATCTCAGTCTCGCCTCGTCCCTTGATCACGTGGGTGTTGGTGACGATCGTTCCGTCGGCCGACACGATGACACCGGAGCCCAGCGATGATTGAACGCGCTCGGACGGGCGGCCAAATCGTTCACCGAAGAACTGGCGGAAAAACGGATCGTTGGCGAAGGGTGACGAGAACGCCTGCACGCGGCGGCGGACGTAGACGTTCACGACGGCGGGCGAAGCCTTTCGCGCAATGGGGGCAAAAGAATACTGCACCATCTCGCGCGACGGCGGGACTTGCTTCTCGGCCTTCTGCGCGAGCGTGGGTGGAACGCCGGCGATCAGAAACAGGGCGGCCAGTGGTAGAAGTGTGGCAAATCCGAGGGTCATCACGGCTGCGCGATTTCGCATCAGATCCTTCCGTCGCTTGGCTGGGGACAGCCGACTACTCCGGCCCGGCCGGTATAGAGTATCGACCGGTTGAGAGAAAGGCAGGACGACGGGCGCGGGTGCGCATCGATGCGTCTTGTCGCGCCGAGCCGTGGCGATTATGGGCGCACGACGAAAAACGCCCGCCGGGACCGGCGGGCGTTTCAACGTTTGACTGAGATAAGAAGGCTCAGACGCCGGCCTCTTCGCGGGCCGCGACCTCAGCCTCATGACGGGCCTTGTCTTCTACGCCCTTGACGCTCTCGTCGCGGTCGACCAGTTCGATCACGGCACGAGGCGCGCTGTCGCCGTAGCGGAATCCGGCCTTCATGACGCGCGAATAACCGCCTTCGCGGGTCTTGTAACGCGGGCCCAGCACGTCGAAGAGCTTCTTGACCATCTCGTCGTCGCGCAGACGCGCGGCGGCAAGACGGCGGGAGTTCAGGTCACCGCGCTTGGCAAGCGTGATGTACTTGTCGATGACGCGCTTGAGGTCCTTAGCCTTCGGCAGCGTCGTGACGATCTGCTCGTGGCGAATGAGAGCCGCCGCCATGTTGGAGAACATGGCCTGACGGTGGCCGCTGTCGCGGTTGAAGCGGCGTCCGAGATGTCCGTGTTTCATCGTCTAAGATCCTTTTACCCTTACGTTGTCGATCTGCGGACTTCTGTGGTTCCGCTTGATTGATTTGTGTCCGGCCTGCTCCCCTGCCGGGGAGCCGGCCGCCATGCGCGTTTGGTTTAGTACTGGTCTTCGAAACGCTTGGCGAGTTCCTCGATATTGTCCGGCGGCCAGTTCGGCACTTCCATGCCCAGGTGAAGGCCCATGGAAGCCAGGACTTCCTTGATCTCGTTAAGCGACTTGCGGCCGAAGTTCGGCGTGCGCAACATTTCGGCTTCCGTCTTCTGGATGAGGTCGCCGATGTAGACGATGTTGTCGTTCTTCAGGCAGTTCGCCGAACGGACAGAAAGCTCCAGTTCGTCCACCTTCTTGAGAAGCGCCGCGTTGAAGGCGAGCTCTGGATGGCGGGCTTCTTCCTGCGGCTTCTTGGGTTCTTCGAAGTTGATGAACACCGCAAGCTGATCCTGAAGGATACGGGCTGCCAGGGCCACGGCGTCTTCGGCTCGAACCGAACCATCGGTTTCGACGGTCATCGTCAGCTTGTCGTAATCGAGAATCTGGCCTTCGCGCGTGTTCTCGACCTTGTAGGAGACCTTCTTCACGGGCGTGTAGATGCTGTCCACGGCGATGAGACCGATGGGAGCGTCATCCGGGCGGTTTCGCTCGGCGGGAACGTAGCCCTTGCCCATCTCGGCCGTGAATTCCATCCGCACGGACGCGCCCTGATCGAGGTGGCAGATCACATGTTCAGGATTGAGGATTTCGACGTCGGACGAGGCTTCGATGTCTCCGGCCTTGACCGGGCCCTGATGTTGAGGACAATGTCGGTCACGTCTTCGCGCACGCCGGCGATCGATGAGAACTCGTGCAGAACACCGTCGATTTGAACGGTCTTGATGGCCGCGCCCTGGAGCGACGATAGTAGCACGCGGCGCAGAGCGTTACCGAGCGTCATACCAAAGCCGCGCTCGAGCGGTTCTGCGACAACGGTCGCCAAGCGCGTGCGGTCACGGCCCGGCATGATTTCGAGCTTCGACGGCTTGATCAGGTCTTGCCAGTTTTTCTGAAGAACATTGCTGGTCACGTGGTGGCCTCTCTCAGGTTCGAACGCACATCCCGCCCACAGGCGCGCGCTCCATGACCCAGGGGTCTTGCGATCCGGCGCGCATCAGGGGCAGCGTTGCGGCCGGTAGTCAGCTAAACGAACGTCCGAGCGCAGGAAGCCCGGATGTCCGGCGATATCTTGTCAGACGCGGCGGCGCTTGCGCGGACGGCAACCGTTGTGCGGGATCGGCGTGACATCGCGGATCGAGGTGATCTGGAAGCCGACCGCCTGCAAAGCGCGGAGCGCGCTTTCACGGCCCGAACCGGGGCCGCAGACTTCGACTTCGAGCACCTTCACGCCATGCTCCTGGGCCTTCTTGCCGGCGTCTTCGGCGGCCATCTGAGCAGCGAACGGCGTCGACTTGCGCGAACCCTTGAAACCCATCGTACCAGACGACGACCAGGCGAGCGTATTGCCCTGCGCGTCCGTGATGGTGATCATGGTGTTGTTGAACGACGCGTTGACGTGCGCCACACCCGATGTGATGTTCTTCTTTTCGCGGCGGCGGACCTTCGCGCGGCCCTGGGCCTGTTCCTTAGCCATCGTCTCTCAAACTCCTGCGCCCCCGCTGGCGGGGCTTGTTCCGTTTCGTCAGAATTTCAACCGCACTTGCACCGGGGCCGATCTCGTCGACGTCCCGGCGGCGAGCGCGAAAACTTTAGGCCTTCTTCTTACCGGCGATCGGCTTGGCCGGACCCTTGCGCGTGCGGGCATTGGTGTGGGTGCGCTGGCCGCGGACCGGAAGGCCCTTGCGGTGACGCAGACCGCGGTAGCAACCAAGATCCATCAGGCGCTTGATGTTCTGGGAGACTTCGCGGCGAAGATCGCCCTCGACCAGGAAGTCGCGATCGATCGTTTCGCGGATCTGGAGCACCTCGGCGTCGGTCAACTGCGACACGCGGCGCTCGGCCGGAATACCGACCGCCTGACAAATTTTCTGAGCGAAGTTGGGGCCGATCCCGTGGATGTACTGGAGCGCAATGACGACGCGCTTCTGGGTCGGGATGTTTACACCTGCAATACGAGCCACGAGCCTCTCCTGGTCTTTCCATTCCATGCCGCCGGGCCCCGCGATTGGAGCGCCAAGCCGTTGTTCCTGCGAGCTAAAACGAAACGAAACCAGCCTTGCGAGAGAACCTTCGCCCGGCTAATTTCATCAACCCTGCGTCATGAAAGCGCGGTGTTGTAGCTCGGCACTACTCCTCAGTCAACCTTCCAAACAAACGTGTCACACCGGGACGGGTTGGGCTTTGCACCCCACGCCGCCCGCCGTTCTCACGCCTTGGCCGCCCCTTTCAGGACAGCTTCGATCTGCGCGGAAACCTCAGCGACCGGGGCCATGCCGTCGATCGTCTGGAGCTTCCGGTATGCGTAATAATAACCAATCAGCGGGGCGGTCTCACGGTAGTAGGCCATGAGCCTGGTCTTCAATGCCTCCGCGTTGTCGTCGGCCCGCACCGTTCCGCCGGCGGCCAGTGTTTCGCGGGCGCGGTTTTCGATGCGCGATACGAGGATGGTGTCGTCAACCTTGATCTCGATGACGGCGTCCAGTTCCTTGTTTTTCGATGCCAGAAGGCTGCCCAGCGCGTCCGCCTGCTTGAGGGTCCGCGGGAACCCGTCGAGGATGAAGCCATTGGCGCAGTCGGGCTGTTCAATCCGGTCCGCGATGATGCCGATCACGATCTCGTCGGAGACGAGCCCGCCCGATTTCATGATGGCTTCCGCCTTCTTGCCGATCTCACTGCCGGCCTTGACGGCGGCGCGGAGCATGTCGCCCGTCGAGAGCTGAACCAGACCATGCTTCTCGGCAAGAACCTGAGCCTGCGTGCCCTTACCGGCGCCCGGCGGTCCCAGAAGGATGAGTTTCACCGGCGACCCCTGTTGTTGGTGGCGCCGCGCAGCTTGGCCTTCTTAATCAGACCTTCATACTGGTGGGCCAGCAGATGGCTCTGGATCTGCGCCACCGTATCCATCGTGACGGACACGGCGATGAGCAGAGAGGTACCGCCGAAGTAGAACGGCAGCGCGGCGTAGGAAACCAGGAACTCAGGCAGCACGCAGACAGCGGCCAGATACAAGGCGCCGACGAAGGTGATGCGTGTCAGCACGTAGTCGATGTATTCGGCGGTTTTCTCGCCGGGACGGATGCCGGGCAGGAACCCGCCGTATTTGCGCAGGTTGTCGGCCGTTTCCTTGGGGTTGAAGACGAGCGCGGTATAGAAGAACGCGAAGAAAATGATCAGTGCGGCCGTGAGCAGCATGTGCAGCGGCTGCCCCATGCCGAGCGAAGCCACGATCGTGTTCAGCCACTCCGAGCCCTGCCCGCCGCCAGATCCCATGAACTGGGCGGCCGTGATCGGGAGCAGCAGCAGCGACGAGGCGAAGATAGGAGGAATGACGCCGGCAGAGTTCAACTTCAAAGGCAGGTGCGAGGCCTCGCCCTGGGTCATGCGGTTGCCGACCTGGCGCTTGGGGTACTGGATCAGAAGCCGCCGCTGAGCGCGCTCGATGAAGACGACGGCCGCAACGACCGACAGCATCAGAATGATCAGCCCGAAGAGCAGCGGCGTCGAAATGGAGCCGGCGCGAGCCAGTTCAAACAGCCCCGCCAGCGCCGCCGGTAGCCCCGCGACGATGCCCGCGAAGATGATCAGCGAAATACCGTTGCCAACGCCACGCTGCGTGATCTGCTCGCCGAGCCACATCAGGAACATCGTGCCGCCGACCAGCGTTATCACGGTCGAGAAGCGGAAGAACCAGCCGGGATCCTTGACGATGGCCCCTGCAGCGCCGGACGACGAACCCTCAAGACCGATCGCGATGCCGTAGGCCTGCAGTGCAGCGAGTACGACGGTCAGGTAGCGGGTGTACTGGTTGATCTGCTTGCGGCCCGACTCGCCTTCCTTCTTGAGGGCCTCGAGTTTAGGCGACACCGAGGTCATGATCTGAATGATGATCGATGCCGAGATGTAAGGCATGATGTTCAGCGCGAAGATCGCGAGGCGCTCGACTGCGCCGCCAGCGAACATGTTGAACATGCCGAGAATGCCCGACGACTGGGCCTTGAAGGCTTCAGCGAAGGCTGCCGCATTGATTCCGGGCAGCGGTATGAAAGTGCCCAGACGATAGACAAGCAGAGCGCCCAGGGTGAACCAAAGGCGCTTTTTGAGTTCTTCCGCCTTGGCGAAAGCACCGAAATTCAAATTCGAGGCAAGCTGCTCGGCAGCGGATACCATCGTGCTTTCTCCTGACCCTCGGCGGCTGATCGAGTGCCGTGGCGGCGATCCGGATCACCCACCCTCCGACTGGACGCCGCCTGCGCGGCGGCGCCGATAATCGGGATATGGGCGTGCATGAACCGCCTGACCAGACTACTCCTCTGACTTCGCCGGGGTCTTCGCAGAACCAGCCTTCTTCGCGGCCGTCTTCTTGCGCTTCAGTTCATCGGCCTCGAGCACCTTGACCTCGATGATCGACAGCGACCCGCCGGCCTTCTCGATCGCGGCCTTGGCAGAGGCCGACGCCCCGTTTGCGGTCACGGAAAGCTTGGTTTTCAGCTCACCTCCGCCCAGAACGCGCAGACCGTCCTTGGCACGGCGGAGAATTCCAGCATCCACAAGTGCCGCAACATCGACCGCCTGGCCCGCCTTCAGCTTGCCGTCGTCGACAGCCTTCTGCAGAGCACCCAAGTTGATCTCGTTGAAGTTCTTGGCACGCCACTTGTTGAAACCGCGCTTGGGAAGACGCCGGTGAAGCGGCATCTGACCGCCTTCGAAGCCTCCGATCGCAACGCCCGAACGAGCGGTTTGACCTTTGCCGCCGCGACCGCCGGTCTTGCCGACGCCCGAGCCTATGCCGCGGCCTATGCGAACGCGCCGTTTGCGCGCGCCAGCGTTGTCGTTGATGGAATTGAGCCGCATGGGACGGAGCGCTCCTTAACGGGTGTCTGCCTCAAGCCTCGTCGACGATGCGAACGAGGTGGGGGATGGAATTGATCATGCCGCGAACGGCCGGAGTGTCCTCCAGCGTACGGCGGCGGTTAAGCTTGTCCAGACCCAGGCCGCGCAAGGTCTGAGTCTGCTTTTCGGGGCGGCGATTGGCGCTCGCGAACTGTTCGACCGTGACGGTCTTTTTCTTCTCAGCCATGAAAACTTTCCTTCAGGTTGACACCGGCCTCTAGAGGTCGGCGCCGGCCTCGGCGGTTGCCGACCCGTCGCGGCGGCGCGCCACGATATCGGAAACCTTCAGGTTGCGACGAGCCGCGACGCCACGCGGATTCTCCTGCCCCTTGAGGGCATCGAATGTGGCACGAACGACGTTGTAGGGGTTGGTGGAGCCGAGCGACTTGGCGACGACGTCCTGCACGCCCAGCATTTCGAAAACAGCGCGCATTGCACCGCCCGCGATGATGCCGGTACCGGCCGGTGCGGAGCGCACGACCACGCGCCCCGATCCATGCCGGCCTTCGCTGTCGTGATGCAGCGTGCGCGCATCGCGCAGCGGAACGCGCAGAAGATTGCGGCGCGCGGCTTCCGTCGCCTTGCGGATTGCCTCGGGAACTTCGCGTGCCTTGCCATGGCCGAAGCCGACCCGGCCACGCAGATCGCCAACGACGACGAGGGCCGCGAAGCCGAAGCGCTTGCCGCCCTTCACCACCTTCGCGACGCGGTTGATATGAACGAGCTTGTCGGTGAACTCGCTCTCGACCTTCTCGCGATCGCGATCGCGTCCGCGCTCTTTCTGGGGTCCACGTGCCACGGTCAAATCCCTTTCA
>JALOTA010000121.1 GCA_025458125.1 Hyphomicrobium sp.
GGACTACATCGACGAGTCGATCCTGGAAGACTTCACGAAGGAGACCGGCATCAAGGTCACCTACGACGTCTTCGACAGCAACGAAGTTCTCGAAACCAAGTTGCTCGCGGGCAAGACCGGCTACGACATCGTCGTTCCAACCGGTGCATTCCTTTCTCGCCAGATCAAAGCCGGTGTGTTCCAGAAGCTCGACAAGTCGAAGCTGAGCAATATCGGGAATCTCTGGCCGGAAGTTTCCAAGCGTGTCGACGTCTACGATCCCGGCGGGGAGCATGCCATCACCTACATGTGGGGGACCACCGGTATCGGCTATAATGAAGGCAAGATCAAAGAGCGCATGGGCGACGCGCCCGTAAATTCATGGGATCTGGTCTTCAAGCCGGAACTCGCTGCAAAGTTCAAGGACTGCGGCATCTTCATGCTCGACAGTCCCGACGACATCCTCACCTCGGCGCTTCGCTACCTTGGGCTTGATCCCAATACGAAGGACGAAGCCGAGCTGAAGAAGGCGGCCGAATTGCTCAAGGCCGTGCGCCCGAACGTGCGGAAATTCCATTCTTCGGAATACATCAACGCGCTGGCCGATGGAGACATCTGCATCGCGGTCGGCTGGTCGGGCGACATCCTGCAGGCCCGCGACCGCGCCAAGGAAGCCAACAACGGGCAGGTCATCAAGTATTCGATCCCCAAGGAAGGCGCCATGATGTGGTTCGACATGATGGCCATTCCGAAGGATGCTGAAAACGTTGAGGAAGCGCACGCGTTCCTGAACTATCTGATGAAGCCGGAAGTGATCGCAAAGGCGTCCAACTACATTAACTATGCAAACGGGAACCTGGCCTCGAAGGAATTCATTTCCGAGGAGGTCAAGAACGACCCGGCGATCTACCCGGACGACGCGACCATGAACAATCTCTTCGTGAAACTCGCATATGACGCGAAAACACAAAGATCGGTGACGCGCCTGTGGACCGGCGTCGTGACCGGAAAGTAACCACCCCCCGAACCGCGCCGGAGCCCTCTCCGGCGCGGTTTTCGCTTTACGTCACGCCAGTTGGCGTCATCATTATCCTGCGCGATCCATCGAGGGGCCCTCCATGACCGTATCATCGGCGATCAACGGAACTGCAGCGACCACCGGCCCGTCCGAGCGCCGTCTGCGAACCGCAGCCCCTCAATCCGGCTTCGCGCCGTGGAAAGATCCGGCCAAGCAGCCCATCATCCGGTTTGAAAACGTCACCAAACGGTTCGGCGACTTCGTAGCCGTCAACAATGTGACACTCGACATCTACGAGCGGGAGTTCTTCGCGCTGCTGGGGCCATCCGGTTGCGGCAAGACCACACTGCTGCGGATGCTTGCTGGCTTCGAGACGCCGACCGAAGGCCGCATCCTCGTCGAAGGAAAAGACGTGACGGGACTCGCGCCTTACGAGCGCTCGAATATCAACATGATGTTTCAGTCCTACGCACTCTTCCCGCACATGACGGTCGAGAGAAACATCGGCTTCGGCCTACGCCAGGAAGGCATGCCGGCCGATCAGATCAAGCAGCGCGTCGATGAGGCAATTGCCCTGGTGGAGCTGGGCAAGTTCACGCACCGCAAGCCGCATCAGCTCTCGGGAGGCCAGCAGCAGCGCGTGGCGCTCGCCCGTGCGATTGCCAAGAAGCCGCGTATCATGCTGCTCGATGAACCTCTCGGCGCTCTCGACAAGAAGCTGCGCAACCAGGCGCAGTTCGAACTGATGCGCATTCAGGAGCAGACTGGCACGACGTTCGTGATCGTCACGCACGATCAGGAGGAGGCGATGACCGTGGCATCCCGCATCGCCGTCATGAACCTCGGGGAACTCATGCAGGTTTCAACGCCGGGTGAGATCTACGAAGCTCCGAATTCGCGGTACGTCGCCCAGTTCATCGGAGAGGTGAACATCCTCGAAGGCCGCGTAGCGGCCGTCAACGCCGACAAGACAGTCGACATCGAAGGGGCGGCACCCGGGACGCGCTTCCGCGCTCCCAATTGCGACGGGCTCTCCGCCGGGCAGCAGGTCTGGCTCTCGATCCGGCCCGAAAAGATCAAGATCAGTCTCGAGCAGCCCGCCAGCAGCATCAATACGCTGACGGGGCGCGTCGACGACGTGGGCTATCTCGGCTCGATTTCGCACTACCACGTTCACACGCAGACCGGCCGCCTCACCGCGCTGCGCGCCAACGCCTCTCATTCTGTCGAACGGCCGATCTCCTGGGACGACACTGTCTGGATGGAGTGGCCGGCCGACGCGGGCGTCATTCTGAAAGCATGAGGCCTGTTATGACAAAGTCCATGCTTCCTCTCCTCCCTCCACGCGCGGCACCCGATCGCGTCACCGACGCCACAAGGAGGGATTAGCCCATGCGCAAGTGGCTCGTCATCGCAGTGCCCTATCTCTGGATGCTGCTGTTCTTCCTCATTCCCTTCTTCATCGTCTTCAAAATATCCCTGTCGGAAACAGAGATTTCGATCCCGCCCTACACGCCGGTATTCGACTTGTCGGAAGGCTGGGATGCAATCCGCGCCAAGTTAGGCGAACTCGACTTCGAGAAATACGCTTTCATCTTCTCCGACGAACTTTATACGGCGGCTTACTGGTCGAGCCTGAAGATCGCGGCGATTTCCACTTTCCTCACCCTGCTCATCGCTTATCCGCTGGCCTACGGCATGGCGCGCGCGCCGAAAGAGTGGCAGCCGACGCTGATGATGTTCGTGATCCTGCCCTTCTGGACCTCGTTCCTCATTCGCGTTTATGCCTGGATCGGCATTCTCAAGAACGAGGGTCTCCTCAACGCATTCCTCATGCATTTCGGGCTGATCAGCGAACCGCTGACGATCCTGAACACCACGACGGCGGTCTATATCGGCATCGTCTACTCGTACCTGCCGTTCATGGTCCTGCCGCTCTATGCGAGCCTTGAGAAGATCGACGGACGGCTGCTGGAGGCGGCGCAGGATCTTGGCTCTCCGCCCTGGAAAGCGTTCTGGCAAGTGACGTTCCCGCTCTCCATTCCTGGCATCGTCGCGGGATGCTTCCTCGTCTTCATCCCAGCGGTCGGCGAATTCGTCATTCCCGATCTGCTCGGTGGATCGGAGACGCTGATGATCGGCAAGACGCTGTGGAGCGAATTCTTCAATAACCGCGACTGGCCAGTGGCCTCGGCCGTGGCGGTGCTGCTTCTCCTCGTCCTCATCGTGCCGATCGTCGCCTTCCAATGGGCCCAGCAGCGTTCACGGGAGGCCGCGCGATGAACAACCGCTTCAGCTGGTTCAACATCACCTCGATCGTGCTCGGGTTCGCGTTCCTCTACATCCCGATCCTCATCCTCATCATCTACTCGTTCAACGACAGCAAGCTCGTGACCGTCTGGGGCGGCTTCTCGACCAAGTGGTATCAGGGGCTACTCAACAACGAGCAGCTGATGGACGCGGCCTGGACGACACTGCGCGTCGCCCTGATCTCGGCAACGATGGCGACGGTCCTTGGTACGCTCGCGGCCATCGTGATGGTGCGCATGGGGCGTTTCCCAGGCCGGACGCTGTTTTCGGGCATGATCTTCGCACCGCTCGTCATGCCGGAAGTGATCACGGGTCTGTCGCTGCTTCTGCTGTTCGTGGCGATCAACTTCGACCGTGGGTTCTGGACGATCGTGCTCGCGCACGCCACCTTCACGATGTGCTTCGCGGCCGTCGTGGTACAGGCACGCCTGGGGGATTTCGATCAGTCTGTGGAAGAGGCGGCGATGGATCTGGGCGCCTCGCCCGTGGCGACGTTCTTCCAGGTGACGCTGCCGATCATCGCGCCGTCGGTGATCTCGGCATGGCTCCTGTCGTTCACGCTCTCGCTCGACGATCTCGTGATTGCGAGCTTCACGACCGGCCCATCGGCCACGACTCTGCCGATGAAAATCTATTCGCAGGTGCGACTCGGAGTGACCCCTGAAATCAATGCCATCTCCACGATCATGATCGCATTTGTGACCGTCGGCGTTCTCATTGCCTCTTACATGACGAAGATGCAGATGTCCCGGACCGAGAAGGAGCGGCGCGCGGCGGATACCGGCGGCTAACGCCGGCATTCTTCGACGCCCGTATTCACGCGCGGGACGAGGCTTCGTTTTCAGCCCACAGGCACAGGATGTCATGGGCGACGGTTGCGGCCGCGAGTGCGGTGATTTCCGCGTGGTCGTAGGGCGGCGAGACCTCAACGACGTCTGCGCCGACAATGTTCAAGGGATGCCAGCCCGCCCGCGACGGGCGTCCCGGTGCCGGGCGCGAACGCGGGATCGAGCACATCGATATCGAACGTCAGGTACGCCTTGGCGCTACCAACCCGTTCGCGAATGGCAGCGATCGTGGCATCGATGCCCATGCGGTGAACGGCCGGCGCGGTTAAAACCGCGATGCCGTGATCGTCGGGATTGTGGGACCGGATACCGGCCTGAATGGAGCGGCTTGTATCGATGATGCCGGAACCGACCGCACGGACGAACATGGTCCCGTGGTCGTTTCGAGCGCCATCGTCCGGCCATGTGTCCGAATGGGCGTCGAAGTGGATGAGTGCCAGCGGCCCGTGCCGTTTCGCTGACGCCGCGAGCAGCGGCAGGCTGACAAAGTGGTCGCCGCCGAGAGCCAAGAGCTTCACGTCGGCTGACAGGATCTCGCTGGCGCCGGCTTCGATTTCAGCGGCGACACGGTGCGGCAGTTGCGGTTCGATGTACAGATCGCCCCAATCGATGGTCGGCAGGACGGAAAACGGATTGCCGGCGTAGGGAAAGCTGTCGCTGGAGCCGAGTTCGGCGGACGCCGCGCGAATGGCACGAGGGCCGAGCCGTGCCCCCGGGCGATTGCTGGTCGCGCCGTCATAAGGCACGCCGCAGACGACGGCCTTCGCCGCGGAGAGATCGCGAGAGTATGGGCGGCGCAGAAAGCTCAGCGCGCCGCCGTAGGTCATCTCGGCCAGACGGGCCCGCGGGTCGCGGTTCCGGATGGCCTGATCGCCAGCACCAGCGGGGGCCGGATGGAGAATCGAAGATAGAATTCGCGTGGGATTATTGTCAGACATGCGCCGCCTCCGGTTTCAATCGGTGACGGGCCTCGCAGCGCAACCTTTCCCGGCGCCGGGCTGTCCTGCCAATTTGTGATCACACCCGGCGCCGGGCTGTCCTGCCAATTTGTGATCACACAAGAGAGCATACGGAAAGCTAGCCGTCAATACACGCCTTTATCACGATCTGCATCGACGTTGACTCTCGCGCATAATGTGATCACAAATGGGTTCCCGTTACCCGGAACCTCCCATCATGGCCGACCCGCACTCCCCCTCGTACTATGCCGCCACCGTCAACGACACGACGCGCTATCCGGCACTCGAAGGCACGATCAAGGCCGATGTCTGTGTTGTCGGCGGCGGATTTTCCGGTATCGCCACAGCGCTTTCGCTTGCCGAAAAGGGGCGCAGGGTCGTGCTTCTGGAAGCGAACCGCATCGGGTGGGGCGCGTCAGGACGCAACGGCGGGCAGTGCATTGCCGGGATTTCCGGCGAAGCGGAGATCGAGCGGCAGCTTGGAGCGGCCGGCGCCAAGCTCGTTCGCGACATCCGTTACCGCGGCCACGAGATCATCAAGGACCGGATTGCCCGCTACGGCATCGACTGCGACTGGAAAGACGGCTGGATGGAAGCCGCTGCCCGGCCAAAGCACATGGACAAGCTCCGGGCCTATTACGAAGAACGGGTCAACGACGGCGAAGGCGACCACCACGAACTGATCGAACCGGGCGAATTCCGCAGCGTGCTCGACACGAGCATCTACTGCGGCGGCATCGTCGACCGAAACAGCGGGCATCTGCATCCCCTCAACCTGTGTCTTGGAGAGGCCCGCGCCGCCCGATCGCTCGGTGTCGAAATCTTCGAGGACAGCCGCGTGCTGGAGATGAGCGGCGGCGCAAAGCCGTTTGCCCGCACCGCGCGCGGCCGCGTCGAAGCCGATAGCATCGTCCTGGGCGGCGATACTTCTCATGAGTTCGAGCGCGGACGGCTCTGGGGCCTGCAGTTCCCGACGGGCAGCTACGTCATCGCTACAGAACCCTTGAGCGACAATCTTGCGCGATCAATCAATCCACGCGACCTCGCTATCTGCGACAGCAACATCGTGCTCGACTACTTCCGGCTCTCCGGCGACCGGCGCATGCTGTTCGGCGGACGGTGCAATTACTCAAATCGCGACCCGCGCGACATCACGGCGACGATGAAAGCGCGGCTGGACGAGATCTTCCCGCAGCTCACCGACAAGAAGGTCGACTTCACATGGTCGGGGCGCATCGGAATCGTGCTCAACCGCGTGCCGGCGATCGGGAGGCTGGAGCCGAACCTCTACTACATGCAGGGCTACTGCGGGCATGGCGTGAACGCGACGCACATCGCCGGCGAGATCGTGGCCGACGCGATCTGCGGAACGACGGAACGGTTCGATCTCTTCGACAGCATCCGGCATTGGCAACTTCCGGTCGGACGCTGGGCCGGCAATCAGCTTCTCGCGCTCGGAATGCTCTATTACCGCTTGAAGGACAAGCTCTGAACGTCTCAGAGCCCCAGCGCCTGCATGATCTCGTTTTCCGCGGCGCGCGCGGCCGGCGACCAAGCCGCCACCTTCGAGGCGATCAGGTTGGCTTCCGATTTCAGGATCACGCCGTCGTCGAGAATGCGCAGGCCATTGGCGGCGAGCGTCGCTCCGGTCGACGTGATGTCGACGATGAGATCGGCCGTTCCTGCGGCGGGTGCGCCTTCGGTAGCACCCAGGCTTTCAACGATGCGATAATCGATGGCGCCCTTCTCCTTGAAGAAGCGGCGGGTGGTGTTGACGTACTTGGTGGCGACCCGGAACCAGCGGCCGTGCTCGCGGCGGAACGTGGCGGCGATCTCGTCCAGATCGGCCATCGTGCGCACGTCGATCCAATAGTCGGGCACAGCGACCACGACATTGGCATGCCCAAAGCCCAGCGCCTTCAGGAACGTCACACGGTCATCGGCATTGGAGATCTGCTCGCGGATGAGGTCTTCACCCGTCACGCCCATGTGCGCGCGGCCGGACTTCAGATACCAGGCGATTTCGGACGCGGAGATGAACGCGACCTCCACCGCGTCGAGGCCGGCGATCTCGCCACGGTAGCCGCGCTCGTTGCCGGTCTTGCGTAGCGTAAGGCCCGCTTTCGCGAACAGCTCGATTGTCTGCTCCATCAGGCGTCCCTTGGAGGGGACGGCGAGGATGAGTTTGCCAGTCATGCGACGCCTCCCTGGACAACGGAGAGGAGCCGTTCGGTATGAATGGCGGCGCCGACCGCCGGGACGTCGCGTTTGGCACCCGCCGCGCGCATGAGATCGTCATATCGCCCGCCACCGGCGAGCGGCGTGGCAGGTCCAAGATTGGGCGAGATCACTTCGAATACGAAGCCGGTGTAGTATTCGAGCTGGCGTCCGAACTGGGCGGAGAACTCGGTGTGGACGACATCGACCCCCATCTCCGCCATCAGTTGCAGGCGCCGGTGGTAGGATTCGACGACCGGATTCATGGCGGCACTGCGTTCGCGAAGGAGATCCTTGAAGCACGCACCGGCCGCCTTCGCCGGCCCCGAGATCGCAAGGTAGCGTTCGATCAGCGCGACGGTTCCGGGTGCAAGGGGTTCGGCGCGGGCATCGGCAAGACGCCACATCAGAGCCGATGCGACCTCCGTCACCGTCCGCGTTCCCATCGGCTCGATGCCGTTCGCCGACAGATATTCGATCACGGCACGCTCGGAACGGGCGAGATCGTTGGGCACGATGGTCGCGCGCAACGCGGCCGGGATGGCACGCAAGCTCTCTTCCGCAGGCCGCGCCAACCGCTGCAACTCCGTGCGGAAAGCCTCCGGCCGCCAGAAGTTGTGCGTGAGGAACTGCCGCCAGCGGTCGGGCATTTCGATCGCCTTGATAAGGGCGCGAAAGAGGCCGAGATCGCCGATCCGAAGCTTGAAGGTTTTGAGGCCGGCGGCGCGAAGCGCCTCGATGATGAGAGCCACGGCCTGGGCATCGGCTTTTTCCCGCTCAGGCGCACCGATGCTCTCGATGCCGGCCTGGCGGAATTCGCGCGGGTGGGCGCTGTCGGCTCCCACCGGCTGGAAGCGGAATGCGGGACCGTTGTAGCAATAGCGTCCCTTGGCGGCCGGATCGCCGTTTCGCTCGATGTGGAGGCGGCAGGTGGGCACGGTCAGGTCGGGACGGAGGCACAATTCCGAGCCATCGGGATCGGTAAATACGTACGTGCGTGCGCGCAGGTTTTCGCCGATCACGTCGAGAAAGATATCGGCCGGCTGGATGATCGCGGGCGATACGGCCTCGTACCCGGCCTTGATGAAGACCTGCATGATCTTCTGGGCCTGGGCTTCGAGCGCTTCGAATTTGCGTGCCGTCTCTGCGGCCATGGGACCTCGCTTTACGCCTCATGGCGCGCGAGAAGCTCGCGCACCTTCGAGACGAGGTCGGTTTCGGGAACGGAAACCTGCGCGGGGCGGGCTTCCTTCCATTCCTTGTTGTCCTTGATCGCGGCGGCGGCTTTCGCGCCTTCGATGAGGTCCTTCAGAGTGACCTCACCTTTCGCGCGCTCGTCCGATCCCTGGATGACGACGAGAGGACTGCCGCGCTTGTCGGCGTATTTCATCTGCGCCTTCATGCCAGCGGAGCCGAGATACATTTCGGCGCGGATCCCGGCCGTGCGCATCGTTTGCGTGATCTTCTGGTAGGCGGCGACCTCGGCCTTGTCCATGACGAGGACGACGACGGGACCGAGCGTCGTCGCGCGCGCCGTGCCAAGCGAGGCCAGTGCGGCCTGGAGGCGCGAGACGCCGATGGAAAAGCCGGTGGCGGGAACTCTCTGGCCGGTGAAGCGGGCGACGAGATCGTCGTAGCGACCGCCGCCGCCGACCGAGCCGAAGCGGACGGCCTGGCCGTCCTCGTTCTTCACCTCGAAGGTCAGTTCCGCTTCGAAGACGGGGCCGGTGTAGTATTCGAGGCCGCGGATGACCGATGGGTCAATGCGGATGCGGTCCCCGCCATAGCCAGCACGCTCGGCCAGTTCGGCGATGATGTTCAATTCATCAAGTCCTTGCCGACCCGGTTCCGTATCGGAGAAAATCTCGCGCAGTTGGGCCACGGTGGCCGATCCGGTCTCTGCGTAGCCAAGGCTGAACATCGATAGAACCTTGGCGGCCTGCTCAGCCGACAAACCGGCACCCGGCGTGAAGTCTCCGCTTTCGTCTTTTCGGCCTTTGGTCAGCAGGAGCGTGACGCCATCGCGCCCGAACTTGTCGAATTTATCGACTGCCCGCATGACAACAAGGCGCCGGGCAGAGTTTTCGTCTCCGCTCAATCCTGCAGATTCGAGCACGCCGTCGATCAACTTACGGTTATTGACCTTGATGACGTACTTGCCGCGCGGGATGCCCAGCGCCTCCAGCGTGTCGGCGGCGAGCATGCACATTTCGGCATCGGCGGCGATGCTGTCGGCACCCACGGTGTCGGCATCGAACTGGGTGAACTGGCGGAAGCGGCCGGGGCCGGGCTTCTCGTTGCGGTAGACAGAGCCCGTGGCGTAGCGGCGGAAGGGCTTGGGCAGCCGGTCGAAGTTCTCCGCCACATGGCGGGCCAACGGCGCCGTCAGATCATAGCGCAGCGACAGCCACTGCTCATCTTCGTCCTGGAACGAGAACACGCCCTCGTTCGGGCGGTCCTGATCGGGCAGGAACTTGCCGAGCGCGTCG
>JALOTA010000122.1 GCA_025458125.1 Hyphomicrobium sp.
GGAGTCGAGCGCCTCTGCCGCGCAAGATCCGGCGGCAAAAGGAAAAAAGCGTCCATGCGAGCTCGTTCGGCCTTCTCCCCTGCAGTGCAGTCGGCCCGCATCCTGATCATCGCGGCGGCCGTTGCGGCAGGACCGGCAGCAGTCAAGGCAGAAACGCAAGACACGGCCGAGTTCTCCCAGACCCTGTCTGGCAGCTACCTGGCGGGACGCTTCGCCCGGGCCGAAAACGACACCAAGCAGGCTGCCGACTTTTACTCCAATGCCCTGGTCTTCGACCCGACGAGCGACATGCTCTACGAGCAGGCGCTGTTGATGGAAGCTTCGCAGGGGTCCTGGGAACGGGCCATGCGCCTCGCCGAGAGCCTTGCGAAGATGGAACCCGGCCATCGCATGGCCCAGATGTTTCTGGGTCTCGGCGCCTATCGCCAGGGGGAGTGGAAGGCCGCTGAGAAGAACTTTCGCGCGTCCGCATCAGGGCCAATCGGGGAACTGACGAGTTCGCTCGCTTCCGCCTGGATCATGCTCGCCCAGAAGAAGCCCAACGAGGCGCTCGATCTCCTCGTCGTGCCCAAACAGGCCGAGTGGGCGCAATTCTATCTGCGCTACCATCGTGCCCTGGTTGCCGACGTCGCAGGTCGCCGAGCCGAAGCCCATCAGGCATACGAAAAGATTTTCAATCAGGATGCCAGAACGCTGCGCACCGCACTCGCCTACTCGCGCAGTCTCGCCAACGCGGGCAACATCAAGGGTGCCAAGGCCGTTCTGAAACAGCACATCGAGAAATCGCAAAGCGAGGGCCACACCCTTGCGCGAGCGTTGATGAAGGAATTGGAGCAGCCCAATCCGAAGATTTCCCTGCTCGTCTCCGATCCCTCGGAGGGGCTGGCCGAGGTGTTCTACGGTTTGGGCGAGTCGCTCATCGGCGAAGGCGCCATAGGCGTCGGCATCGTATACCTGCAAATGGCGCTGTACCTGGAGCCTCAGCATCCCTTTGCTCTGGCGGCTCTAGCCAACGCCTATGAGGCCAACCGGCAGTACGCCGAAGCGATTGCCACCTACGACCGCATCCCCAAGGGCTCGCCGTTGGCGCCAGCGATCGAAATCCGCAAGGCGTTCAACCTCAATTCCCTCGAGAAACCCGACGAGGCGCGCGCTTTGCTGGAACGCCTGCTTTCACTTGAAGAGGCAGCAGCGTCCAGCGCGCCAGCAACTCCCGAGCCCGAGGTTAAGCCGGAAAATACCTCGCCCGCCGTGCCCGCGATCGACTTGGACGGTGGCGTCCTGCGGCTCGGTTCGACCGGCGAGAATGTGCGCGAACTCCAGACCGCACTCGAAAGGGCCGGCGTTGCTCTTGGCGGCCCGGCTGACGGCCGCTTCGGAACAGGAACGCGCAGGGCCGTTCAGATCTTCCAGCAGTCGAGCGGCCTGAAGGCGGACGGTGTGGTGGGCCAGCAGACACTCGACGCAATCCTGAGCACCGCCAATGCCGCAGGCGCGTCGCCACCGGCAGCATCCTCGCGAGCAGACGGCGCCCTGGAACCCAGTGAAAGATTGCAGGCCCTCGACGCGCTCGGGAACATTCTGCGCGCGCGCAAGCAGTACGCCGATGCGGTCGACGTCTATAACCGTGCCATCGACATGATCACGAAACCCGACCGGCGGCACTGGGTCTACTACTATGCACGCGGCACGTCCTACGAGCGGCTGAACAACTGGCCTCCCGCCGAAGCCGATCTCAAGAAGGCTCTCGAACTCTATCCGGATCAGCCGCTGGTTTTGAATTATCTCGGCTACTCCTGGATTGACCAGGGCATAAAACTCGACGAAGGCATGCGCCTCATCGAGCGGGCCGTGGCGGTGAAGCCGGACGACGGCTACATCGTCGACAGCCTGGGATGGGCCCACTACAAGCGCGGCAACTATGCGGAAGCCGTGCGCTATCTGGAACGGGCCGTCGAACTTCGTCCTGACGATCCGGTGTTGAACGACCATCTGGGCGATGCACTGTGGAAGGTGGGCCGCGAGCGCGAGGCGAGGTTCCAGTGGGATCAGTCTCTCTCCCTCAAACCCGAGCCGGATGACGCTTTGAAGACGCGTCGCAAGCTCGAGGAGGGACTTGTGGAGGCCGAGACCAACTCACCGAAGATCGCGAACGGCGCCAGTTCCGCGGATGCCGACAAGCGCTCGACTCCCTGATGCCTCTCGTTCGCGAACGGGCGCGAGCGAAGGTCAACCTCACGCTCGCCGTCCATGGCCGCCGCACCGATGGCTATCATGATCTCGTAAGTTTGGTGGCGTTCGCTGGCGCCGGTGACGCCATATCACTCGACACGGACGCACCGGCGGCCGTCACGGTAACCGGGCCATTCGCTTCACGCATCGAAGGCCCAAACCTCGTCGAAAAAGCCGTGAGTGCCGTGCTCGAGGTCGTGCCAGGCCTCGCCATCGGCCATATCACACTCGAGAAAAACCTGCCCGTCGCCTCGGGCGTCGGCGGCGGATCGTCCGATGCCGCCGCCATTTTGCGGGCCATTCGCGCCGCATATCCCGACCAAACCGCCGCAGTCGATTGGACGCTCATCGCGACGCGGCTCGGCGCCGACGTTCCGGTCTGCTTTGCCAATCGCTCCACATGGATGACCGGCATGGGCACGGTCCTTCAGCCGCTCGCCGCGCCGCTGCCGCCGCTGGACGCCGTTCTCGTCAATCCTGGTGCAGCAGTACCGCCCGACAAGACAGCACGGGTTTTCCGGGCCCTCGCCGCCCCTCTTCTCACCGCCAGCAGCAACGCGCCGTCGATCGCCCTACCACCCGTTCCGGACCGGGCGGCGCTGATTTCATTGATGCAGCGCATGGGGAACGATCTCGAAACACCCGCGACCGCCGTGATCGCTGAGATCGATCAGGTTCTGTCGGCGCTCGAGTCCTGTCCGGGCGCCATGCTGGCCCGCCTCTCGGGCGCGGGTCCAACCTGCTTCGCTATCTTTGACGATGCCGCAACGGCGCATTCGGCGGCAGCCACGCTTCAGGCTGCGCACCCTTCGTGGTGGGTGGTCCCGACAGTGCTTGAATGATCCGCGTCAGTGACCGCGATTGACCGAGAACGCAATCACCTCTTCCATCGCCGCCTTGTGCGCACTTGGAGGGAAGATCGCCAATGCATCGCGCGCAATGGAGCCATAAGCTCGCGCACGCTCGAGCGTCGCCTCAAGCGCTTTGTGCTTTTTCATAAGTGCGATTGCCTGATCGAGATCGTCATCGCTGATGTCGCCTTCGACGATGGTGCGGTTCCAGAACGCACGCTCCGCGTCATTGCCGCGCCGGAACGAAAGGATCAAAGGCAGCGTGATCTTGCCTTCCCGGAAATCGTCGCCGACTGACTTGCCGAGCTTGCGGCTGTCTCCTGAATAATCGAGCGCGTCGTCGACCAGCTGGAAGGCAAGGCCCAGATTCTTTCCGTAGGATCTCATGGCCGCCTGCTCGTCGGCGGGCCGGTTGGCGAGCGCCGCGCCAACTTCGGCTGCAGCGAGAAAAAGGGCAGCCGTCTTGGCGTTTATGATCGCGAGATATTCGTCCTCGGTCGTCGACGTGTTCTTGGCGGCGGCAAGCTGCATGACTTCGCCTTCAGCGATCACCGCCGCGGCGTTCGACAGAATTTTCAGAACCTGCATGTTCCCCACTTCGACAAGCATTCTGAAGGCCTGCCCGAGCAGGAAATCACCAACGAGCACGCTGGCCTGGTTGCCCCAGATCAGCCGCGCGGTTTTGCGCCCGCGACGCGCGTCGCTCTCATCCACCACGTCGTCATGGAGAAGCGTCGCCGTATGCATGAACTCGATCGCGGAGGCCGTCCGGATGTGCCCACTGCCGGGGTAACCGCACATTTTGGCGGATGCGAGAGCCAGCATCGGCCGGAGACGCTTTCCACCCGATGCGATCAGGTGGTGGGCCAGCTGCGGGATGAGTTCGACATCCGAGACGGCTTTATCCAGAATGATGCGATTGATCGCTTCCACATCCTCTTTGACGAGCTGGAGCAGCGGCTCGAGGCTCTCGGACGCAGAGCGGCCTTCATCGAATGGAACGACAACACCCACGGGCACGACCTTTCAAATGACCCGGTTTGCTATACCGGCGCTTCACCTGCATATTCTCCGCCGCGTTGCGGCACAAGACGGCATTCGCCGAGGAGGAAAAATCAATGCGGGAGCTGATGCGGGTGAATGATCCGGTCCTCATCAGCTATGTAGACGCCCTTCTCAGAGGTGCGGGGTTCGCCCCCGTCTTTCTCGACCGCAACATGAGCGTCCTGGAGGGGTCGATCGGCATATTGCCGTGCCGGGTCCTCATTGATGAGCAGGACTGGGAGGCGGCCCGCCGGCTTATTACAAATGCCGACCTCGGTCATTGGGTTATTGAAGAGTTCGGATCATGACACCCGCGGTCGAACCGTCCCAAGGTGTGCCCTTAGCCACCACCGAAGATGCTTTCCTGGGAGGACGGCTGCGCATTCTGCAGCCCGCCAGAGGCTATCGCGCGGGCATGGACGCCGTGCTGCTGGCCGCCTCTGTCGAGTCCGGCTACGGCACCGTCCTGGATTGCGGAGCCGGTGTGGGCACTGCAGGTCTTTGCGTTAAAACATCGCACTGAACGGTTTTGAAGGACGCGTTTCAGCGCTCAGCGGCGACCTCCTTCTGCCGGCCAGTCACCCTGGCGCACCCCCGCTTGCAGCCGAAAGCTTTGATTGTGTCCTCGCGAACCCCCCTTACCACGACGATGACGCCGGAACCCGCTCTGGCAACAAGTTGAAGGACGTCTCACACGCCATGGGCTCGGGGCACCTCGCGGATTGGCTGCGTTTTGCCGCACGCATGGCGAAACCTGGTGGCCGGCTCACCCTCATCAACAAGACGGAGGCCTTGCCTAACCTTCTCGAGGCCATGAAGGACCGTTTCGGCGCAATTTCGGTCACGCCCGTCCATTCCTACGCGGCAAGCCCCGCAATCCGGGTTATCGTGACAGGCACCAAAGGCAGTCGCGCCCCGCTGACCCTGCGGCGATCCGTGGTCCTTCACGAGGCCGGTGGAGCATTCACGCCATACGTCGGCCGGATTTTGCGCGAGGGTGCGCCACTCGTTCTGCAACCTGAGGACTGATCCGCCGCATGTGGCCGTTTACACGCACACCCC
>JALOTA010000055.1 GCA_025458125.1 Hyphomicrobium sp.
TCGTCGTCGGCGCGGGTCTTGCCTATTTCGCGACGGAGTATGCTCCGGCAGCAGTCGATCATAGCGAACAGTCTGCGGAAATCGCCCGCATTGTGGCCCGGGCGACCATCCTTGAACCCGAGACTGTACCAGCCGAACATCCGGGCCTGCGCAGGCCGGTCATCTCTCAGGCTGCGGCGTCCGCCATCGCGACCGCACTTCCCTCGCGAGCCGTCCCGGCGGACCTGTTACCCCCTGTCGTCGTTGGCAACGACCGAAAGATCTTGCCGGTTTCGTCGAGCCCCAAGTCGGATGCGGACGTCCAGCGCCAGTTGGCCCGCCAGATCCAGGCGGAACTGAAACGCGTCGGCTGTTACGTCGGGCGGCTGGATGGCAGCTGGGGAGAACGCTCCCGCCGGGCGATGGAGACCTTTGTGTCCCGGGTGAATGCCTCGCTTCCAACCCGGGAACCGGACGTGTTTCTGCTGTCCCTGATCAAAGGGCAGACCGGGGCCGTTTGCGGTCAGACCTGCGATAGCGGGCGTGTGTGGCATGATGGGCGCTGCATAGCCGGCGAGACCCTCGCCGATGCCGGAACCCGGACCACCTCGGATGCGCCGGAGTTCCAGGTCGCCGCCCGACCGGCCCCCCTGCCCGGCAGGATGTCGATTGGAGGGCCGCTTCCAGAGGAAGCCGCCATCGCTCCCGTGACGGGATGGCCATCGCCGGCCGGAGAGCGCCTGCCCTGGCAGAACGAGACCCAGGCTCCCGCCTCCCCGCCGGTCGATGCCGTTACTGCGCTGAGCCCCGATCAGGCGCCGCCCGACGATCTGTCAACCGTCTCGCCCGCGCCAAGAAAAACGGCGCGCTCGAAGAAATCCTGGAACGCCCCCCGGCAGAAACCGCCGAAGCGGACCTATAACGCTTCGCGATCGGTGCAGTTGATGTTCATGCATCCGCTGGGGCGTATGTAGCCGCTGAACTCAGCCCTGCCTGGTACTGGAAGCGATCCATTCGAGATAGGCAGCAAGGCCCGCCTCGACCGGCAGAACAAGAAAGGCTGGAGTTGCATAGGGATGCCGGGCGCTGGCCGCCGCGATCACCCGTTCGGCCAGCCCTGCCCGCGTCTTGACGATGGCAACGCACTCCTCGGCGCGCTCCACAGCCCCCTCCCACCGGTAGATCGCCACCATTCCGGGCAGGATGTTGACGCAGGCCGCGAGCCCCTCTTGGACGAGCGCCTGAGCCTCAGCTTCCGCTCGAACAAGGTCTGGATAGGTTGCATAAACGAGAACGGGCTTGTCGGACGGGTCCAAGTGCGCGAGCCTCCGGAAAGCTTGACGGCGGTTACCGTTGGGCAACGGCCCGCGTGTTATAGCGCAGTCTTGAGTGCCGTCGGCCCCGCTGTCAGTGATCCCGCCGCGAATGCCAAGCCATCGAGAAAAACACGACCGCATCGCCTTCGTGGCGAGTGATGTTCCCGAAGCCCGCGCGGCTCTCGAGCGGCTGACCGCCCGCTATGGCAACACGAGCCCCCCAGAGGCCGGCGTGATTGTCGCCCTCGGCGGCGACGGATTGATGCTCCAAACGTTGCACCGTTACATGAACGACCGCATACCGATCTACGGGATGAACCGCGGGTCGGTCGGCTTTCTTATGAACGAATACCACGAAGACGATCTGCGCCAGCGCATCGCGGCCGCCGAAGTCACCCGCGTGCATCCGCTATCAATGGTCGCGACAGACATCCACGGCAAGGCCGCCAAGGGGCTTGCCATCAACGAGGTCTCTCTATTCCGGCAGATCCACCAGGCCGCAAAACTTTCCATTGCCGTGGACGGCAAGATGCGGCTCGAAGAACTGATCTGCGATGGCGTGCTCGTCGCGACACCGGCCGGTTCAACGGCCTACAACCTCTCCGCACATGGGCCCATACTGCCCCTCGACGCCAAGCTCCTGGCACTGACCCCGATCAGTCCGTTCCGCCCCCGGCGCTGGCGCGGCGCGCTCCTGCCCGACAGCGCTCGCATCACCATCACCGTACGGGAAAACGACAAGCGCCCCGTCAGCGCAGTGGCCGACCATGTGGAAACGCGCGACGTGGTTCGTGTCGAGATCGAACAGGCCCGGCATATCGACCTGTTCATGCTGTTTGATCCTGGCCACTCGCTCGACGAGCGCGTCATTGCCGAGCAGTTCAGGTTCTGACCGGTTCAATGCCTGACGCGGGTCATCTCCTGCTGCGCATCGAAAACGATTGTCTGTAACAGCCACTTGCCGGCGTATTCGGATCGAACGCACCCGATTTCATTGCCGCTGACATCGAACACGACAACTTCCTCCGTGTCCTTCAATTTGGTTAGGTATCCGATAACCGCGCCGTTGGCATCGAGCACGACCTTCTTGAACACGCCCATGTGACAGCTCCCATCTACGGGAACCGATGATCCGCCGCGAATCTTGTCTCAGTCTTGTGGCGCCGGCGGTCTAGCCGCCCGCCTTCCGTTGTTCGCCGCGCTGCCATTGCGTCACGATCTCAGCCATCGCGGGGCGTTCGCGATCGGCCGGCTTTTCCTTCGCCGTGCCGATGTAGATCAATCCGGCGATCCGTTCGTTGGCGGCAAGTCCGAAACCTTCAGCGAAGGTTTTCGAGTAGGAGACCCATTCGGTGATCCATGTCGTAGCATATCCCAGCGCATTGGCCGCCAGGCAGAGGTTCATGCACGCGGCACCCGCGGACAGTACCTGCTCCCATTCCGGCGCGCCGCGCATCTCCTTCACACGCGAGACAACGGCGACGACAAGTGGCGCGCGCAGGAAACGCTTGCGCTCCGTATCGAGGCGCACATGCGACGGCGGCTCGGCTTCTTCACGCAGGCAGACCTCCGCGGCAAGTTCGCCAAGATGCTCCCGGGCCTCGCCCTCGATGACGACGAAACGCCAGGGCACCAGCTTCTTATGGTCGGGAACGCGCGCGGCGATCGAGAGGATGGTCTCCAGTTCCTCAGGCGTAGGCCGAGGTTCACCGAGCAGATCCGGCTTCACCGAACGGCGGGTTTTCAGAAGATCGATCATGGGATGGCTCGTCATGCGCTGATCCGGCGGGTTGGCGTTGCACAGGCTAATAATCCGTCTTGCCGGCCCCCTCGCTATAGGAAGCCGTCGTCTGGTACAATGCCGCGATGCTTCGCACCGATCGAAGCACGCGAAGTTCCGGAGACGTTCGTGGTCCGCCTTTACAGACTGTGCGCCGCGCTGATGATCGCGGCGGTCATCTTCCCGTCGCAACGCACGGCTGCAGATACGGCTCCGCCCGTGCTCGTCATCGTGGATGGCTCTGGCTCCATGTGGGGCAAGATGGACGGCAGCCAGACCGCCAAACTTTATGCCGTGCGCGATCTTCTGCGCGATCGGCTGCTCAAGGCCGCTCCCCAATCGCGCATCGGACTTGCCTCGTTCGGCCACCGTCGCAAAGGCGATTGCGGCGACGTGGAGATCATCACGCCGATCGAAGCTGGGGGAACGCAGGGAGCCGTCGCTGCGCTTGAACAACTAAATCCGAGAGGCAAGGGTCCGCTAACGGCGGCAGTCCGCGAAGGCGCCAAGGCAATCGGGTCCGGAACACCCGGTCACATCGTTCTGATCCACGACAATGCCGACAACTGTAGCCAGGACATTTGCGCAGCGGCCAACGATATCGCGAAATCAAACCCATCGTTGAAGGTCCACGTTCTCAGTCTCGGGCTCTCCAAGTCGGACAGAGACCGAATGCAATGTCTCGCGAAGACGACCAAGGGCCTGCAGTTCGATGCGGGCGATGATTCACAGATGGCGGACGCGCTGACCGCGATCGTCAAAGCCGCCGGATTGGACGCCGTGGCCGAGCCGTCGGCGCCAATAGCAGCGGCGACACCGGCCGTGCCGGCCCTTGGCCCTCCAGGACTCCGGCTGTCGGCGTCGCTGTCGGACGGCGGGGCTCCAGTGGACGGAGCGGTCTCGTGGCGGATCGTCAAAGCCGGGAGCCCGGCGGACAACCCTCCGCTTGTGGACAGGCAGAGCCGGGAAATCAATGAAAACGTCGATCCGGGCCGCTATGAGGTCACTCTGACCTACGGCCTCATACGTCGCACGCTCGAGATCGACGTCGGCACGGAAGGCCCATCGGTCCGGCGAATTGACCTCGACGGCGGACGCCTGTCGGTCACCTCCGCTGCAAGCAAACAGGGCGACGCTTTGCGTGCGCCGGTGATGACCATCACGTCTCTGCGAGGCAGCGAGAACGAACCCGCGTCTGTGCTCTGGCTGGGGCGGGAAGCAAAAACGGATCAGGCCGTGCCGGCCGGCCGCTATCTGGTGGAAGTCGCCGATGGCCTGGCGCGCAATCGCAGTATCGTGGAGGTCAAGCCCGGTAGCACGGCGCGCGCCGATCTGATCCTCGATACCGGACTGCTCGAATTGACCGCGACCGCCGTCTCCGGCGGTCCACCGCTCGACCGCGTCCTCTATACCGTCTCGGCCGACGATCCCTCGGCCCCCGACGGCCGCCGGGAAGTGGCGCGTTCGACCGCCCCCGTCGCCGCTTTCACACTTCAGGCGGGTACCTATTACGTGACAGCCCGACATGGCGCGGGCGAGCATCGCGAACAGGTCGCCGTATCTTCCGGCGATACCGTCAGACGGACACTCGTTCTGGATGTCGGACGATTGAGCGTCGTACCGGCGCTTCCCGAAACAGCGCAGACGGACCGCGCAGTGATCACACGAGTTTACGAAGCAGCGGGCGACAAGCGCTTGGTCGGTCAGAGTACGGCGGCCAAACCGCAATTCACGCTCGGTGCCGGACGGTACCGGGTCACATGCGAAATCGGCAGGTCAAACGTGCGTGCGGAACGGGTGATAGATCTGGGCGCGGGTTCAGATGTATCGTCTGCCATCAAGCTCGACGCATCGTTGATGAGCCTGTCCGGTCTCGACGTCTCATCGCGCGCATCGGTCCGCGATTCGGCCGGGCAGGTCGTCTGGCGATCGCACGCGGGGACCGCCGGTTCCAAAATCCTCATCGCACCAGGTCAGTACACGGTTGCATTCGACCGTGCCGGCGCCGAAGTCGAGAAGGCCGTTCGCATCGAACCGAATTCGGCGGTCACGGTTGATCTGGCGGTACCATAGCAGATGAAAAGTCCGGCGCGCCCAGCGCCCGCCACACTTCGACCACGCTTCGGCAGGCAATCAGAAAACTAGACCGAGAATCGGACCGTTCGCACATGCTGCGTTGCATCACTCCAAAGGCAGCCGGCGCCCAACGCGCGCCGCGACGCACCGCGCTCGTCAAAGCCGGAACACTGGCCCTGCTCTGGCTTGCGGGTTGGGCCGCCGCCATGCCCGTCAGTGCCCAGATTGCCCCGCCGGGTTCACCCCTAGAGGGCTGGGATCTTTCCGATCCGCCTGCCCCGCCGGCAGCACCGGACGGAAACGTCACGACCGTCCCGCGCAGTGCCGGTCAACCCGCAACGGCCGCTGGAGAAACGCCCGTGCAGTTTCTGGCGCTGCTGACCGAAGACGGTCAGCGCATCGAACAAGGACTCGTCTGGCGGATCTATGAACCAACGGAACTGAGCGACCGCCGCGGCAAACTCATCCGGACAGAGCGCGCGCCAAGCCCCCTCCTTGGACTGAAACCGGGAAACTACATCGTCAACGCAGCCTTCGGGCGCGCCAATCTAACCCGCAAGATCCAGGTCGATGAAAGCGCGACGGCGGAACCGAAAGTCGAGAAATTCGTTCTCAATGCAGGCGGCCTTCGGATCACCGCCATGGTCGCCAGCAAACCGGCCCCGCCCGGGTCGGTCACATATGCGATCCTGACCGACCGCGATCAGGCCGACGAACGCCGCCTCGTTCTGCAGGGCGTCAAGCCTGGGCTCGTCATTCGTCTCAACGCAGGAATCTATCACATCGTCTCAACCTACGGAGACGCGAACGCCGTAGTGCGCACGGACGTGACCGTGGAAGCCGGCAAACTGACGGAAGCGCAGATCCAGCACACATTCGCGAAGGTCTCGTTCAAGCTCGTGGAACGCGCCGGCGGCGAGGCCCTTCCCGATACCCAATGGACAATCCAGACTCCGGAAGGTGCCGTGGTCAAGGAGAGCGTCGGCGCGCTTCCCGCCCATACACTCGCTCCTGGAACTTATACGGTCGTAGCCCGCAATAAAGCGCGCGCATTCCGCCGCGATTTCACGGTGCAGGCCGGGCAGACCGCCGAAGTCGAAATCGTTCTGCAATAGACGCTAGAAATTCGTCAGCACCCAGTCCGTCGGGCAGCGGTGCTGGCGCATGACATCCGCGACACGGTCGCGATCGGTCCGGCGCCCCGTCTCGTGGAACATCAGCTTGGCCATCTGCCAGTGCTCGCATGCGGTGGTCAGATCGCCGTCGCGATAGGCAAGCTCGGCAAGTTCGATGCGCGCCGCGGCATGAGTCCCTGGCAAATTGGATCGCCGGGCCGCGACCACAGCCGCGTGCAGATGTTGTGACGCATCCTGGCGTGCAGAACGCGCGATCAGGAGCCGTGCGAGTTCCACGCTGGCACTCGATACCACGGCATCATCGTCAACAGCCTTCGCCGCCGCGATGGTCAGCAACAACGCGCCTTCCTGATCGGCTTCGGAAATCAGCGGCGTGGGTGGCGTGGGTGGCGAAACGGCCTCGGCGGAGTCCGGTTGGGGCGTGACCGACGCGAACTCGACTGTCGGTGCGGAAATGATCACGCTGACAGGATGCTCCAAATGAGCGAACGCCCGCGGGCGGCGTGCAGAGCGCCAGGCAACCAGCGCCAGAAGAAGCCACGGCAGACCAAGCAGTACCGTACCGGCGGCAGCGTCCATTCCCCCGCCCATGTCCATGCCACCCCCTCCCACCTGCGACTTGACGAGCGAACCATCAGCGGAACTGGGGCGCGGACATAAGACCGCCACGGGCCCACAGGTCATTGGCCCCGCGCGGCAATTTCAATCGCGACCCCTCACCGAGTGTGCGATCGAAGATCTCGCCGTAATTGCCGACCTCGGCAATCACCCGCTCCGTCCAGCCGGGCGCCAGACCGAGACTGCTCCCAACGGCGGCGTCTTTACCCAGGAAACGCCGGACCCTCGGCTTGGCCGAATTGCGCAGATCCGCGAGCGTGGCACTCGAAAGGCCGATCTGCTCCGCTTCGATCAGCGCCAGAAGCGTCCATCGCACCGTCGTCAGCCACGGATCATCGCCCTGGCGAACGAAGGGACCGATCTCCTCACCCGCGATCAGATCGGGCAGTAGAATCTGGTCAGCGGGTTCGTCCATCTGCAGCCGCTCGTAGGCAAGCGACGGCAGGTCGCCGGTCAGCAGCGTGCACGCGCCGTCCTTGTAGGCCTTGACGGTGTCGGCCCACTTATCCGCCAGCAGCAGATGAAAACGCATCTGCCGCCCCTCGAAAAACGACGCCACGGCCTTCTCCGCGCCGGTCCCCTCCTGGACGCAGATCGAGGCGCCGGAAAGTTCAAGTACGCTCGAAACTCCGAACGCCCTGGGAACCAGCAGCCCCTGTCCGTCGTAGAACAGAACGCCAGCTGAACGAAGGCCGAGATCAGCTTCGCGCGACAGTGTCCATGCTGTGCCCCCAAGCAGAATATCGATGTCGCCACCCGCTAGCGCCCGGGGGCCCTCCGCAGCACTTATGGCGCGGAATTTCACATTCTTGCGCTCGCCTGTCACCGCCGCCGCAACAGCGCCGCAGAACTCGACTTCCAGCCCGCTCCACTGCCCGCTGCGATCGACAGCGGACAGTCCCGGCAATCTGTCGGATACGCCGCAAACGACATGCCCACGCTCGCGAACAGCTTGCAGCGTACTGCTCCCCGCGGCCATTGCAGGAACGGCGAAGACGATCGCCAACGCCGCAAAAAGGAATGCCGCAACCCGCAAGCTCGCCTGCCTCGGTTCGATCATTGACGTATCTGAGCCTCGCGCGGCGTAGATTTGCCCTGACGTGTGCCTCGCGCAACGATGCGAAACGGACCGGTTGAAGCTTGAAGGATCCGCGGCCCCAGGGTCGATCGGCAAGAGACAAGCCCCAACCCGTCCGCCCGGTCAAGGGCTTGACCAACGCCAAGAGTTGGGCCACACGGCGCCGAGCCGGTTTGCAGGCCGTGCGGGCCGGAGCGGTGCCGGAACTCGCGTTCGCGCCGGTATGTCCCAGGAGACGGAACATGGCCCTCAAGGACGACGAATCTGTACGGCGTGCGCCCGCGACGGAAGTCGTCCATCTCGGCCGCGATCCATTTTCTCATCATGGCTTCGTCAATCTGCCTCCCTACCGGGGATCGACCGTTCTTTATCCAACGCTTGAGAGCATCGAAGCCAAGACGCAACCGTTTACGTACGGCCGGCGCGGCACGCCCACGGTCCGCGCGCTGGAAACGGCTTTGACGCGGCTTGCGGGCGGTGCGGATACCAAGCTCGCAGCCTCCGGTTATCAGGCCGTCACCACGGCACTCCTGGCATTCGCCGAGGCCGGCGATCACGTTCTGATTGCCGATACCGTATACCATCCCACGCGCCAGTTCTGCGATTACCTGCTGAAGCGTATCGGCGTCGAGACCGAGTATTACGATCCAACCATCGGTTCGAGAATCGCAGCGCTCATTCGAGCCAACACCCGCCTGGTCTATGTTGAAAGCCCCGGATCGCAGACCTTCGAGATGCAGGACATTCCGGCCATTGCCGAGGTGACACGCGCGCGCAATGTCTGGCTCCTTGCCGATAACACCTGGGCGAGCCCACTTTATTGCCGCCCTCTCGATCTGGGGGCCGACGTGGTCATCGAGGCCGGCACCAAGTACCTCGTCGGCCATGCCGACGCTTTGCTCGGCTCCATTACTTCGAATGCGCGGGCGGCAAGGCACGTCGAGCGCGCCGCGGGCACGCTCGGTGTATGTCCCGGATCGGAGGAAACCTATCTCGCGCTTCGCGGACTGCACACCCTCGATGTCCGCCTCGCCCGCCATCAGGAAACGGGACTTCGTCTCGCTGAATGGCTGAAGGCGAGGCCGGAGGTGGAGCGCGTCATGCATCCAGCACTTCCGGACGATCCCGGCTATGCGATCTGGAAGCGCGACTTCACCGGTGCAACCGGTCTTTTCTCGATCGTCCTGAAGCCCGTGCCTAAGCCGGGGCTCGCGGCGTTTCTGGATGGATTGAAACTTTTCGGCATGGGCTACTCTTGGGGCGGCTTCGAGAGCCTCGTGATCCCATTCGACTGCAAAAGCTATCGTACCGCGACGCACTGGCAGTGCGATGGGCAGGCCCTTCGCTTCCACGCCGGCCTGGAAGACATCAACGATCTTATCGCCGATCTCAACGCAGGTTTCGCGCGCATGAAGGCCGCCTCGGCCTGAACCCTCACCGCACGCCACCCATCCACGCTTTCACGCGCGGCGTCAACGCCAGCAAAAGCCCCGCCGCGAGCGCCACGACAAGCGCCTGGTCCATGAAAAATCGCGACAAGGCGTGCGCATCGGTGGATTGGAAATTGGCGCCAAGTACGCCGGCGAGCTTGTTGCCGAAAGCGCTTCCCAGAAACCAGATCCCGAGCACAAGGCCCGTGGCGCGCACCGGCGCGAGCTTGGTCATCGTGCTGAGCCCGACCGGGCTCAACAGAAGTTCGCCGATCGTCTGCAGGAGATAAAGGCCGACGAGCCACAAGGGGCTGACTTTCCCCTCTGCCGTGAGCAGGGCCGCCGGCACCATCAGAAGAAAGGACAACGAGAGGAAGACGAGGCCCAGCACGAATTTCACCGGACTGGATGGTTGGCGCGGCCCCAGCCGCGTCCACAGTGCTGCAAAAAGCGGCGCGAGCAGGATCACGAACAACGAATTGAGCGCGAGATACCAGGCCGACGGAAACGACATCCCGGCCACCTCGTTATGCGTCAATCGATCCGCAAACAGCGCGATCGACAGGCCAGCCTGCTCGAAGATGGCCCAGAAAAGCATGGCGGCGAGAAAAAATACGAGGATCGCTGCGATCCGCCGCTCGCTCTCGCTTGGCCGGGATGCAAACCAGAAGATCGCGGCGACCGGCAGCAAGAGAACCAGCCCACGCAGCCATCCATATCCCGGCTGATCCGAGATCACCATGAACGCGGCGAGGATTGCCGTTCCACCCGCTATAAAAATCGCATCGCGCCATGAATGAGCATCGTCCGCAGGCATCATCAAAGTCGATTGCTCACTGGCTTCCGCAATCCTGAATGCGCCGGACCGGCGCGCGAACACCATGAGACCCAGCGCCATTCCGACGCCGGCGGCCGCGAACCCGTAGTGCCAGCTCGACGCCGGATCGAGACCCGCCGACGCGAGACCCGCCTTGAAGCCGGCACCTTGCGCCAGATAGCCCGTAACCAGCGGCGCAAGGAAAGCACCGATATTTATGCCCATGTAGAAGATGGAGAAGCCGGCGTCGCGGCGCTCGTCGTCCTTTTCGTAGAGGCTGCCGACCAGCGCCGAAATGCTCGGCTTGAAAAGGCCCGTCCCGATCGCGACGAACGAAAGACCGGCAAAGAATGTTTGAGGTCCGGGAAGCGCAAGCGTGAAATGTCCAAGCGCGATGATCGCTCCACCGATCAGTACGGCCCGCGTGGCGCCGAGCCAGTGGTCGGCAACAAAGCCGCCGGGAATGGCGAGCATGTACACCGCCATTGTATAGTTGCCATAGACGACGGCGGCCTCTGACGTGGTGAAGCCGAGACCACCCTGCTCGCGGGGCGTGACCATGAAGAGAACGAGCAGCGCGCGCATTCCATAGTATGAAAAGCGTTCCCACAGCTCAGTGAAGAAAAGTGTTCGCAGTCCCTCCGGCTGGCCCGATGCTTCGACACCTTTCAAGACACCCACCGCCACGTCTCCATCGCCCGCCACCCACATTGGCAACACCCAGTGTCGGCGCTTGACCGCCATCAAGGCAAGAGCCAGGCCGCCTCTCCATGATTGGATGTACCCGCTCCTGGAACCCGGCGCTCATCATCCCGCCGCCACATTGGCGCACGGCCTGCCAGGGTGATGCCACGAATGTGCGGGATACTCTCGACGAATCGCCTTTGCGTTCTCAGTACCGGGAGCCGAATCAGTTCATGCGTTGTAATCGACCGCGTCCGCCCCTGCGCTTCATCAGGACCACGCATGAGTCTGCGCGAACATACGCCGCTGATCGCCATCTGCATCTTTGCCGCCATGGGAAGTGGCGCGGTGGTATCGCTGTTTCTTTCGGGGGGTGACCAGCCGCCTGCCTCCCGAAAAGCGGAATTCATCCGCTCGATTCCCGTCCAGACATCCTCGATCCCAGCTGTTCGACTGAAGCCCGCGATGACGTCTCAGGACGATGCCCTTGGCCTGGGTGTGCCGCCGCTGGATCACTTCGGATTCGTGCCGCTGCATGCAACCGACGAACTTTTCGCGGCGCTCGCCGAAGAGGAAGTCGGCGCCGAGGACCCGTCCACATGGACGGCGGAAACAACGACGGTCCCGTCACCGCAGAGCATTGTTCGCCTGCCCGGTAACCAGCCGCCGCAACTGCCGTGGGAGAGCGGGCCGGCCCCGCGCGGCAAGCCCTACTCGCTGAGCGAGCGCCTGCGCGAAATTGGTCCCTCCGCCCAGGAACGGCTGCAGGCCAAGTTCACCGCCGCGAAAGCCACGTGGCGGCCCTCCGAGATGGCCCTTGTCGCTATCAAGGACGAGAAGGTGCTGGAACTCCACGCCAAGCCCGCCGGCGGCTCGTGGACATTCATCCATCGCTACCCGGTTCTGGCCGCCAGCGGTGTGACCGGGCCAAAGCTGCGTCGTGGGGACAAGCAGGTTCCAGAGGGGGTCTATGGGATTTCGTTCCTCAACCCGAACAGCCGCTATCACGTGGCTCTGCGCGTATCCTATCCAAACGCATTCGACCGCCGCATGGGCGAACGCGATGGCCGGCGCGACCTCGGCGGCGACATCATGATTCACGGCAAGGCCGCATCCGTCGGATGCCTGGCTATCGGCGACCAAGCCGCCGAGGAACTGTTCGTGCTGGCGGCTGAAACCGGCTTGAAGAACATCAAGCTCGTTATAGCGCCTACAGACTTTCGCAGTAAGGAAATTCCGGCAATTGCCGAGGGCCAGCCGTCTTGGCTACCGCAGCTCTATACCGAGGTCGCGTCCGCCATGTCTCCATACAAGGCCCCTCCGAACCAGAGCCTGCTGTCGTACTTCTTCAATTAAATCCCGGCTGCACGGCCGCCATAGCGCTGTTTTTCACAGGTGAAGTCTTCAGACGTCTGCGCAATCCGCGCCAGCCAAAATCATGCGGGTGCGTCCGTTCGGTCCGCAACCATTACAAAATTCAAGGTCGCGAGAGCCGCAATCGCGTGATAGGTGTTTCGCCAGAAGCGAGGCAGGTGTCGATGATCGGGCGACGTGGCAACGACGGACCCAACTGCTTGAGAGGCATGCGGGTACTGATCGCGGAAGATGATTGGCTTCTGGCGGATACGCTGGCAGTTCTACTTGAGGAACGCGGAGCGCACGTTGTCGGACCGGTGCCGGCAACGTCATCCGCCGTCAGGCTTCTCGATAAATCCGAAATCGATTTCGCACTCGTGGATATGAACCTCAAGGATTGCTTTTCAGATCCTTTGATCGACCGGCTCAAATCGCGCCATATCCCATTTGCGATAATCACGGCCTATCAAGCTCTGCCAACCGATGCAGAAGATTTCGCCGTGGTGACGCTGCACAAGCCGGTCGATCACCGACAGCTTTTTGAGCTGCTGATCCAGCATTCCGGTGGTTCGACTGCCGCATAATTGCTGGATCCAAAAAATTCATACCAACCAGGGATACGATCGTGACTTTCTACCCCAATGAACGAACACTGGTATTCATCGACGGCACCGACCTGCACGGCATCTCCCGCTCGATTGGAATCGACGTCGATTTCCGGAAATTGAAGGCTTTTTTCCAGGAGCGCTGCCACCTGCTGCGTGCCTTCTACTACACGACGGTGGTGCAGCAGGATCAGCACGCGACCATCAAGCCGCTGGTTGACTGGCTCGACTATAACGGGTTCACCCTCGTCACCAAGGCCGCAAAAGTGCGTACGGGGCCCGACGGCCGCCAGCACATCAACACCAACATGCGGGTCGAGTTGGCGGTCGATGCCCTCGACTTCTCGCGCAACGCGGACCATGTCGTACTGTTCTCCAGCGACAGCGCTTTTTGTCACCTCGTGGCGACACTGCAGCGCAACGGCAAGCGCGTCACGATCATTTCGACGCTCAAGAACAATGGAGCGGCCGTTGCCGACGAACTCCGGCGCCAGGCGGACCAGTTCATCGACCTTGCCGATCTTGCCCCGAGCGTGAAGCGCAATGGCCGGACAAACGACCGCTATGCGCGCGACGAAGAGTTCGAACGCGACATCGACCATGATGCCGACGCCTAGCAGCGAGGGGACCACGCCGCAGCATGATCGCGTGCTGCGCGTGTGGTCGTCTCCGCTGATCGAGCGCGTTGTTGCCTTCATCGCATCATCGAGGGCAAAACCGCTCGCGTTCCGCCTCGCGTTGTCAGCACTTTTCGTTGCGGCCGCCTTCGTTGCCCGCACCACGCTGTTTCCATTTCTCGCCAATCAACCATCTTACATTCCCTTCCATGCAGCTGTGATTCTCGCGGCTGTTTGCGGCGGAGCCGGTGGGTGTCTCTTCGCGGGCCTGTTGAGCATCGCCGCCGTTCATACCTTCTTCATTGCCATCAAGGAGCCCATCGCCCTTGCCCAACTGATCGTCTTCGCGTCGACCGCCGTTCTGCTGGCGGTCATGACAGAGCTTCTCGCGCGGGCGCAACGCGGGCTGCTCATCGCAGAACGACAGAGCTATCGCGATGCCTATTCGCGCCTGTTCATCGAGCAGGCCCCCGTTGCAATCGCGATGTTCGACCGGCAGATGCGCTGCATCGCCGCGCACCGGCGTGCCCTCGCGGGTGAAACGGTCCACTGCGACGAGCAAGAGATCACGCTGGCAGACGGGAAACGGCTGATCGAGCGGTGGGAAATGGTTCCGTGGCGTGAACCGGATGGTTCGATCGGTGGCGCCACGGTTATCTCCGAAGACATCAGCGATCGTGTGTCCGCCGAACGCGAGCTTAGGGAAAGCAAGGATAACCTGAAGCGCGCTCAGGCGATCGCCCGCGTGGCGAACTGGCGTATGAACTTCGCGTCGGGTCAACTCAAGGGATCGGCGCAGACCTTCGAACTCCTTGGTCAGGCGCCGGATGCGGTCCTGGACTATGACCGGCTTCTTGCAATGGTCGATGAAGCCGACCGCCGCCGCGTCGGGGAGACCCGAAAGAGCGCGCTGCGCGGCGAAGCCTACGATATCGAATATCGCTATATCGTGAATGGACGGACGGGATGGATGCGCGAGTACTCCAAGCCTGAGTACGATGCCTCAGGTCATCTCGTTGGAGCGTTCGGCGTCATTCAGGATGTCACCGACCGCAAGCTCATCGAAACCAACCTGAGCACCAGCGAGGAGCGGCTTCGCCTTGCGCTCGAAGCGGCAGGCATGGCGGTCTGGGACCTCGACCTGCGCACCGGCAAAGACGTTTGGAACGACCAGTCCTTTCGCATGATCGGCTTCGAGCCCGGCGAAATCACAGCCGGTTATGCGACTTGGCTCGGCCATGTCCACCCCGACGACCTTGCGGCTGTCGATGACGCATTCAAGAAGTCTCTGGCTGACGGAAGTGAACAGCAGTCCGAATACCGTGTCATCGACCGGAACGGCAGACGGAAATGGGTCTCCGTGCGTGGCCGAACAACGATTGACAGTACGGGCAAGCCGGTTCGGTCGTTCGGCGTGATTACTGATGTGACCGAACGCAAGCAGGCCGAAGAGCGCGACCGGATTCTCTCCGCCGAAGTGACCCATCGCGCCAAGAACCTGCTGGCCGTTGTCCAGGCGGTCGCGATCCAGACGGCACGTAACCAGAAACCCCATGAGTTCCTTGCAGCCTTCAACGAACGTCTGAAGAGCCTCGCCGTCAGTCACGATCTTCTGGTCAATGCCAATTGGCAGGCCGTGGAGATCGGAGCGCTTGTGCGATCGCAACTCGCACACTTCAAAGATCTTTTTTCCAAACGCATCCAATTCCGCGGCCCCAGCATCGGTCTCACGGCCGAAGCCGCCCAGGCTATCGGCCTTGCCCTGCACGAACTTGTCACCAACGCGAGCAAATACGGGTCGCTGTCCACACCGGCGGGCAATGTGACAGTCGAATGGTCGGTTGACCGGAGCCAGACACCACCGCTGTTCAAGATGTTCTGGAAGGAAAGCGGCGGACCGCCCGTGACTGAGCCGGACCAGCGCGGCTTCGGCCATTCTGTTCTGGTCAACATGGCCGCCTATGCACTGGGGGCCGACGTGGCCCTCAAATACCCGTCCGATGGAGTGTCATGGACGCTGGAGGCTCCGGCGGGGCTGATCATCCATGCCGCAGCGACAGGGGCAGCGGCGTAAGGCTCTTTAGGTGACCTCCGTGACAGCGCCGGCGCCATTGCCAATTTCCTCCGGCAGGCCTATCGAAGACAGGCCGTTGCGACTGCGGCAGACCACGCGAGCGGGCGCGTGGCCGGCAGCCCTACACTGAGGTCGAATATGCGTCGCAATATCCTGGCATGGGGCGTGCTCATTCTCGTGATGGGCGGCGTGGCCGGTGGCCTGGGTTTCTACAAGTACCGCGAAATTCTGGCCGGCATGGCGGCGGGAGCAGCGCGGCCCGAGCCGAGCGAGACGGTCGCCACCCTGAGAGCCACGGAAGCAGTCTGGGCGCCGTCGACGCGGGCCATCGGCACGGTCGTGGCCCGCCAGCAGCTCGAGTTGCGCAACGAGATCGCGGGCCTCGTTGCAGAACTGGGCTTTACTTCCGGCGCGACGGTGGAAAAGGGCCAGCTCCTCATCCAACTCGACGATCGCCAGGAGAAGGCATCGCTGGCCGCCGCCGAAGCCGAAGCAAGGCTCGCCCGCGCCAACCTGGACCGCCGTGAGGCATTGCGAAACAGCCCTGCATTCTCGATCCAGGAGTTTGACAAGTCGCGCGAGGACTTCGCAGCAGCCACTGCCCGGGCGGAAAGTCTCAAGGTTGTCATCGATCGCAAGCGGATCGTCGCGCCGTTCAAGGCACGCGTCAGCATCACCGATCTGCAGCCCGGCGCCTACCTCGATGCCGGGACCCTGATCGTGCGCCTGCAGGGCGTCGACGACGATGTCTACATCGATTTCGCCTTGCCCCAGGAAGCCGCCGCTTTGCTGCATCCCGGTGACGAAGTGGTGGTGACCAGTCCGGCATTGCCGGGCGGAGAGCGCAAGGTGGAAATTCTTGCCGAAGACGACAGCGTCGATCCGGCCAGCCGCGCGGTGCGCTTCCGCGCCCTGGGCGCGGGTCTCGGCGCCGTCCTGCGTCCCGGCGCCTTCGTCGACGTCATCGCGGCGACGGCCGTTGCAAAGAAGCATGTCGTGGTTCCACTCACGGCCGTTCGCCGCTCACCCGCCGGGCAGCACGTCTTTGTCATCGAAACCAAGGACGGAAAAAGCCGGGCCCGCGAGCGGCGCGTCGAAACCGGCGCCGTCATCGGCGATAGTATCGTGGTGGAGAAGGGACTGACTACGGGCGAACTCGTCGCCGCGGCGGGATCTTTCAAGCTTCGCGATGGGTTGCTGATCACCCCGGAACCGGAAGGCAACGGGCTCGGCCCGGCCGCCATGAACTGAAGGCGTCGAGACACCAATGAGAGCCCTCGATATCTTCGTCCGCAGGCCGGTTATCGCCATCGTTCTCAATCTGGCTCTTGTTCTGATCGGCTTGCGGGCAGCTTCTCAATTGCCTGTCCAGCAGTATCCGCGCATCGAGAGCTCCTCCATCGTCATCACGACCATTTACGTCGGCGCATCGGCTGAAACCATCCGCGGCTTCGTCACGACCCCCATCGAGCGTGCTGTTTCCTCGCTGACCGGCATCGATTACGTGGAATCCTCGAGCGTGCCGGGCCTCAGCACCGTGACAGCGCGCCTCAAGCTCAATCAGTCGAGCACGACGGCGCTTGCCGAGGTCGGCAACCGTCTGGATCAGATCCGCAGCGAACTGCCCCTCGAAATCGAGAGCCCCGTCGTCGACGTTCAGCGCGCCGACCGTCCCTATGCCACGTTCTACGTGAGCGTCACGTCGCAGGAGATGACCCCGGCCGAAGTGACCGACTATCTCATTCGCAACATCCAGCCGCGGCTCAGCACAATCGCGAACGTGCAGCGTGTCGGACTCGAAGGGGCGCGGCCGCAGGCCATGCGGATCTGGCTCGACGCGGAACGGCTCTCCGCCTTCGGCCTGAATGCGAGCGACGTAGAGGCGGCACTGCGCCGCAACAACTTTCTTGCTGCCGTCGGCCGGGCCAAGAGCGACGAGATCCAGGTCGATCTTCTGGCCGACACCGACCTTCGAAATCCGGGCGAATTCGAACGGCTGATCGTGCGCGAGGAACAGGACCGCATCATCCGCATTGCCGATCTGGGGCGTGTCGAACTAGGCGCCGAAGAGGAGATCTCCAACGTCCGCCACAACGGCAAGGATGCTGTCTACCTGTCGGTCTGGCCGCTGCCGGGAACCAACGAGATCAAAGTCGCGCACGACCTGCGCCGGGAGATTGCAGCGATCACGTCCGGTCTGCCCAAGGGGATGGAGATCGCCCTCGCCTACGACGGCGCCGTCTACATGGAAAACTCCATACAGGAAATCCTCACGACATTCGCCGAAACAGTCGGCATCGTCGGCCTGATCGTGTTTCTATTTCTCGGCTCCTGGCGCAGCGCCCTCGTGCCGCTCGTCACCATTCCCATTTCTCTCATCGGCGCGATGGCCGCCATGATGGCCATGGGTTTCTCGCTCAATCTGCTGACGCTCCTTGCCATCGTGTTGTCGGTGGGGCTCGTCGTCGACGATGCCATCGTCGTGGTCGAGAACGTTTCGCGGCACATGCGTGACGGCATGAGCCGGATTGAAGCGGCACTTGTCAGTTCGCGGCAGCTTTTTGGCCCCATCGTCGCCATGACGGTCACGCTGGCGGCGGTTTACGCGCCGATTGGCCTATTGTCCGGACTGACAGGCGTTCTTTTCAAGGAATTTGCCTTCACTCTGGCCACCGCCGTGATCGTTTCCGGCATCGTCGCCATCACACTCTCGCCGATCATGAGCGCCTATACTGTCGCGGAAGGCGGGCACGAAGGCCGCTATACGCGTTTCATCAACCGGCACATGGAGGGTCTCGCCACCGGATACGGGCGGTTGCTCGATTTCATTCTGCCCCTGAGGAAGCAAATTCTGACGTTCGCGGTCTTCATCGGCATCCTGGCCATTCCGCTCTACATGTTCTCCGGCAAGGAACTCGCCCCCGTCGAAGACGAAGGCTTCATGCTGCTTATCGTCAATTCCGCGCCCGACGCTTCGTTGGCCTATACGTCTGGCCACATGGACAAGGTGTATGATGTCGGCAAAGCGCTCCCCGAATTCGACGCCATGTTCGAGATCGTGTTCCCGTCGAACGGATTCGGTGGATACCTTTTCAAGAACTGGCACGATCGCGAACGCAGCGCGCATGATATCCAGCCGCAAATCTTCGCCGGCGTTTCAGGCATCAAGGAACTACAGATCTACCCGGTGCTGCCGCCGCCACTGCCGGGCGCAGGCAACTTCGACGTGGAACTCGTTCTCAAGGGACCGGGCACGCCGGAGCAGATGGCCTCCTACGCAAAACAACTGGTCGGAGCGGCCTTTGCCAGCGGCAAGTTCATGTTCGCCGATACCGATCTCAAGATCGATCTCCCGCAGGTCCGCGTTTCCATCGACCGCGAGCGGTTGGCCGATCTCGGCCTCGATCTGGCAGATGTCGGCCGGCAGCTCGGCTTCCTGCTTGCCGGCAACTTCGTGAACCGCTTTACGCGCGAAGGCCGCGCCTACAAGGTCATCCCGCAGGTCGAGCAGTCGGCACGCGCCGCCGCCACGACGCTCCTCGACTACAAGGTACGCACCCGCACCGGGCGCCAGGTTCCGATCTCCTCGTTTGCGGCCCTTGAAACGACGACGGCACCGCGCACGCTGGCCCGGTTCCAGCAAGCCGACAGCTTCCGAGTCTACGGCGGCGTGCTGCCCGGCGTCACCAAGGCGGCAGGCCTCGATGCGCTCGAAGCCGCCGCAAAGCAGATCCTGCCGTCCGATTACACGATCGACTACGCCGGGGAGTCGCGGCAGATCCGCCAGGAAGGCACCACGCTCGCCGGAACACTCGGCTTCTCCGTCCTACTCATCTATCTGGTCCTCGCAGCGCAATTCGGCAGCTTCCGCGACCCCTTGGTCGTCCTACTCGGCTCCGTTCCTCTGGCGCTGTCCGCGGCCCTGGTGTTCACGTTCCTCGGCTTCACGACAATCAATATCTACAGCCAGATCGGCCTCATCACTCTGGTCGGACTGATCGCCAAGAACGGCATCCTCATGGTGTCCTTTGCCAACGAGCTACAGGAACTGGGATATGCCAAACCGGCGGCGATCCGCGAAGCGTCCATGACGCGCCTTCGCCCCATCCTGATGACAACAGCGGCGACGGTCTTCGGCCACCTGCCGTTGGTGTTCGTCACTGGAGCCGGTGCCGAAGCCCGAAATTCCATCGGCATCATGCTGGTCAGCGGCATGGCCATCGGCACACTCTTCACGCTGCTGATCCTGCCTGTCGTTTACCTTGTTCTGGCCGCCGACCACCGAGGCCGCCCCGCCGACATCGACGTCGACATGTCGAAGGTCCGGCCGGCGGTCGCTTAACAGCAACGAGCCGGACGTAGCGTTCGCTGCTCTCCAACGGGACCTTGACGGCGCCTCGGATATGAGGCGTATACGCCCTAACAATGGGCTTATCAGAAATGCGCTTCGAGGGACGCGAGCGTAAGGCCACGAGCCTTCTACGCCAGGCCATCAGACACAACGGCGCCACCCTGTTCGCCGTGGCGGTTTTCTCAGGTGTCATCAATCTGCTCGCGCTCACCGGAGCCTTTTACATGCTCCAGGTCTATGACCGCGTTCTGCCCTCCGGAAGCCTCGCCACCCTCGTCGGGCTCACGATTCTGCTCTGCGCTCTCTACTTCATCAACGGCGTGCTGGATGTGGTGCGCGTTCGTCTCATGGCCCGCGTCGGCGTCCGGATCGACAACGAGATGCGCGACCGCGTCTTCGCGGCGCTCCAGGCCGTGCCGCTACGGGGACGGCCCATGCTCGATGGACTGCAGCCGGTCCGCGATCTCGATCAGATCCGGAATTTCCTGTCAGGCATGGGCCCCGCGGCAGTGTTCGACCTGCCATGGATACCGCTCTATCTTGGGATCATCTTCATTCTGCATCCCCTGCTCGGCGTCTTCGCCACTGCCAGCGCCCTGTTGCTGATCTTCGTGACCGCCCTGACGGAATGGCGAACCCAGCGTCCCGTGCAGTCCGCCTCGCGCAGCGGCGGCAGACGCATGGCCTTTGCCGAGGACGTTCGCCGCAATGCCGAGGCCGTTCACGCCCTGGGCATGCACCAGCGGATGCAACAACGCTGGGAGAAGATGAACTCGACACACGTCGCCGATCAATTACGCGCATCGGATGCAGCGGCGGGACTGGGCAGCGCATCCAAGGTGCTCCGCCTCTTTCTTCAGTCCGGCATTCTCGGACTGGGCGCCTGGCTCGTCATCGAAGGACAACTCTCCGCCGGTGCAATCATTGCCAGCTCCATCGTGATGTCCCGGGCCCTCGCCCCGATCGAAACCGCAATCGCCCACTGGCGCGGATTTGTTTCGGCTCGTCAGGCCCGCGACAGGCTCGATGACCTCTTCAATGGGCTCGCACTCCACAGGACCGGATCGCGCGTGCAATTGCCCGAACCGCGCCATTCACTGATGGTCAGCGGTCTCTTCATCGCTCCTCCAGGCACCACCCGGAACATCCTGCAGAACGTCTCGTTTTCACTGCGCTCCGGCGACGGATTAGGCATCATCGGTCCAAGCGGTGCCGGAAAGTCGACGCTGGCCCGCGCGATCGCGGGGATCTGGCAACCGGATGTCTTCGGCGGAACCGTCCGCCTCGATGGAGCTGCGATCGATCAGTGGGACGATGACGACCTCGGACGCCATCTGGGTTACCTTCCGCAGAACGTGGCTCTTATGCCCGGAACCGTGGCCGAGAACATCGCGCGCTTCGATCCCGCGGCGAGCAGTGAAGCCGTCATTGCCGCTGCCCAGGCCGCCGGCGCCCACGACATGATCGTTCAGCTTCCCGCCGGCTATGAAACTCCGATCGAAGATGCTGGCCAGGGACTATCGGCCGGCCAGGCACAGCGGGTGGCCCTGGCACGGGCACTCTATGGCGATCCGTTTCTGGTCGTCTTGGATGAGCCGAATTCCAATCTCGATGAAGCCGGCGAACTGGCCCTCACGCGAGCCATCGCAGGCATCCGAGCCCGAGGCGGCATCGTCGTCGCCATCGCCCATCGTCCCTCTGCCCTCGCCGCTGTCGACAAGGTTCTCGTGCTCGCAAAGGGCAGCGTCGTCGCTTTTGGTCCGAAAGCAGAGGTTCTGAAGCAGGTTCTGCAGCCCCCGGCCGGACCGGAGCCGCCGCCAGCGGCACCCAACGTTGCAACGGCGCTACCGCCAGGTCTCCGGATCGTGGCGGACACCGAGGCCAAGTTATAAACATCGAACCCATAGACATGATGAACGGAAGCGGAAACACGCGCGGCGTCGACGCTCCTGTCTCGCCCTACATCGCAGGCGGCACGGCGGCGGTCGCCCTTCTCTTCGGCGGACTAGAAAATCCAGCATCCCACAGGCGGCGTGATCGCAGACCTCTTCGTCCGGAACGGCTCGGAGGTAAAAGAGGGAGACCTTCTCGTCCGGCTCGACGAGACCGTCACACGCTCGAATATGCAGGTCCTTTCGCAGCAGATTGACGAACTCGCCGTCCGCGAAGAGCGCCTCAAGTCGGAACGGGACGGACGTCCGGAAATTGCAATTCCCCCTCAGCTCGCCGGTCGCCAATCGGAGGCCGCAATTGTAGAAATCGTCAGGGCCGAAGGTAGCCTTCTGCTCAGCCGCGCACGATCGATCGACGGCCAGCGCCGGCAGCTTGCCGAGCGCGCGCTCCAATACGGCAAGGAGGCTGAAGGCATCTCCGCGCAGATCGAAGCCAAGCGCAGCGAAATCGGGTTGATCGTCGAGGAACTGGCAGGCCTCGCCGAGCTGGAGGCCAAGCAGCTCGTGACAACCACGAAGATCGCGGCACTGAAACGCGAAAAGGCGCGGCTGCAGGGTGAACTCGGTCAATACCAAGCCGCGGCGGCGCAATCGGCGGGCCGGAAAGCCGAAACAGCGCTCCAGCTGGCCCGGATCGAACAGGACCTGCTGACGGAGATCGTCAAGGAATTGCGCGACGTCCAATCGAAAATCGCGGAATTGCGCGAGCGGCGCATCGCAGCCGAGGACCAATTGCGGCGCATCGATATCCGCGCGCCCCAATCCGGCACAGTCCATCAGCTCACGGTGTTCGCAAAAGGCGCAGTGATCGAGCCCGGCGCCCCCATCATGCTCATCGTTCCGGGAAATGACCGGCTCCTCATCGAGGCCCGCGTCAACCCGCGCGATATCGATCAGCTCTTTGTCGGTCAGCAGGCAAAGATCCGCTTCGCGGCATTCGATACGCAAACGACGCCGGAAATGACGGGAACTGTTGTCAGCCTGACGCCCGACCTGTCGCGAGACAGCCTCACCGGCGAGCATTACTTCACGACACGGGTCGAGTTACCTGATCCGGAACTGGCAAAGCTAGGCGCCAATCGCATGCAGCCCGGCATTCCCGTCGATGTGCAGATCCGGACAGCGGACCGGACGGCGCTCTCCTATCTCATGAAGCCTATCGCCGACCAGATCACAAAGGCATTTCGCGAACGCTGACACGCCACTGCACCAGCGGAACGATGCGTGCACTTGGAAGCGTCGCTGCACTCTCTCCGCCCGAACATCGCGACCGCGCCGCTCCTCAACGCATAACTCGTCCGGTGCCGGCGCATCGTATGAATCGCCCCAGAGTACGAAACGTCCGGCAACCCCTCGCGGCGCTGCTATTCAGCCTGCGAGTCGCGTATGAATACTTATGCTTGAAGCTAAATTTCTAAGTCGGCGGCCTCGATGCGGCATTTTTCGAGATTGATTGCGGTTCTGATGGTCGCGCCGCTTCTGGCGGATTACGCCCAGTCGAATGACGAAGACTTTGAGGCCTGGCAGCAGGTCATCGTGTCGACAGAGATTCGGCCCGGCACGACGGGATACATGGAAGTCCAAACCCGCTTCGACGACGATGCGTCCCGTTTCAACCAGCTGCTGCTGCGGCCGTCGATCGGCTTCAAGGTCTGGGAGGACGTTGAGCTCACCCTGGGCTATGCGTACGTGTTGACTGAGCCCACTGACGGCCCCGACACCTACGAGAACCGCATCTGGGAACAGATTTCATTCCCGATTCTGACGCGGCCGGGAGCTTTCACTCTTTCCAACCGGACCCGGCTTGAACAGCGCTTCCGGGACGATGAAACGAGCTGGCGCCTGCGCGAACAGTTGCGGCTCGTCATCCCGACAGACCAACCCGGCTTTGACGTCGTCGGCTGGTCGGAGGTCTTCTTCAACCTGAACGATACGGATTGGGCCGGCGAGGCCGGTTTAGACCGCTGGCGCAATTTCGCCGGGATCGGCCTCTCCTTGAGCCCCGGAATGAGGCTCGAGCCGGGCTACATGAACCAACTCGTGAACCGGACGTCGGGAGACACAGTCGATCATATCCTCAACGTGACGCTGAACGTCCGCTACTGACGCCGGTATCGTTCACTGCTGAGCGGCGGTCTTGGCCGCGGATGCAGAGCCGCCCGTGTCTTCTGCCTTCGCGGCAGCAGCTGGCGCCGCCGGAGCCTGAGCAGCGGGCGCCTGAGCAGCGGGCGCCTGCGACGCAGACGCCGAAGCCGGTGAGGTCGCAGCCGGTTTCTTGGCCGCCGGCTTTTTCGTCTTCGCCGGCTTGGCCGCAGGCTTCGCGGGATCGGAACCGAAAAGCCCGAAATCAAACAGCGACGACAATGGCGCATTGGGGCTGACGCCGCCGGCATACGTCTGCATCACGCGCACCTTTGCGCCGACCTTGGCGATGGAGGCGAGATGGATGACGTGCTCGTTCGTCAGCCGGAAGCAACCCGAGGAGTTCGCGCGCCCCACACTGCGATCATTGTTGGTGCCGTGAATGCGGTAGACCGTATTGCCGAGATAGAGTGCACGCGCGCCCTGCGGGTTCTTGATGCCGCCCGAGACCGTTACCGGCAGGCCGGCAATGCGATCGCGCATTTCCGGAGGCGGCGTCCAGGAGGGCCATGAGGCGATACGGCTGATCCGTTCGGTGCCGGTCCAGGTGAAACCCTCGCGACCCACCGAGATCGGATACTCATAAGCCTGCCGGTTGGGCAGGATGAAGTAAAGCTTGCGCGCCTCCGTATCGATGATGATGGAGCCCACTTCTTCCGCGCGGTCGAAGTATACGATGGGCGGAGCGGCGGGCTTGATGTCCGGCCGCTCTCCACCTTCCATGTATTTGGGATAGACGACGGGCTCGTAGGTTTTCCGCCGGGCGGCGCGCTCGGCTTCTTCCTGCTCGGCCTTCTGCTGCTGGTCGCTTCCGAACACGGGGCCGCGATCCGACCACTCGGACTGTGCCATCACGGGCGGGACCTGGGCCACCAGACCGGCAAGCAGCAGGAAAACAACGACGCGCCATTGCGCCATGCGAAATCTCCGGACTCTGGTTCAGCGCCGCACCGGCTCACCCCGCGAACAGAGACATGCAACGACGGTCGAAAAATGTCTCGCAAGCAGCCGGGACGGCATTTTTAACCGATTGCCTCTTTAGAGCCAACGGCACCCCCGTTGCACGCCGGCAACGCTGCCCCGTAATCTCGCCGTCTCGGAGCGGTATCTACGGGTGCCGCTACGGTTGTCCGATCGCCAGCATATCAAAACTCTCGCCCGCAGGTTCCCTATGCTCCGAGATTGGCGCGCCCGGCTGGATTCGAACCAGCGGCCACTCGCTTAGAAGGCGAGTGCTCTATCCAACTGAGCTACGGGCGCGTGACACGTGGCTACACGGTCTGGGAGCGGGGGTCAAAGCCGGGTTGAGACGGCACCCGCCCGCGATGACGAAAGCAGCGCCCCGGCCGGCTAATGAGTCCAGTTGCCGGGGCGGCCGAACTTGAAATTATCAGCGTAGGCCTTCCGCAACGGCTTTCTCGATGTCGGCTCGACGACCGTGTACGCCAGACCATTCCGCGTCGCATAGGCGATTGCTTCGTCCTTCGTCTCGAACGCCAGCCTCACCTGCTGACGCGTATCGCTCGACGACGTCCACCCCATCAAGGGATCGATCTGGCGCGCGGCGGCAGGTTCGAACTCAAGGATCCACTCCCGCGTGCGCCCTTCCCCCGACTGCATTGCGGTTTTCGCTGGCTTGTAGATGCGGACGGCCATGACTTGATCCGGGCTGACGATGTGACGGCAGATTGAAATATGGTCGGGGCGACATGATTCGAACACGCGACCCTCTGCTCCCAAAGCAGATGCTCTACCAGGCTGAGCTACGCCCCGATGTCCCACTGTCTGCCGGTTC
>JALOTA010000056.1 GCA_025458125.1 Hyphomicrobium sp.
TGGGAAATGAAAGCCTTCGAGTACATCGCCCAGCGCGCCTTCGATGCGCTCGTCGATTTCTGTTCGAGCGTGGTGGAACTCGGAACCGAGACAGTCTACTCGCCGCCCGAGGTGCAAAAGATCGCTCAGGCCGTCCTTCCCGCCGCGCCCGTCGTCCCGGTGGCGCCTGAAAGCATCCCCGCCGCCGCGTGAAGGGAAGTGAAAGCTCAGGTCGGTTCTTGGTTCTGAGAGGTGATCCGCCAGCGCCCGTAACGCCATGGCGCGAGAGGATGGTGTTCTCGGGAGAGATCGGGCACCGGGTCGTAGCCGTGACTGCCCCAGGGATGGCAGCGAGCCAGACGGGACAGCATCAACCGTGACTGCCCCAGGGATGGCAGCGAGCCAGACGGGACAGCATCAACCAGAAGCCCTTCCAGGCGCCATTGCGATCGATTGCCTCGAGAGCATATTCCGAGCAACTCGGCGCGTGCCGGCATTCCATGCCGATCCAAGGCCGCAGCGTCGCCCGGTAGACGTGAACAGGGGCCTTGAGCAGCGTCCGGGACAGGCTCACGGCAGCTGGTCCCCGTTCTTGCGCGCAAAGGAGAATATTCCGCCGCGTTTTTTTGCCTGCATATCCACGTCGGAATAGACCACGTCGTCTTCGGATGCGCGGGTGCCGATCTCGATGTATGTGGCCGGTTGCGTGCCGCGGTTGACGAGGTGATGGCCATCCGGAACGCCGGCGGGGAAACCGGCGATCATACCCGCCGTGAGGTTCTGTTCGCCCGCGTTGGTGATTAATGTGAGAACCCCATCGAGAACGACGATCGCCTCGTCCTCCGTTGCGTGCCAGTGGCGGTGAGAGGACTGCGCGCCGGGTTCGAGGGTCGTCAGGTTCATGCCGAACTGGGTCAGGCCGAGCAAACCGGTCAGAGCGCGCTTGGCGCGCTTCTCGAACCCCTGGTCGAACGGCGCGGGATAAATCGTCGTTCGCCGTGCGGTGACGCGCGACGGGTCCTTGATCACAGGCATGGGGCCGTCCTGTCGTTGTCCAGCTGCTGCCTCAGACCGCGCGCCGCTCCGGTGCCGTTTGCCCGCGGGCATTGGCAACGGCGCGTTCGATGGCATCAAACACGAGCAGCGTCGATGCGTGGCGATGGCGATAATCGCGGACCGGCTGGAGAAGGCCCAAATCAGACCAGCGACCTGTGGGCGGCGGACCGTTCTCTTTCAGCATCCGCCGCATGACGGCGGCGACCTCGTCGATCTCAGCCACGCTCGTACCGACGATTTCCCGGCCGGCGATGGACGCGGAAGCCTGGCCAAGAAGGCAGGCTTTCACATTCTGGGCGAAATCGGTGATCACCTCGCCCGCCGGATCGAGATTGATGTCCACCGACACCGTCGAACCGCAAAGCTTGGAATGCGCCTCACCGTGCCCTGCCGGGCTATCCAGGCGGCCCGCGCGCGGAATGGCGGCGGCGAGTTCGAGGATCTTCGTGTTGTAGATATCGTCAAGCTCAGCCATGTCTCGTCCTTACGGGCCTCGGCGGGGCGCCGTCCAGTACCTATATTCCAGTATCTATATATATGCGGCTTCGCCCGGACTTGATATGCCCGTGCCGGACGCGCCGCGCGGAGACCGACATGCCGGATACGAAACCTGCCCTCTTCCCTCAACCGGGTCCGCCGGGCGCCGTTGAAACGAGCGATGTGCTGACCCCGCGCTTCGACGCAAACGGGCTCATTGCGGCGATAGCCACGGATGCACAGTCGGGTGAAGTGCTGATGTTCGCTTGGATGAATGCGGAGGCGCTCAGATGCACGATCGACACGAGCGTCGCGCATTTCTGGAGCCGTTCACGCGCAAGGCTCTGGAAGAAAGGCGAGGAAAGCGGCAATCTGCTGATGGTCGAGGAAATGCGAGTCGATTGCGACCAAGACGCCATCTGGATGAAAGTCCGCGTTGAAGGCGGCAAGGTCGCCTGTCACACCGGCGCGCGATCCTGCTTCTACCGGATCGTCGAATTGGGCAGCCATGAGCCCGGCCGCCTGTTGCGGCGCTGATGCGTTATTTCGCGGTGCAGCAACGGCTGGCAATGCCGTAGCGTCGTTATTCTCCAAGCGGATACTGTTTCGTAACGGTCGTGAGTAATCATTTTACCAGTCTTCTAGGGCGTCTTTAATCTCCTCCTGGCATCCTTGTGATGCCGTCTTGACGGTGCGCGGCGCGGGCATTGCGTCCCCTTCGAGTTCCCGCGAACGTCGGAGAACACATATGGCAGGCGCGAAGATCGGATTGGCACTTGGCGGCGGCGCGGCACGGGGCTGGGCGCACATCGGCGTCCTGCGGGCCTTGATCGCAGCGGGAATCAAACCCGACATCGTGGTTGGAACATCCATAGGCGCCGTCGTCGGCGGTTGCCATCTCGCGGGCCGGCTCGACGACCTGGAAGATTTTGCGCGCAGCCTGACCAAGCGCCGCGTGTTCGGTTATCTCGATTTCAATCTCGCGGGGACCGGCCTCATCTCGGGGCAGAAGCTGTGCGAGCGGCTGGAACGGCATCTGAGCGACCGGCGTATCGAGGATCTCGACCGGCGCTTCACGGCGGTGGCGACGGAGATCGGCTCGGGTCACGAAGTATGGCTCTCACGCGGCCGTCTCGTCGATGCGATCCGCGCGTCCTATGCCCTGCCCGGCATCTTCAAGCCGGTAAAAATAGACGGCCGCTGGCTGTTCGATGGGGCGCTGGTCAATCCGATTCCGGTGTCGGTCTGCCGCGCGCTCGGCGCGCGCTATGTCATTGCCGTGAACCTGAATTACGACATCTCCAGCCGTTCCGCCGCGGCCAATGCGATCGTGCAAGAGGCGGAGAACGATCAGACCCCCGAACGGGAACCTTCGCTGGTGAATGAAAAGTCGAGCGTGGGTGCGCGTTGGCTGCTGACGCGGCAACTCTTCGGACGGGGCGACAACGTCCCTGGCATCTCGACCGTCATGGTCGACGCACTCAACATCGTGCAGGACCGGATCGCCCGGTCGCGGCTGGCCGGCGACCCGCCGGATTCCCTGATCAGTCCGCGTTTGCAGGGCATCGGGCTCTTCGACTTCCACCGGGCCGAAGACTGCATCGCGCGCGGCGAGGCGGCTGCACGGCGGGAAGCCGAAGACATCGCCCGCGAACTGAAGCTGCGGCGCGATGTGGAAACGCGCATGCAGGCTCACGCCTGAAAAGCAAAAGGAGCCGGCTGCTGACCGGCCCCTTTCGCTGCAGGGTCCAACTCTTTTACGAAAGACGTGGCGTCCCCGGTCGTCAGCCGGTCGCGAGGTAACTCCGCATGGCTGACACTTCCATCTCAACGGTCGCGACGTGGTTCTTAACGACGTCGCCGATCGAGATGATCCCAACGAGCGCCCCATCTTCGACGACGGGCAGATGACGGAAACGGCCTGAAGTCATCATTTCCATCGTCTCGTCGACGAGGCTGGTCTCGCTGCAGGTCACGACATCGCGGGTCATGAAACGCGAGGCGGGCATATCGAGGGCCGCCACGCCACGCTCTGCAATCGCACGGATCACATCGCGCTCAGAAATGATGCCGTCGACGGCGCCGTTCTCGCCGACAACGACAACCGCGCCGATCTTGCGGGCGGCGAGCTTACCTGCAACGTCCTGCAACGTGTGATCGGGCCGGGCTGTTGTGACGGAGCGGCCCTTTGCCTTCAGTATCGTGGCAACGTTCATGACAGCGTCTCCCGTCTGGTGCCGTATCAATTAGATCAAATCGTGATCTAAAAAGGCGCGGGTTTCAAGCCTCAAGCAATAGGGTATTCGCCGGATTGTGAATGACGCGGTGCAATATCAAAAAACCCGAACAGGCATAATCCGGCGATATATCCGCCGATATGGGCCTCCCAGGCGATGGCATTTGTGGCGTTGATGTCGCCAAAGCCTACCATAGCCGCGATGTTCATGACCACAAACGACGCTGTCACGATCTGCAAACGGCGATCCCGCAGCGCAACAGAAAGCGGCATCAAAGGCACGCTCGACGGCGCCTCGCTCAGACGGCGCAGGCCGCCGGGCATCTCCATTGCACTAAAGAAAAGGCGCATCAATCCGCCCATTAGTCCGGAGATTGCGCCCGAAGCACCGATCATTGGAGCCATCAAGCCCGGATTGAGAAGTATAAATGTCATTGCACCTGCGAAGCCGCATCCGAGAAAAAACAGCAACAAGCGCCAAGGCCCAATCCGCTTTTCGAGTGCACCGCCGAAAGCAAGCAGCGAGGCGGCGTTGAAGGCGAGATGCATGCCATCGCCATGAACAAACATGTGCGTGATGAACTGCGTGACGGTAGCAAGGTCCCCGCCCGGCAACTCTGCAGCGTGGCCGTCGAGCCGGGCCGGTATGAGTGACAAGGCGATGACGAAAGCGGTGTCGGCGAATTCGCTAAGGAACATACGCCAAGCCATCACGCCGAGCATAATCGCCAAAAGCGCCAGGACCATGGGCGGAACGTTGAATATCGGCTCGGGCTGCGATGCCGGCGGGCCTTGCCACGGACCATCGCGGCCGGCCCCGTTGGCCGGCGACGAGGAACCGTTGTCTGAGGGGCCGTCACCCCCGGAGTGTGTCAAGCGTCTCTCCTCGTTGCGGACTGGACTGGAGGGGAATAGCGGCGAGCACGATGGCGGGGCGGCATATTGCGGGCAACTGCCAAACCTGCGCCGGGGCGATGCGCCACACAGCCCGGACTCCTGTCGGCGCGCGCCGTACTCCTACCGGTACGATCATTGCTGGCACAAAACCTGCGAACCGCTCGTCTTGGAAGGTCGCGTTGCTCGTTCAGGCCGGTGCCGTACGCCGACTGATTGAAGCAACGCAATAGCAGGTTGTTCAGAATGAGACACGCGGCGACCCAGGGCCTCTTCACGTATTGGAACGACCTGAGAGGCGACCGACTGGCGCCCGGCCGGTTCGAACTCGAACCGGGCCAGATGGGGGATACGCTTCCAGACACGTTTATTCTCCAGAGGGAGGATGCCGGCTCATTTTCGTTCAGGATTGCCGGTACGCGCGTCTGCGCGCGCTTCAAGAGGGAGTTCAGAGGCCACAACTTCCTCTCTGAATGGCCCCAAGCGGACCGCGAGATGCTGGGCTCTTTAATGAATTCCGTCTCGGTCAAGGGCGGCTGTGTCCTTTTGCTGGTTCAAGCAGAGACGGCATCGGGCCGGTTTGTGACAGCCGAAATGGCTCTTCTCCCCCTCCTCCATCTCCAACCTTTCGCCGACCGCTTTCTCGGGAGCCTTGTGCCGCTGGACAGCCCGGCCTGGCTGGGGTTCGAACCGATCGCCGCCATATCGATCCTGTCGCACGAAATTGTCTGGCCGGCCGGCGAGGCACGAACAGAGGCCCCGGCGTGTGAGCGGCAGGCTCCCTTCGAAGCCCGCCTTCGCCACGCGAGTATCGTGCGCTCCGACCGTCGGCAGTTCCGTGTCTTCGAAGGCGGCCTCAGCGGCGCTTCCGAGGCCAAACCCTGACCTTGGCGCTGTCCCGATAACACTGCCGCTTTAGCCATTCATTAAGGATCCGTGAGCCATAGTTCCGCAGGCTGAGCTTGGTGCATATCGCCGGGCCTCAGTCCTTGCCGGACTATCCCAATCGGGCAACGCTCATGACGAATGCTTATCGTGCCGCGATGGACCCTGCGGCTGGCGAGCCTCAGCCGATATTCGACCAGCGCCGCCACAAGCGCGTGCATCTCACGCTGCTCGGCCGCTTCATGCGCGCGAACCGCCACGAATACCCTTGCAAGCTGAACGACATATCGGTCGGCGGCGCTGCGATCAGCGCGCCCGTTGCCGTCGAGGAAGGCGAACGCATCATCGTCTACTTCGACTACATCGGAGGGCTGGAAGGCTCGGTCGTCCGGCTGTTCGATGGCGGGTTTGCCATGCAGTTCAAGATCACTGCCCACAAACGTGAAAAGCTCGCCGCGCAGCTGACATGGCTTATTAACCGCGACACGCTGAGCGGGGTAGAGCGGCGCCACGAGCGTTTCCCGGGCGCCGAGCGAACGAAGACGGTTGTGCTCGACAGCGGCGAGACGTTCGACTGCGAGGTTGTCGACGTTTCCATCTCCGGCGCCTCCCTGAAGACAGACAAACGCCCTTCTTTCGGCAGTGGCCTCACACTTGGCCGTCTGCGCGGACGCGTCGTGCGCCACCATGACCACGGCATCGGGGTTCAGTTCATCGACATCCAGGAACCAGAGGCTTTACGGCGGCATTTCAGCTGAATGCACGGCCGTATGAGCGGAGCGGAAACAAAAAGACGGGCACGGAACGCGGGGCTAGGGAAGTGTTTTACCGGCAGCCGTGTTCGGCGTTCAGAGAACGAAAAGGAATTTACGCTAAGTTTTAGCGTTCAGTACGGGGTTCTCGAATGAAGTGCGTTTCAGTCATAGTCGCTGGCGCTGCGTTAGGCGCCGTTCTTACCGCTCCGGCTTCGGCTCAAACGGTCGCGAAAGCTACGTTTGCCGAGCGGACGGCGTTCATGCGGGTTTTCGGATCTTCGCAGCCGCCGTACGGTTTCGTGCGGTTTTGTGAGCAGTCTCCGCAGTTGTGCGCGCAGCGCGGCAGCGGCAGTCGCTTCGAAGCGACCCCTCAGAGCCTCAGTGACCTTGACGAAGTGAACCGCCTCGTGAACCGCTCGGTGGAACCCGCCACGGACAACGAGATCTATGGCGTCAGCGAGTACTGGACGCTGCCGGGCAAGCGCGGCGACTGCGAAGATTATGCCCTCTTGAAGCAGAAGATCCTGATCGAACGCGGATGGCCTTCCAGTTCGCTTCTGCTCACCGTCGTTCGTGACGAAAAGGGTGAAGGCCATGCGGTTCTGACAGCACGGACGAGCCAGGGCGATTTCGTTCTCGATAACAAGAGTGACGACGTCCGGCTGTGGTCGCGGTCGAGCTACCAGTTCGTGATGCGGCAATCCTATCTCGACCCCAAGGTCTGGGTGTCGCTCGACCCGCAGGACGACAGCGCACCGGGCTCTCTGGCGGGCGTGCAGGATGGCCGCTAGGCCGTCGGCCCACTTGCATCCTCAAAGACATGCGTCCGGCGCACGCCGATCGGTCGCCAAAAATCTGTGCCTGTAAAAGCCGGACCGTCCGGCGGGGTCAGGCCTGGGGAGCCAGGCTGTCTCTGTACCGCTTCCAGTTGGCGACGTAGCGACCGGCGCTCGCTTTCAGACGTTCACTTTCTTCGACCGACAATTCGCGCACGAGCTTTCCAGGTGAGCCCAGGATCATCGAACGGGGCGGAAAAACCTTGCCTTCCGTGATGAGCGTGTTGGCACCGACCAGTGAGCCCTCCCCGATCACGGCTCCGTTCAAAACGATAGAGCCGATGCCGACAAGACTGCCGTTGCCGACCGTGCATCCGTGCAGCATGACCATGTGGCCGATGGTGCAGTCTTCGCCGATAGTGAGCGCGAAGCCGGGGTCGGTGTGCAGCACGCAACCATCCTGCACGTTGGAACGGGCACCGACACGGATCAGCTCGTTGTCCCCGCGCAGGACAGCGCCGAACCAGACGCTTGCGTCCTCACACAGTTCCACCTTGCCGAGCACGACGGCACCTGGCGCTACCCAGGCGCGGTCATCGCCGGGCGTCACGACGCTCTGATCTGCAAGACGGTAGATCAAGCGGATTGCTCCCCTGCTTCGTGCCGATCAGGCTTCTTCCAGATCCACGTCCAGAATGGCCATCTGAAACTGGTAGGACAACTCGCCGTCTTCTTCCTCGCGGAACAGCACCGCAACAAAATCGTCGCCGATGTAGACTTCCGCACTGTCGTCCTTCTTGGGACGCGCCCGCACACTGAGGTTCTTCGTGCCGAAGGTCTTTCTGAGATAGGACTCCACCTTCGCGATTTCTTCTTTTTTCACGTCACGTCTCCAGTTGCCTCGAAGGGGGAATGCAGCGTGCAGGCGGCACGCCGTCAGAGCATGCCGTAATCATCAGGACCGTGGTAGTCGGTCGGCAGCACCATTTGATCCATGCTGCGGGCAGGTTCGGCGCAGGCAACACGACCGACGACACGCGCGGGCACGCCCGCAACCGTCATGTTCGGAGGTACGTCCTGCAGGACGACACTGCCGGCCGCGATCAGCGCGCAGTTCCCGACGTGGATGTTGCCGAGGACCTTGGCGCCCGCTCCGATCAGCACGCCCGATCCGATCTTGGGATGGCGGTCGCCGGTAGCCTTGCCGCTGCCGCCAAGCGTCACGGCATGCAGGAACGAGCAGTTGTCGCCGACAACGGCCGTTTCACCGACCACGAAGCCGGTCGCGTGATCGAGCATGATGCCCCGGCCGAAGCGCGCGGCGGGATGAATGTCGGTCGCGAAAATCTTTGACGACTGGCTCTGAAGGTAAAGCGAGAAATCCCTCCGCCCCTGCCGCCATAGCTCATGGGCAAAGCGGTAGGTGACCAGCGCGTGAAAGCCTTTGAAATAGAGCAGCGGTTCCAGATAGCGATTGCATGCGGGATCACGATCCAAGACGGCGGCGAGGTCCGCCCGGATGGCAAGTGACAGATCGGGCTGGCTGTCGAGCACATCCTTGAAGGTCTGAAGAATAAGCCCGGCATCGACGTCCGCGTGGTCGAGACGCTGGGCCACGCGATGCGCGATGGCGTCCTCGAGGCGCGAATGATTGACGACGGTGGCGAAGATGAAGCCCGTCAGCGCCGGTTCGCCGGCCATGGCTTCTTCGGCTTCCTGCAGCAGCTGATTCCAAACCGGATCGGCCGCAGATAGCTGGGCCGACCCCTTCGCCTTGGATCTCGCGCCCGTGCGCGAAGGCGGGCCGTCGGCTTTCTGGGTGCGTGGCGCGGACATGATGGAACGGGTCCTTAGAACTCGGCCTTCCTGCGCCGCAGCGATCGCGGCACGCGAGGCCGCACCGGGTATCCGGACAAGCCCTCAGCGTCAATCTAAACCTCCGGACGAACAAAGGGAATTAGTGCCCGGGCGGATTTCGGGTTGTAGCTCATTCACGAAATGGGATGAAGGCCTCGCGACCAGACGCAGCGTTGTTTCGCGACCGGTCCGGGCCTAGAAGCCGTGCGGGAAGAGCGCGGGAAGGAAGCGACATGGCCGGCGAAACGACACCCGAACTGCGGTTGGAGAGGGACGGCGGGATCGCTTATCTCGTCCTCGACAATCCGGCGCGGCTGAACGCGCTGACCTCGGCCATGTGGGCGGCCTTGCCCCGCCTGCTGTCGCAGGCGGAAGCCGACGCCGCCATGCGCGTCATCGTTCTCAAGGGAGCGGGCGGGAAGGCGTTCTCGGCGGGAGCGGACATCTCGGAGTTCGAAAGCGCCCGCACCGGGGACGCGGTCAAGGCTTATGACGCCCTCAATCACGCTGCTTTCGAAGCCCTGCTCGCTGCCGGTAAACCGACGGTCGCCATGATCGAAGGCTTCTGCCTGGGCGGAGGGCTTGGTATCGCGGCCTGCTGCGACCTGCGGATTGCGAACGAGGCCGCCAGTTTCGCCATTCCCGCCGCCAAGCTTGGCCTTGGCTATCATCCGAGGTGGGTCCGCACCCTGCTCACTCTGGCTCCGCCCGCATCCGTGAAAGAGATGCTATTTACGGGCCGCCGGTTCAGCGCTGCCGAGGCTCTGAGCATGGGCCTCGTCAATCGAGTCCATCCCGCCGAGCAACTCAGTGCCGAAACACGATCGCTCGCCGAAACGATTGCGGGAAATGCCCCCATGACGATTCGCGCGGCGAAGGAAGCCATCGACGAACTCACCGCGAAGCCTGAGACGGCGGATATCGGCCGCCTGGAGCAGTTGGTGAAACAGTGTTTTGACAGCGCAGACTATGCGGAAGGCCGCAAGGCGTTCGCCGAAAAGCGTAAGCCGGAATTCAAGGGGCGATGACGGGGATGATCGGCCGGGCCGCGCTCCTCATCCTGGCGGCATTGGTGGCCGCCGGCGCACAGGCTGCCGATCGTGCCGCCCTACGCGATCGATGCTGGTCCCCTACCCTGCTGACCGGCGCTGCGGCGGAAAAGACAATCCGGAAGAGCGTCCGGACGTTCGACGCCGCTCCAGCGGCGATGACATTGGCGCCATACGCGCCGGTGCCGCCGGAGTGGCGCGGCGCGATCCGGCGCGTGAAGTTGCCCGCGGGCAAGAAGCTGATCGCCTTGACGTTCGACCTGTGCGAACTGACTGGCGAGGTCGCTGGTTATGATGCGGAACTGATCGATACGCTGCGGACGAATGGCGCCAAGGCGACGTTCTTCGCGGGTGGAAAGTGGATGCGGTCGCATCAGGAACGCACCCGTCAGATTATGGCCGATCCTCTATTCGAACTGGCCAATCACGCCGAAGCGCATCGAAACCTGCGCCTTCTCTCTGGCAATGCTCTCAAGGAGGAGATCGAGGGGCCGCAACGCGCCTACGAGAATGAGCGGGCTGCATTCGGCAACACACAATGCGTGCGCGGCGATGATGGCTTCCAGAGCATACCGGAGCGTATGGGTCTTTTCCGGTTTCCCTTCGGCGCCTGCAACAAGGCTGCGCTCGACGCCGTCAACGACGCGGGCTTGCTCGCTATTCAATGGGATATATCGACAGGCGACCCCGTGCCGGCGCAATCGTCAGAGGCCATCGCTGCGGCGATTCTGAGGGCGAAACCGGGTTCGATCCTCATCGGCCATGCCAACGGCCGCGGGTTTCATACGGCGGAGGCCTTGAAGGTTGCTCTCCCTAAGTTGAAGGCCAAGGGCTTCGAATTCGTCACCGTGACGGAGCTTCTCGCCCAAGGAACGCCAGAAATTTCCGCCACGTGCTACAGCACACGCCCCGGTGATACGGACAAATACGATCAGTTCTTCGTCCCGCGCGCGCGTGAAAAGGCCAAGGACGCCAAGCCCGCGGAGACCACTCATGAGCCAACCGCCCCCTCCCGTTGAACGCTACGACACGGAACTCTTCGGCGGCGGCCGGGGCGAAGTTTCGTTGCGTGCCCTTCCGCCGGGCGAACCACAACGGCTTGGTCCGGTGTTTGCAGGCATCGACCCGTGGGCGCGGCTCGGGTACCCGGCAGAGGCCATATCCGGGTATCTGGGCACACTGGAAAAGAGCGCGCCGCGATATGCCATCATGGTGGGCGGCGAGGTCGCGGCGGTTGCCGGAGTGCGTCTCAACTGGTTGCGCGGTCCCTACGTGCAGTTCCTTGGCGTGCTTCCAAGCTACCAGAAGCGGAAACTGGGGAGCGCCTTTCTCGCCTGGCTCGCGCACGAGGCAAAGCGGCACGGGGAGCACAACGTCTGGGTTCTCGCGTCGAACTTCAACGCCGGCGCACTGCGCTTCTATGCGGCCAACGGCTTCGAAAAGACGGGAGAGATCGCCGACCTCGTCGCCTCAGGCACGTCCGAGGTCCTCATGAGGCGCCGTCTCTGAGCCCGTTGGCCCGCATTACCCAGAAATCGATGTGGCGGTGCACAGCGCAGCCAAGCTGCCGCAGGCGATCGCGACCGGTGCCCGGCCGGCGCCGTGCGACGGGTGTCGCAAGCCCTTTTCCCATCGGCTGAACCGGGGCGGAACGTTACCGGCCCACGCGTGGCACCGGCGTTGACCCACGCACGCCCTCGCCTTGATCGTGCGCAAGTCAAGACCCTTGAACTCCCGGCGTTCTTTCGCGGCGCGGAATCTTTTTTGGTTGCGCCCGGGCGTTTTGCCTTTTCTATTTGGCGGCAAGCAGGAGTCCTGCCTGCTCGACGAAAAGAAACGGTGGTCGTGGAACAAGAGTGGGTACACACGCGTTCTGGCCAGACGGCGAACGTCTAGGGAGGCAATATGGGTCTCGCGATACCGCTCAATGTCATCGCCGCATGCCTTTCGTTCGGCTTCATAGCGGCCATCTGCCTGGGTTACTTCTGATACGCAGAGGCGCCCGGACGAGCATCATCGGACATCCCATAGAGAGAAGCGCAGGAAGGATCTCCTTCCTGCGCTTTTTTCATGCCGCGACGTCCGATCAGCGTTTGGCGAAGTAGCCGAGCACCGCGCCGATGAGAACGGCCCAGCGATCAGGCACCTTGCTCCAGGGAATGTCCGGCACCAGCGGCGGAACGAAGATCCATATGGCGGCGAATATAAGCGCCAGTACGAGCGACGAGGACAACGCGTGGGCGGACGGCGTCGAGACATCCTTGATGATCTGCGCCGCGACGACGCCGATCAGGTAGATAATGACCGAAACCACGACCGCGTAGACGAACAGGGCGAGATCGCCACTGACGGGGATGTACCCCATGGCGATCTTTCCCAGAAAGTATCCTCCCGCAATCTGCAAGAGCAGTAACACCAATCGACCCAGCATCTCGTGTCCCCCATTCGCCCGCGCTGGTTAACCCCCTGCGAGTCGCCCCGCACACGCGGACGCTAGCACGGGGGACATGACGGGAAAACAACGGTATCGGACGCGGGATTCCGGGAGGCTCAGGCCACCTTCGCACGCGCGGCAGCCGCATCGTAGTTCAACACGGGCGCCAGCCAGCGCTCGCATTCCTCGACCGTCCAGCCTTTGCGCAACGCATAGTCTTCCACCTGATCGCGTTCGACCTTGCCGACGCCAAAGTAGTGGCTTTCCGGGTGCGCGAAGTAGAGACCGGACACCGATGCGCCGGGCCACATGGCATAGCTCTCGGTCAGCTTGATGCCGGTATTCCTCGGCACATCCATGAGCTTCCACAACGTTGCCTTCTCGGTGTGATCGGGCTGCGCTGGATAGCCGGGTGCGGGGCGAATGCCGTGGTACTTCTCGAGGATCAATTCCTCGGCGGTCAGCTTTTCCGACCTGGCGTAGCCCCACAGTTCCTTGCGCACGCGCTCGTGCATGCGTTCGGCGAAGGCTTCCGCGAGGCGGTCGGCCAACGCCTTGAGAAGGATGCGGCCATAGTCGTCGGTTTCAGCGATGTAAGTCTTCAGCGCTTCCTCCTCGCCGATGCCGGTGGTGACGGCGAAGCCGCCAATGTAGTCGGCGAGCCCTGTCTCCTTCGGTGCAATGAAATCGGCCAAGGCGGTATGCGCGCGATCGCGGGCCGGGTCACGGGCGATCTGCTGGCGTAGTGTGTGCAGCGTCGCGATTTTGGAGTGACGCGGCTCGCCGGTATAGAGCTCGATATCGTCGCCTATACTGTTGGCCGGCCAGAATCCGACCACCGCGTTGGCCGTCAGCCATTTTTCCGCGACCATGCGTTTCAGCATCACCTGCGCGTCGTCAAACAGCTTCTTGGCCTCAGCGCCGACCTTGTTGTCGGAGAGAATTTGCGGATAGCGGCCGGCAAGCTCCCAGGTCTGGAAGAACGGGGTCCAGTCGATGTAGGCAACCAGTTCAGACAGATCGTAGGCAGAATAGGCGCGCGGGCCCATGAACGCTGGTTTGGGCGGGTTGTAGAGTTTCCAGTCGATCTTAAAGGCGTTGGCGCGGGCTGCGGAGAGAGGGATGCGGTTCTTGCGCGCCTCGTTGGCGAGATGCGCCTCGCGTACCTTCTGATATTCAGCCCGTGTCGTAGAGACGAATTTCTCCTTCTCCGTTTCCGACAAGAGGTTGGAAACGACGCCGACGGCGCGGCTTGCATCGAGAACATAGACGGCCTGACCGCGGTTGTAGTTCGGCGCGATCTTCACGGCGGTATGGACGCGGCTGGTCGTGGCGCCACCAATGAGGAGAGGAATGTTGAACCCCTCGCGCTCCATTTCGGCGGCGACGAAGCACATCTCGTCGAGCGAAGGCGTGATCAGCCCCGACAGCCCGATGATGTCGACCTTCTCCTTCTTGGCGGTTTCGAGAATCCGGGCCGCGGGCACCATGACGCCCAGATCGATCACTTCGTAGTTGTTGCACTGGAGCACGACGCCGACGATGTTCTTGCCGATGTCGTGGACGTCTCCCTTGACTGTCGCCATCAGTATCTTGCCGGCAGCGGGCATGGCATCGAGGCCGGAAGCCTGCTTTTCGGCCTCAAGAAAGGGCTGAAGATAGGCGACGGCCTGCTTCATCACGCGGGCTGACTTCACAACCTGCGGCAGAAACATTTTGCCCGCGCCGAACAGGTCTCCGACGACGTTCATGCCGGCCATCAGCGGCCCCTCGATGACGTGCAGAGGCTTATCGACTTTCAGGCGGGCTTCCTCGGTGTCGGCTTCGATGAAATCGGTAATGCCGTGGACTCAACCTTCTTTGCGCCGTCTCCCTTGAATCGGGGCGCCGCTTCGAGAAGCCTGTCCGTTCCGTCCGGCCGGCGATTGAGGATCACGTCTTCGCAAAGGTCGCGCAGTTCGGCAGGTATGTCGTCGTAGACGGCGAGCTGACCGGCATTGACGATCCCCATGTCCATACCCGCCTTGATGGCGTGATAGAGGAATACGGAGTGCATGGCCTCGCGCACGGGCTCGTTGCCGCGAAACGAGAAGGACAAATTGGAAATGCCGCCAGAGATATGGACGAGCGGCATCTTTTCCTTG
>JALOTA010000123.1 GCA_025458125.1 Hyphomicrobium sp.
GGAATTGCAGCCATGCGCGATGTTTGCGAACGGTCCGCCGTGGATGAAGACCGGATTGTTCTCCAGCGTCTGCACCAGGTTCGGCATCAGCGCATCCTTTAGCAGAACGGTCATGGCACCATCGGCCTTCACGTCACGCGCGCGGATCGGCTTCTTGTCGCGCGTATAGGCGACGATAATGTTGCCGAGACGCTTCTCCAGATCCTTGAGGTCGCTGGATAGGCAGAGGATCGCCATGACTTCCGAAGCGACCGTGATGTCGAAACCGTCCTCGCGCGGGAAGCCGTTGGAAACGCCGCCCAGAGAATTGACGATCGATCGCAGTGCGCGGTCGTTCATGTCGAGCACGCGCCGCCACTCTACGCGGCGGCTGTCGATACCGAGGCTGTTGCCCCAATAGATGTGGTTGTCGATCAGCGCGGACAGGAGATTGTGCGCCGACGTGATGGCATGGAAGTCGCCAGTGAAATGCAGGTTGATGTCTTCCATCGGCACCACCTGGGCGTACCCGCCGCCGGCGGCGCCGCCCTTGACGCCGAAGCATGGACCCAGCGACGGCTCGCGGAGCGCCATGATGGCCTTCTTGCCGATCCGGTTGAGACCATCTCCCAGACCGACTGTCGTCGTCGTCTTGCCTTCGCCTGCGGGCGTTGGGTTGATCGCAGTGACCAGGATCAGCTTGCCTTCCGGCCTCGACTTGAGGCTGTCGATGAAGTCCGCGGTCACCTTCGCCTTGGTCGGACCGTACTGAAGCAGGGCATCGGACGGAATGCCGACCTTGTGGGCCACCTCCGTAATCGGCTTCATGCTGGCTTCGCGGGCGATCTCGATGTCGGTCTTCACGGTCACGGCAGGTCCCTCGGCTGAAGTTTCTTATGCGGGGTGGAAGGTTAACTGCCGGGGCGGGTCATGCCCCATGTGGCAGCGTGGATCGGCGATCGGCGGCGAATATGTCGACTAAAGTCGCAATCGCCAAGCTCGATGTTGATCCAGCCACTTGGATTGTGGTGCGGCTTTGGTTCGCACATGCAAGCCTGCGCCGCTCGCAGTGGCGGCGTCAGAGGCGCGTTGTCCGGCCGCACCGCCGGGGAACGATCAACGTTCCCGGAACGAGCGGTTCACCTGATCGGCGATGGGCTTGACCAGATAGGAAAGCGCGGTCCGGTCCTGCGTCGTGATGTGGACTTCGACAGGCATGCCGGGCTGAAGCGTGTTCGATCCGAGCTTTTTGAGTTCGATCTCCGGAATGGCCATTCTGGCGGTGAAGTAGCTTTCCCCGGTGGTCGGATCACGGGACAGATCCGGCGATATCCCGATCACTTCGGCACCAATCTGCGGGGTCGTTTGCTGGTCAAAGGTGCCGAACCGGAGCCGGGCTTGCCGCCCGGTGTGAACCTGGTCGATATCCGAAGGCTTGATCCGGGCCTCGACTAAAAGCCGGTCGTTCTGCGGTACGATCAGCATGATCGGCTCGCCCGGTTCTACCACGCCGCCGACCGTGAACACGGACAGCTGATGCACCGTGCCATCCTGCGGCGCGCGGATGTCAACCCTGCGGAGTTGATCTTCCGCGGCGATTTTACGTTCGGTCAGTTCAGCAATCTTGGTCTGCGCTTCCCGAAGTTCTTTGACGACGTCGGTCTTCAAATCCTGATCGAGACGGGCGATCTGCAGGCTGACTTCGGTCTTCCGGCCGTTCGTCTGGGCGAGCCCGGCCTCGTATTGGCCAAGTTCACCTTCGAGCCGCGCCTTTTCGCGCTTGAGCGCAGCGATCTTGCTCGTGGTGACGAGCTGTTTGGCCTCGAGCCCGGCGAGCCCTTCCAACTCCTCCGAGATAAGTTTGATTTCGCGGGACTTGGCAGCCATCTGGGCGGAGATGCCTCGCGCCTCTTCGCCGAGCTGCCCAATCCGTTCCTTCAACTGAGCAACCTGACCGTCGCGCGAGGTCCGCCGCGAGCGGAACAAGCTCTCCTCTCCGTGTATGATTTCAGCCACGTTCGGTTCCGAGCCGCGTTGCGCCAGGGCCTCGGGAATCGTGATGTCTGATGCGTCGTCGCGCTCCGCCTTGAGGCGGGCTTCACGCATTTCCAGCTGGTCGAGCTGCTTGGAAATCATCTGGGAATTGGTCCGAGTCAACGTCTCGTCGAGACGGATCAGAAGATCGCCCGCCTTCACCTGCGAGCCGTTTTTGACCTTGATGTCCCCGACGATCCCGCCGGTCTGATGCTGTACCTTTTTGACATTCGATTCGACGACGACGAGGCCGGAGCTGACCACCGCACCCGAAATGTTTGTGGTCGCCGCCCAGACGCCGAGGACGCCGATAAGCAGGAAGACAATCGCAAGGCCGGCGGCCACGTAGCGAGCAACGTTGGCGTTGACCTGATAAGGATTGCTGGACACCGGGCTCATTGTACGCCTCCGGTTTCGCACGAAGACTTGGCAAGCGCATTCTGAACACTTACGGGCAACTGACCGGCGTCGAGCGTGACCGATGCAGCCATTGGCGGCGTCGAAACGGATGGGACGGGCCGCAGTGAGGCCGTCGGCCTGATCACGCGGCGGTCGCGCGAGTGTTCGGCTGCCAACGGTCTGCCCTTTGATTGTGATGGCTCACCGGTCCCAGTACCCTGTACGGCGGCCGCGTCGGACGGCTGTCCTTGGGCGGCACGCGTGACCGGCTGCCGGAGCACGTCCTTCAAGACTTCTTCCTTGGAGCCGAACGCGGCAACCTGCCCGCGCGCCATCGCAAGAACCTTGTCCACGGCCGCGAGCGCCGAGGGCCGGTGAGCGATCACGATTGCAATGCCTCCCCGGGCGCGCACCGATTGAATGGCACCGGTAAGGGCGTTGTCGCCGGCGGTATCGAGATTCGAGTTTGGCTCGTCGAGTACGACAAGGAAGGGATCGCCGTAGAGAGCACGGGCGAGCGCAATGCGCTGGCGCTGGCCGGCTGACAGCCCGACGCCGCCTTCGCCGATCATGGTCTGATAGCCGTCGGGCAGCCCTACGAGCATGTCGTGGACGCCTGCGGCTTCGGCCGCCTTTACGATCAGTTCGCTCGTCGCATTGGGGTCGAACCGCGAGATGTTATCGGCGACCGATCCTGCGAACAGATCGACTTCCTGCGGCAGGTAGCCGATGTGGCGGCCGAGAGATTCCGGCGTCCACTGGTCCAGAGAGGCGCCATCGAGTCTTACGCTTCCGGCCGGGGTCAAAGGCTGCCATATGCCAGTTATTGCCCGAGCCAGTGTCGATTTGCCGGATGCGCTGGGACCAATGATGCCGAGGCCGTCGCCGGCATTCAGCGAAAAACTGACGCCATTCAGGATCGCATTGCGATCGCCGGGTGCGGCGACGGTGAGGTTCTTGACGGTCAGACTTTTGCGCGGCTTCGGCAGATCGAGCGGTGCGGCCTGCTCGCCGCCGAGCTTCATCATGTCGAACATCGCCGGGCTGCAACGAACCCGCGCCAGTGCGCGATGGCCGTTTCCACGGGAGAGAGTCCGCGGGACATGATGATCGAAGCGGCGACAATCGTGCCCGCCGAAACCTCGCCCTTGATCACCAGCCACGCGCCCAGCCCTAGGATGCCGGACTGAAGAAAAAGCCGCATGACTTTCGAGACGCTGCCGATACCGGACGCGGCATCGTTCGCAACCATCTGATCTGAGATGTGCTTTGCGGTCAGCTTCTCCCAGCGAGCCAGCATGCGGTCACCCAGGCCAAGGGCGTGGATGACTTCCGCGTTGCGGCGGGCTTCCTCGCCGAATGCAAAGCGTGCCGAAGCACTGCTCACGGCTGACGACGTGGGTTCACGCGTCCTGCGCTCCGTGAGCAGGGTAAGCGCAATGAGCAGCAGGGCTCCGCACAGCGAAAAGAGCCCCAGCGCCGGATGCAGCAGGTAGACGATGAAGAGATAAATCGGCACCCACGGCAGATCGCAGAGCGCCGTGGGACCAAGTCCGCTGAAAAACCCGCGGATGGTGTCCAGGTCGCGGATCGGCTGCAGCCCGTCTCCGGACTTGCGAAACTTCAGCGGCATCAGCCGAACGGCCTGGAAAACGGTCGAGCGGACGTCGTTGTCGACGCGCACGCCCACCCGGCTCATGATGCGAACGCGAATGAAGTCGAGCAGCCCGTTGGCGACGTAGAGCAGCGCCATCAGAATGGTGAGCCCGGCCAGGGTCGACACACTGTTCGACGGCAGCACGCGGTCGTAGACTTGCAGCATGTAGAAAGAGCCGGTCAGCGCCAGGAGATTGATGATCCCCGAGAAGAGGCCGACGGCGACGAAAAGGTCTTTCGATCGCAGAAGCGTACGCTTGAGCGGGTTGGCTTCCGAAGACACGGATTGAAAGATAAGGCTCGACATACGGCACGCCCATCCCGGTCAGCGTCGGACCGGAGAACGTCGTCGCTCTCACCTGCCGCCGCACATGGTTACCGGATCATTGGTGCCATAGAGTTCTTCATAGAAGGCTAACTGTGAGCAGAAAGTTATTGCCGAGACATAACTTACGCACGCGCGTGTTCACCATTTATCAAGACGGCCGGACCGGATCGACCTCGAGCCTTCCGATGAACGCCTTCCCGTCCGGACCGCGGGTGCGAAGTTTCGCCGGCCGGTCCTTGAAGACAGTCTTTGAAAGTTGGCCGAGCAACTGACCGGTCGTGTTGGGCTCGCCGAGCGCGGCGACGATCCAGGGAATAGTGCCGGAACGCCATTCCGACGCCTGCAGCCGAATAGGCTTGTCCAGTTCAGCCGACAGTCGCCGGTCAACGTCTTCGGAGACCATTGCCCAAAGAACGGCGGCCATGGGTGCGACTGCCCCGGTCTCCTTCGACTGAGCTTCCGCTATAGCGAACTGGCCAGCCATCAGTGCCGGAACGACCATCCATTCCAGGTCCGCAAGGCTGCGCTGGCGTTCGGTTTCCGACCTCATCAAGAGGGTGACGATTTCCCCGAATCCGCTGGAGAGCTGCTTTGCAATCGTCGCTCTGCGGCGGAGTTCGTCCTTGGACAGCGCATCGCTGGCTTCCGGCGGGGCGGTGGGCTGGTCCTCGGCCATAAGAGCAGATCCTTCTCCTGCGGGTGTGAATAGAGATAAACCGCCGTCCAAATGAGCAGTACTCAGGGCTTGCCCTTGCGCTGCTCGCGATACAAGGGTGAATTTTCACCTTTGCCTGCTGAATTGTGCTTGCAAGTTCGCTCGTGCTCCTGAGCGGGAGCGTACGGCCGCCTACTCCCAGCCTCCCGCCGGGATCAACCACCCCAGGTGACGCATGTCCGATCTGATCGGTCTCACAGATTATCTCGCGCGCTGGGCCAGCCTGGACCGGAAGAGTCTGGACCCGAAGAGCCCAGAACCGAAGAGTCACGACCCTGATAGCCGGGATCCGACCAGTCAGGATCCGGACCGTCAGGCCGTCGCTGTCACTGTCGAAGCCATCGCCAGCGCGAGCATCGCCATCAGCGCGCTGATCCGCAGGGTGCCGCTGGCCGGAACAATGGGGCAGGCGACCGGCCGCCAAAGCGGTATCGACCAACAGAAGCGTATCGATGTGGAGGCCAATGATTTGATCCTCGAGGCGCTGCGCCCGTGTCCGGTCGCCTGCTTTGCCTCTGAGGAAATGGACAACCCGCTTCGCATCCACACCGACGGCCGGCTCGCCGTCGCTGTCGATCCCATCGACGGCTCCTCGAACGTCGAGGCCAACGTGACGCTCGGTACGATTTTTTCCATCTTGCCTGCTGTCTCGGCCGGAGCCGATGGGTCGAGCTTCATGCAGCCTGGCCGCAACCAGCTGGCGGCCGGCTTCACTGTTTACGGGCCCTACACCAGTTTGGTCGTGAGCGTCGGTGCGGGTACCCAGATCTTCACGCTCGATCCGGACACGATGACCTTCATCCGCAGCTCATACAGTGTCGCCATTCCGCCGGTGACTTCCGAGTTCGCGATCAACAGTTCCAACTACCGACACTGGGAAGACTGCGTCCGCATCTACGTCGACGACCTTCTGCAGGGCCGCGACGGTCCGCGCGGCAAGGACTTCAACATGCGTTGGACGGCGACACCCGTTTCCGACATTTACCGGATGCTCAACCGCGGCGGCATCTTCCTCTATCCGGCCGACCTGCGCGACGGCTACACGTCAGGCCGGCTGCGCCTGATCTACGAAGCAAACCCGATTGCCTTTGTCATCGAGCAGGCGGGAGGCGCAGCCTCCACCGGGCGGTCCCGCATTCTCGATGTCGAACCGCAATCGCTGCATCAGCATGTACCGATCGTGGCCGGATCGAAAGCCGAAGTGGAGTACGTTGTGCGGCTGCACCACGAACCGCACGGTCCTGGTGAACGCTCCCCCCTCTTCGGCCGCCGTGGCCTTTTCAGAACCTGAGTGCAAGGACGAACGAGAGATGTCAGCCAAGCATCCCATCATATCCGTGACCGGCTCTTCGGGCGCGGGCACCACTTCGGTCAAACGGACCTTCGAGCAGATCTTTCGCCGGGAAGGGTTGAATGCCGCCTTCATCGAAGGCGACGCGTTCCACCGCTATGACCGCGAGGAAATGCAGGCCGCGATGACGGCCGCCGAACAGGCAGGCAACCAGCACTTCAGCCACTTCGGCCTCGAAGCCAATCTCTTGAAGGAGCTGGAACAGGCCTTTCGATCCTACGGAGAAATCGGCACCGCCACGACCCGCCACTACATTCACAACCGGACCGAGGCGAAAGCGTTCGGAGCCGAACCGGGGACGTTCACCCCGTGGGTGGAAATTCCTTACGGCACCGATCTGCTGTTCTACGAAGGTCTGCATGGTGCGACCGTCACCGGCAACGTGAACATCGCAAAGTATGCGGATTTGAAGATCGGCGTCGTACCCGTCATCAATCTGGAGTGGATCCAGAAGATCCATCGCGACCGGGAAGATCGCGGATATTCCACCGAGGATGTCGCAAGCACCATCCTTCGCCGCATGCCCGACTACGTGAACTTCATCTGCCCGCAGTTCACCGAAACGGATATCAACTTCCAGCGTATCCCGACCGTGGATACGTCGAACCCCTTCGTCGCGCGCTGGATTCCAACGCCCGACGAGTCGATGGTGGTGATCCGCTTCAAGAGCCCGCGCGGTATCGATTTTTCCTACCTGTGCTCGATGATCAAGGACAGCTTCATGTCGCGGGCGAACTCCATCGTGATCCCCGGCTCCAAACTCGATCTGGCCATGCAGCTCATATTGACGCCCATGATCCTTCAGCTGATGGAACGCAAGCGCCGCACCTTCTTCTGAGGCATGTCTGGAAAAGCCGCCGGCGGGGCGGTTTCAATCGTTCGATCTGCTTGCCCAGGGCGACCGGCCCGTGTAGGGCAGTTGATGCGATCTTCGGAGTTTTGACATGTCCAGGCCGCTCATCATTGCTCCGTCCATTCTCTCCGCCGACTTCGCCCGCCTCGGTGGCGAAGTCCGCGACGTGGATGCCGCCGGTGCCGACTGGATCCATCTCGACGTGATGGACGGCCACTTCGTTCCCAACATCACGTTCGGCCCGCCGTTGATCAAGGCAATCCGCGCCGCATCGCCCAAGGTGTTCGACTGCCATCTGATGATCGCACCGTGCGACCCTTATCTCGCCGCGTTCGCGGAAGCCGGTGCCGACATCATCACGGTTCACGCGGAAGCCGGACCGCATCTCGACCGGTCGCTACAGGCTATCCGGTCGCTCGGAAAGAAGGCCGGCGTGTCGCTCAATCCGTCGACGCCGGCAAGCGTGATCGAATTCGTTCTAGACCGCCTGGACCTCGTCCTGCTCATGACGGTCAACCCCGGCTTCGGCGGACAGGCGTTCATCCCCTCGGTGATCGACAAAGTGCGACAGGTGAAAGCACTGGTCGGCAACCGCCCCATCGACATCGAGATCGACGGCGGCGAAACCGCACCCTTGGTTGTTGCTGCGGGAGCCAACGTCCTGGTTGCCGGCTCTGCGGTGTTCAAGGGCGGCACCCAGGCCGCCTACGCCGAAAACATACGGGCGATCCGGCAGGCGGCTTCGGCTGCGATGGCCCGCGCGGCATGAACGCTCGTTTCTGATGCGGTTCGAGACGCCCCTACCGATCGACGACGTGCTGGGCGATCTGGGCGCGGCTCTCACGGAACGAAATTCGGCCGTGCTGGTGGCGCCACCGGGCGCTGGTAAGACGACCCGCGTTCCTCTTGCCCTTCTCGACTCGTCGTGGCTCGAAGGTCGGAAAATCCTGGTCCTTGAGCCGCGCCGCATCGCCGCCCGTGGTGCGGCGGAGCGAATGGCCAGAACGCTGGCGGAGCGTGTGGGAGACACCGTAGGTCTGCGCGCCCGTATGATCACGAAAAGCGGACCGAGAACATGCATCGAGGTCATCACCGAAGGCGTTTTCACCCGCATGATACTCGACGATCCCGCATTGTCGGGCATCGGCGCGGTCCTGTTCGACGAATTCCACGAACGCTCCATGGACGCCGACCTCGGCCTTGCCCTGGCGCTCGATGCGCAAAGGGCATTGCGTCCGGATCTGCGAGTATTGGTGATGTCGGCCACCCTGGACGGCGCTCGCGTCGCGGCGTTGCTTGACGGCGCACCGGTCATCGAAAGCCAGGGCCGCGCCTACCCCGTCGGAACGCATTACCTTGGCGGCGACCGTCTGCGACGGCTCGAAGAGCGAGTGTCGGAGGCCGTCCAGAAGGCACTGAGGGCGGAAACCGGTTCTCTGCTCGTCTTCCTGCCGGGCCAGGGCGAAATCCGCCGTGTGGAAGAGCGCCTGCGCGATGCCATTGCGGATCCCGGCGTCCTCATCGCCCCGCTCTATGGCGCGATGGATCCCGCTGCGCAGGACCGCGCGGTGGAACCCGCGCCCCCCGGTCAGCGCAAGGTCGTCCTGGCGACGGCCATCGCCGAAACGTCGCTGACGATCGAAGGCGTGCGCGTCGTGATCGATTGCGGACTGCAGCGTGTGCCCAGATATGAGCCAGATGCGGGTGTCACGCGACTTGAGACCGTTCGCGTATCGCGGGCCTCCGCCGACCAGCGGAGGGGTCGCGCCGGGCGAACGGAGCCGGGCGTATGTTATCGCCTCTGGGACGAACCGCAGACGGCAAGTTTGAGACCGTATGCCGAACCCGAGATTCGCTCCGCCGATTTGACCGGCCTCCTGCTCGATCTCGCGGAATGGGGCGTTACAGACCCGTCCGCGCTGGCATGGCTCGACGTGCCGCCTGCATCGGCTGTCGCCGGCGCCCGCGATGATCTGCAATCCGTCGGCGCCGTCGATGGCGAAGGAAGAATCACGCCCCTTGGACGCCGCTTGCGCGCTCTTCCCCTGCCGCCGCGTCTGGCGCGCATGGTCATGGAAGCCGGGACAGTCCAGGCCGCCGAAGTCGCCGCGCTGCTCGTCGAGCGTGGTCTCGGCGGAAACGACACCGATCTCGATCAGCGTCTTGTGAACTTTCGCCGCGATCGTTCCCGGCGGGCTGAGGACATGCGACGGCTGGCGAGGGGCTGGGCTGCCCAAGCCGGCGAAGACACCACAGGCGATATGCCGGCGTCCACGGCCGCTCTCGTCGCGCTGGCGTTTCCCGACCGAATTGCAAAAGCTCGCGGGGCTCCGGGCCAATATCTGCTGGCGAATGGCCGCGGCGCTTATCTGGACCCTGCGGACGGCCTGGTTCAATCCGCGTATCTTGTTGTCGCCGAAATGCAGGGGACGGCGGCCTCAACGCGAATTCTGGCAGCAGCCCGGACCAGCGAGTCCGAGATCGCCGCCATGGCGCGGGACCGGATCACCGAGCGCCACGAGTTGACGTTCGATCAGGATGCGGCTGCGTTACGATCGCGCCATGTTCGACGGCTCGCGGCATTGACGCTTGCCAGCGAAGCGCGAGCTGTGGTCCCTTCGGCTGAGACCGCGGCGCTGCTGGCCAGAGAGGCTGCGGCGCGCGGCATCGATCGCCTGCCCTGGTCGAACGCGCAGGCACAGATGCGTCATAGATTGGCGTTCTTGCGAACCGCCGATGGCAGCGGCGACGAGTGGCCGGACCTGAGTGACGAGGCGCTCGCGCGATCCGCGGACATCTGGCTTGCGCCGTTCCTCACGACGGCTACGCGCCTCTCGGAAATCGATGCGGCAACGTTGGCAACCGCTCTCGATGCGCTTGTTCCCTGGGACGTGAAACGCAGGCTCGAGATCGAGGCCCCCACGCATTTTCTCGCGCCGACGGGCAACGCTCATCCGATTGATTACGACGGCCCCTCAGCGCCGGCACTTTCGATCCGCGTTCAGGAGCTGTTCGGATTGAAGGAGCATCCGGCGATCGCGGGTGGCCGTTTGCCCCTGACGCTCAACCTGTTGTCGCCGGCTCACCGGCCAATTCAGATTACACGCGACCTGCCAGGCTTCTGGGCTGGGTCGTGGAGCGCCGTGAAATCGGAAATGAAAGGCCGCTACCCCCGCCACGTCTGGCCGGACGATCCCGCCAACGCCGCGCCGACTGCCCGCGCCAAACCCAGGGGTACGTGACAACCGTCCTAGCGGTAGCAGGGACGTCCTTCGACGCTGGCGCTCCAGCCTGACGATTCTTTCGAATACGAGACCCGTTTGCTGGCAGCATTGGAATAGCTCGCCCAGCGGCCGCCGTACTCCAGGTCCGTGAAGTCGATCCAGGACCGGATGGCCGCTTTCTGTGCAGCTTCCTTGGAGGCTCCAGTGCCGCTGCCCGAGTGCCAGTGGTCACTCATGCACAGCTTTCCTCTCTCGCGGCGCATGTCGTGCATGGCGGCAAGACCTGAAACTTCCTGGGCGGATGCGGAGAGCGGAATGAATGCCGAAATCAATGCCAGGATCATCGAGCGGTGCTGCATATGTTTACTCCCCGGATTGCCTTCCTATGATTCGCTGCCGATCCCGATTCGGCCGCCGAATCTCTCAAAGCCTAATGTCGCTCGCTATCATCTTCAATTCATATCAGGCGCAGTGAGCGCATGCTCACATGTCCCGTGCGCCCGACGATGATGTGATCGTGCACCACCACGCCGAGGGGGCGTGCCGCATCGATCACGAGCTTGGTCATGTCGATATCGGCGCGGGAAGGGGTTGGATCACCCGAAGGATGATTGTGGAGCAGACAGTTCGAGCGCCCGCTTGACCACTTCACGGACGTAGACCGGCGTGTGATCGACGGTCCCTTCGCCCTGCACTTCATCGGCGATCAGACGGTTTTTCTTGTCGAGAAAAAGAATACGGAATTGCTCGCGGTGTTCGTAGGCCTGGGCCAGCGTGAGGTAGGCGATGACATCCGGCCCCGTGGTCAGGAGAGGACGCTGGACCAGTCCGGTCCGGGCCAGTCGTGCAGCCGCCGCGTGGATGAGTTTCAATTCCGTGATGACGGCATCTCCGGTCCCCGCGACCTCCTTCAATCGGTGCTCGGGCGCATTGATGACCTCGGCAAACGAACCGAAACGGGCGATCAGCCGCTTCGCGAGATCCTTGGTGTCTCGCCGCTGGATGGCGCGGAAAAGCACGAGTTCCAGAAGTTCGTAATCCGGCAGCGCCTCGGCTCCGCCTTTGCGAAAGCGATCCCGCAGCCGATCGCGGTGACCCATGTGGGCGGGGCTGGCGGCAGACGCCTGCTCCCTGGAACCGGCGGCCTCGAACAGACCGGGTTCCGTTCCAGGCTCCGATCGCTTCCCCCGGTCGGCCATGAACCGCGCCTCACTCCGCGTATTCTTCAACCGGTGACGTAGGGAGGCTGGTGCATTCCTGCCGGCGACGTGGTGAAAATCTCGCAGCCGTCTTCCGTCACGCCGATCGTGTGCTCGAATTGCGCCGAAAGTTCTCGATCGCGCGTCACCGCCGTCCAGCCGTCGGGCAGAACTTTGACAGCGGGCCG
>JALOTA010000002.1 GCA_025458125.1 Hyphomicrobium sp.
TGCCTTTGAGGGATACGATCCTCAACTCGACGTGACTTCAAATTACCTGCGGACAATTAAAATTCGCTTAAGCCGTTCACTGGCGTATCTCTTGTTCCACCTTCGAAAAGACGGTTTCAGCCTTCGCCGGCGGATCATTCCAGACCAGAAAATCGCGATACGCGCGAGCGCTTGAGGATTAGCCGTTACGAAACAAGGATAGAATATTCTGGCTTGAGCTGTTGGCAATACTGAGCGCTTGAACGCCGAGCTGTTGCTGAACCTGAAGCGCCTGGAGCCGCGTCGACTCCTCGTTCATATCGGCATCGACCAGGGTCGAAACGCCCCGCTCGATAGCGTCGATCAGAACTTTCACGAACGTTTGCTGCAGTGAAATTCGTTTCTTGGTTGAACCCAGGCTCGTACCTGCGGCCGTCATTTCCGTAATGGCGGCATCGACGCCGCGGATATAGTCTTCAAGCGTCGTCAAATCGGCCGAGGAATCCGTCAGTGCGGAAATATCCAGCGTGGCGACCGAAAATGTACCCGACGCTGATTTCGCTCCGGTGCTATCTCGCAGGGCGTCGAGAATTCCCACATCCGACGCCGACGCATCGTAGAGCTTGGAATCATCGAGAGTAAAAGTAATCGTACCGACATTGATGGTCCCGTCGCTTGCTCGCGTGAACGACGCGACCACCGATTTCGTTGCATTGTATCCAGCTAGCGAACTATCGACCGAAAGCCAGTTCTGGCCGGAAAAGACCGCCGAATCGGCATTGCTCTGTAACTGGTTCTGAAGTTCGGCAATTTCGCTCTGGACTTTCTGACGATCAACGCCAGGTTCCCGCGCGGCCACAAGTTTCGCCTTGATTTCGCTTGTCACCTCGATGGCGCTGTTCAACGCCGTATAAGCGACATCGATGGTGGCGCTACCCAGACCCAGCGCGTCCATGACGGTGGAAAGCGCCTTGTTGTCGGAGCGCATGGTTGTCGAAATTGACCAATACGCAGCATTGTCCTCTGCGGTGGCTACACGGTAGCCCGTTGAGATCCGCTGCTGCGATTTCAGTAGTTCCTTGTTTGTCGCCTGCAATGCCTGCAGAGCGGTCATCGCGGAAAAGTTCGTCTTAATGCTGTCCATGTGATCCCGCCAACAGCCAATCCCAGCCGATCATCGGCATCCCGGATCATCCGGGGAAGTGGACGGCTTCATGCCGGGCCCGAGGGCCTCCACGTGCGCGAATCATTGCAAGTATAGAGTGCGATCAGCCCGTAAACAGTATCTTAATGACTGTCCCATGCTGAGACGGATGACCTGCGCAAGCTTCGCTCAAGCGTATGAACGGATCAGCGCGGACACGAGAATATTCCAGCCGTCGATGAGTACGAAGAACAGGACCTTGAGCGGAAGAGAGAATACGATCGGCGACAACATCATCATTCCCATAGACATGACAATGCTGGCGACGACCATATCGATGACGAGAAAAGGCAGTGCGATGAGGAACCCGATTTCAAATCCTCTGCGCAGCTCCGAGATCACAAACGCCGGAACGATGATCTGCAGGCTGTCGCTGCTGGCGCCAGCTTCGTCTCCCGGCCGCTTCTGCGACAGCTTCTGAAAAAGTTCAATGTCGGCAGGCCGCGCGTTCGCCTTCATGAAGTCCTTGAACGGCGCCACCATGTTCTCGATAGCCGGGCCGGTCTCGAGTTTCTCCTCCATCAGCGGTTTCAACCCGGTCTGCCAGGATTTCTCGAACGTCGGCGCCATCACAAACCAGGTCATGAACAACGCCAGGTTTATGAGAATGACATTGCTGGGCGTGGTCTGTAGACCAAGCCCGGCGCGAAGGAACGAAAGCGCCACGATGAAGCGGGTAAAACATGTCGCCATCACCAGCAGGCCCGGCGCGATCGACAATACGGTCAACACCAGGAGGACCTGGATGATCCGGCCAGCGGCTGTTCCCGAAGGCTGCGGCAACAGGTCGTTGAGGTCTATCGATTGAGCATGAACCAGACCAGGGGTCAGCAGGAGCCCCGCAGCGAACACCGCCAGCAGGATCGCTATTCGACGACGAGCGTTCGAATGAGCACATCCAGACTGGCATCGGATGTTCGCGTTCGCGCGATCTCCTTCAAGTCGCGTTTCAGGAGATAGAGGTTTGTCCCGCCTGACAGGTCGCTGGCCGGAAGCGAACGGACGTAACTCAGAAAGTCCTGCGACAACTCCGCCGCCAGTTCCTGCTTCTTTGCCGTTGCCAGGGGAACAACGACAGAGGTGTCCATCCTCAACCATGGCGCATCATCCCCGGCCAGATTCGTGACGATCGAAGGAAGATCGACGACAGTGGAAATCTTATCGCCAAGTTCCGCCTGTTCCTTTTGCTCGGGCGTACACCCGGCCGCGGTAACCTTCTCATCGTTCTTGCTGCCCGATTCCAGCCATGCAATTCCCGCCGCGCCGGCCACGGCACAAACGGTCACGATGGCAAGCGCTACAACAAGCGCCACAAGGCCACCGCCGGCCCCGTCACCCTTGCCGTCGTCATCACTGTCCGCCATTTCGCTTCCCGCACCCGGTTTCCAATAAGGCAAACTCTAGAAAGGAAGCACCTGATCGAGAATCTGCTGCCCCCACGCGGGCTGCTGCACCTCCATCGCGCGGCCGCGGCCACCTACGGAGATCCGGGCTTCCGCGATTTTCTCGTATGGAATGGTGTTATCCGGTGAAATGTCCCTCGGCCGGACGATCCCCGCAACGTGGACGATTCTCAGCTCGTAGTTCACGCGAACCTCTTGTGAACCGCTAACCACCAGATTGCCGTTCGGCAGCCTCTCAGTGACGACGGCAGCAACACGTAGATTGAGCTTCTCTTCGCGTTCTGTAGTTCCCTTTCCTTGCGCGGAGGTGGCGCCTTCGGCATCAAAATTGATCTCTCCCGTGCCTTCACGGCTGATGCCAAACAGATTGAGCAGGTAGTCTAAGGACGTCGACATGGAGCGGGTCGCGTCGCGCGATCTCTCGGTGCTGCTGTCGAGCGATGCTCGATCCTGCATATTGATCGTGATGGTCAGGACGTCGCCGCGCCGCTCCGCCCGGGGATCCTGGACAAGGGTGGCTGCCGAGTCCTGCCAGGTCGAGCCTCTCGATACCGGCCGGGAACGATCCACGCGATCGCCGATGGAGCCGACCTGGTCCACGACGATGCCGGTGCCGACGGGCGAGAGCACCGGCTCGCGCCCCATTTCTGCAGGATCGACTGCGCAGGCCGCCATACCGAGAGAACCAACCATGCCGATGATGCCGGATATCGTTCTCATTGTGACTGACCCGCATCGTCTTTGCCCTTGGCGCGGACCTCGGCTGCGCCAGCCATGAACGAGGTGATTTTCCCCGCCATGTCCGGACGCATCTCGCCAAGCACGGCGCTCGCAGTCTTCGGCGGCAGCTTGATCAGAATTGCGGCGGCGACGGGTTCGCCGATCACGGTCAGCCGCTGCGCCGCCGCTTCCGGATCCATTTCAGCGTAGACACTGACGAGATTTTCCGTCGCCTGGTTGCGAAAGTCGTTACGAAGCTGAAGCCACTTCTTGAGTTCAGCAGTGGCATTCTCCAGTTCTGCGAGCTTCGCCTCGATCTCCTTTTTGAGTTCTTCCGCCCGGCGCCTCTCTTCTGCGAGCTTTGCGGCCACACCTGCGTCCACGGCAACGCGGCAGTATTGCTCCACCAAACTCTCATCGCGGTTGGCAGGATATTGCGGCGCTGCCGTCGTGTTGTCCGAGGCGCCATTGGGCTTGATTTCTTGTGCAGATTTCGAACCCGGTGTCGTGGCCGGTAAAGCCGGAGTGTCCGTGCCGGTCGGCTGTTCCGCCTTCGCACCCGGACGAGAGGCTGGCTCAGCCTGCGCGGACGGCTGAGCAGCCCCACGGGGAACCGCGACAGGTTCCTTTGCTTGCGCAGTGGGCTTGACCTCAGGCTGCCATCCACCGGCACCGGCGAATGCCGGACCTTCCATGATGGTCATCGCGATAATAGCGATCCACAACAGCAGCTTGAAAGCTCTCGCTGTGGGGCAGCATGTCGTTGCAGATCGGCGGTAAGGCGTCATTGCACGACCAATTCTCCCTGCAACGCGCCCGCCGTCTTGATCGCCTGAAGAACGGCGATGATCCCGGATGGCTTCAGACCCATCCGGTTGAGCCCGGCGACGAGCGATTGCAGGCTGGCGCCGGCGATAACGCCCATCTTGTCGCCTTCCTGATAGACCTCCACCTCAGTTTGTGAATCCCGCACCGTCCGCCCCTCGGAGAATGGAGCAGGCTGGGAGACAAGCGGAGTCTCGGTGACACGAATGCTGATGCTGCCGTGCGACACGGCTACCGGCGTGATCTGCACGTCGCGTCCCACGATGATCGTTCCGGTCTTCTCGTCGATGACGACGCGGGCCGCCACGTCAGGCGTGACGCGAATGTTCCCGATCTCGGCGATCAACCGTGATGCCGGGACCTGCCCGGGCAGGCGGACGAGAACGCGGCGATTATCGAGTTCACGCGCCAGCGTATTGCGAAACCGCTTTTGCGCCATCACGTTGATCACGTCCGCCACCTCAACAGCCGTGTTGAAGTCCGGATTGATGAGTTCAAAGACAACCGACTCGGTCTGATCGAACTTTGCGGGCGAGGCACGCTCTATGAGAGCGCCGTTTGCAATGCGGCCGGATGTTGGAATGCCTTGAGAAACAGTCTCGTTTCGACCACCCGCCTGAAACCCGCTGACGGCGATGGGGCCTTGTGCCGCCGCATAAATCTCACCATCCGCTCCTTCCAGCGCCGTCAAGAGGAGCGATCCACCGGCCAGCGACGTCGCATCTCCGAGCGACGCTACGCTGACATCGATCCGTGAACCGGGAGACGAAGACGACGGAAGCTCTGCCATGACCATGACAGCCGCTATGTTGCGCGTTCGCGCATCGATATTGCGGATGTTCACACCCATTCTGTCGAGCAAAGAGCGAAACGACTGCTGCGTGAACGGGGCACTTCTCAGCGTGTCTCCGCTACCGTTCAAGCCCACGACGAGACCATACCCGAAAAGGTAATTGCCCCGCGTTCCCTGGACCGTGGCGATATCCTTGATCCTCGTCTCGAATTGGCCGTGCGCCAGAACCGGAAAAAGAATGAGTACCAGAGCCGCAAGTAATCCAACCGTCCTCATGGCGCCTGTAGCCTCAGCGTCCGGTCTTCCGTGATCGTGGCCCGGACGATCCGGCCGGTATCGGAGTTGCGGACCGTGATCGTGTCGCCGACACCGCCAGACTGAATCGCAACGGCACTCAGAACGATGGAAATGGGTCCTTCGTCATACTGAACAGTAACCGGCTGCCCCTGCTGAACCGTTGTGGGCCTGCGCAGCGCATCTTTCTGAATGGGTTGCCCCGGCACGAGCGTCCTGCGCGCGACCAATCCCGCAGGCTCTTCGGCGGTCGTCAGAATATTTTTTTCCGCAAGCCCCTGCCGTCGAATGGTCTTCTTGCGCAGCATGTCCGAAGAAACGGCTTGACCGGGATAGATAACCTTCACGGGAACGAGAACTTCGAGCGTATCCCTGGCACTGCCGTTCGCGACTTGCGCGCCGGCTTGTCCGGTCTGGAGGCCAAGCAGAACGCCAAACACCGACGCGCGAAGCATCAGCCGTGCGAAGCGGTGCAACATCAGCGCAGCCCCTTGCTGACCGTCCCATACATTTCGTCGGACGCCTGGATCACCTTCGAATTCATTTCGTAGGCGCGCTGGCTCGAGATGAGTTCCGTGATCTCCTTGACGGGATCGACGTTCGAAGCCTCCAGATATCCTTGCTTGATCACGCCGAAGCCATTCGTTCCGGCGATGCCGGAGGTCGGCGGGCCAGAAGCCGGCGTTTCGCGAAACAAGTTTCCGCCCAGTTCCTGCAGGCCGACCTCGTTGGGAAAATCCACGACTGCCAGCACGCCAATACTGGTCAACTGCGTGGCATTCTCCACCCGCACGAAAACTTCGCCTTGTTCGTTGACCACGATCTCGGTCGTTCCGGCCGGCACCGTCATATTCGGCTGAACCGCATATCCGTCGAGAGTGACGATCAGCCCGTTCGCGTCGGTATTGAAGGCTCCTGCCCGCGTATAGAGCGTCTCCCCGTCGGGACCGTTGATCTCGAACCAGCCGCGGCCATTGAATGCAACATCGAGGGAGTTGCCTGTTTTGGTCATCGCTCCTTGAAGGTTGACCGTTCGGATGGCCGCCGTTCTCACACCAAGGCCAATCGAAACCCCTTCCGGAACGGGACTGCCTTCGGGTGAATTGGCAACGCCTGCTGGACGATCCGATTGATAAAGCAGGTCCGTGAACTCCGCGCGTGAGCGCTTGAACGCCGTCGTATTCACGTTCGCGATATTGTTTGCGATGACGTCAACCTGGGTTTGTTGAGCCGCCATGCCCGTGGCCGCAATGTAAAGCGATCGCATTTACGGCCTCAGATCGGCATTCGAGTAAGTTCGAGATAGGCGGCAACGATCTTGTCCCTGACCGACGTCGTCAGCTGCACCTTCTGTTCGGCCGCGACGACCGCCTCGACCACCTTCTGCAAAGGAACGTCGCCGGTGAGCGCGCCGACAGAGAGCTTTTCCGCCGAGCGTAGGCTCATGTCGAAATCGCTCATCATGCTGGACAGAACGTCAGCGAATTGCGGCCCCCCGGAGGGCGGGGCCTTCCCGGGCGCCGCGACGGGTGAAGTAATACCCAGACCGGCAGCACTCACCGGCGATATGTTGCCTGGTATCTTCATCCCGGACCCTTCAGAAGATCGAGCATGGCGCTGACCGCTTCTCTCGCGCTCTTTATGACTTGCAGATTGGCAAGATAGGCTCGATTTGCTTCCCGCATGTCGGCCAGTTCGAGAACGGGCTCGACGTTGGGATACTTCACAAAGCCATCGGCATCTGCCGCAGGATGACCCGGCTCATGCTCGATCCGGTAGGGAGAGCGATCCCGCCCCACTTCCGAAACCTTGACGACATCCTGATCAACGAGTTCATCGAACTCCGTTCGGAACGTCACCGTCTTCCGGGTGTAGGGATCCGCACCGGCGACGCGGCCGGTGGAATTGGCATTGGCAAGGTTCTCCGCAACGACTCGCAGCCTCTCCGACTGTGCCGTCAGACCGCTTTGAGCAATTCGCGATGCGGACAGAAGAGGATCCACTGTGGCTAGCCTCTCGTCGACATGGCGATCAGTCGATTGAAAGCCTTGATCAGTCCGGTATTCAGGTTCTGCTCCCGCGAGACGCCGCCGACCTTGATGAGTTCCCGGTCGACACTCACGTTGTTTCCGGAATGATACTCTTCGCCGGCTTCCGCCAATTCCTGCCGCACGAAAAACCCAGGTACGCCACCTGGGAAGCGCAAGTGATTAGGCTGCGTGACCTTCTGGTCGATGAACGGCTCGAACGCGGCAAGTGAGAAATCGTCGATATTCTGGGACTTGTATCCCGGCGTGTTCGCATTGGCGATATTGGATGCGATGACCGAGCGCCGCGTTGCTGCCCACTCGGCGTGACGCGAGGCCACGGAATAGATGTTGTACAGTGCCATCCGATGCCTCCGGAGAAATTCATAAATCGACTATGTTTGCCGACACTTGCGTCGGCCTTGCTAAAGTCCGATCCGGGTGCAGCGCGGGCTTCAGGCCGCGATGATGAAACCCCCTTTTCGTCCACGAGCGCTTCGCGCGCCGCAGCGCCCGTTCAAGGAGCCGGCTTTGTTGAATTGGCGTCAACGCTGGGGGAAAGCTGCTGTATTGCAGCTCCACCGCTGCTTCATTTGCTGCGATATGCAGTAGGAACGCCGCTGTCACATCGTTGGCGCTGAACGTCATGACGACCGTTACCGTCGGCGGCATGTCCCAGCTGATCTGTAAATCAGCCAGCCGGCTGAACCTGAGCGTACCGCTTCGGAAGTAAAGCTCGCACGAAGCCTCGACGAGGCTCTCCAGGTTATCCATCCGCGCCCCTGTGAGATGGCGCACGAGATGGTCGAGCTCGATTAGCCGCAGATCTCTCGCCACCGGCCTCACATACGAGAGAACGGACAACATCAAGCCTCCAGAGAGTGAATGACCTGGCGGTTACCGAGCTTTCGCAACGTGAGCAGGATATTGGCCACCGCCGCAAAAAATTCGCGCGGGATCGATTCGTTGACCTCAACGGTGCTGTACAGGGACCGCGCCAGCAGCTTGTCTTCGACGACCGGAATTCCATGCTCCTCCGCGATCCGGCGGATCTGAAGTGCGAGAAGATCCTGCCCCTTCGCGACCACGATCGGCGCACCCCCCTCGGAGCGAACATACCGGAGCGCTATGGCAAAGTGCGTCGGATTGGCGATGACGACCGTGGAGCGTGGAACCTTCAGAATAGCCATCTGCCGCAACCGGCTTCTCGCAATGGAACGCCGCCGCTGTATCTGAGGCTGATCGCCTTCACTCTGCTTTGCTTCGTCCCGCACTTCCTGCCGGGTCATCCGGATTCTGCGCTGCCAGGAAAACCGGCTGAAGAGGAGATCGCCGACCGCAAGGACTGAGAGAGCCGTACACACAGGAAGCAGCACCATGACACAAGCCGCCATCATCAATGCTGGAAGACTATGAGCCGGCACATCGACAGAACGGGCGAGATCGGCTTCCGGGGAAACGAGAAACGCTGCGCCGATAACTCCAAGGAAACAAAGCTTGGCTGTACCCTTCAGAAGTTCGGTCACGCCGACGGCGCTTACAATCCGCTTCCAACCGGATGAGAGTGAAATCCGTGACGCTTTCGGTGCCACACGCTTCCACGACAATTTGGTCGGAACCTGCACCGCATGTGAAAAGACGCCCGTGAAGAGAAGGATGAGTACGAATGGCGCAAGAAGCGGGCCGATCTCTCCGGTAACGGCCCGGAGCAGCATTGAAACGTCGGCCGCATTCTCAAGCTGGAATTCCTGTGGGCGTTCCAGAAACGCTGCCAGGACTCCGGCGATATCCGACGAAACACCCAGTGAAATCCAGGCACCTGAAGCGATGAGCGCAAAGACGAACCCTAGATGCGTAAGCTCGCGCGACAGAGGGGTGTTGCCCTCATCCAAGGCCTCCTCGCGCCGCTTCTCGGTGGCTTCCTCTGTCTTGCTTTCCTTGTCGCCACTTTCTGCCATTACGTAATTTCCGAAGCCCCGTTCTCGGCCGTCAGTTCGATAGCTCCCGACGCAGCAAGACGCAGGACGGTTTCGACGACCGATTGACGGGCGGCGAGCAGAGTCCTTTGATTGATGGCTGCACCGTTCTGCATTTCGGATTCCGCCATCCGCTTGGTGCGTGCAGACATGACCCCGAGCACCGCTGCCTGCAACGCAGGGTCGGCGCCTTTCAGCGCCACAACGATCTGATCCACCGCAATCGCTTCGATCGCCGCGGTGAGCGCTACGGGCGAAAGCTTTGGCAAATCCTCGAAGCGGAACAACATCCGTCCCACCGCCTTTGCGTCGGCCGGACGGTTGGACTGAAGTTTGCCCATGACATTATTGGCCCGGTCGGGATCAAGCCTGTTCAGGACGGCCGCAAGATCGGCATGCGCCTGGCCATGTGCTGCCGAATTTTCCTTGATGAACTCCTTGGCCAGAACCTCCTCGACTGCCCAGACGATGGAATCGGCAGGACGTTTTGTAGACAGCATTCGCATCATGAGGTCGGCACATGCGTCCACATCGACCTGGGCGAGCAACTCGGCATTGGTCTCGGAATCGAGATTCGTCATGATGAAGGCCCCCACTTGCGGGTGCTGCAGCAGGATGAAAGTACGCAACTCTTCCAGAGGCAGGGCCGTCATTGCAGGCCAAGGGTCGTCGCTTGCAAATGGCTGCGACGTACCCGCTATGGCAGCCGTTATCGGCTCGTCACGCAGCGCTTCCGTGATAAGGTTGCGTACCTCGGCGTGACTGCCGATGAAATTCAACCCCTCATTGAAGCTGTCCTCGAAGCTGGCAATCGTCGAGGCGAGCATCGAAGCATCGACTTGCCCCAGCCGTTCGGCGCCATGCGAAATGCTTTGCAATTCTTCCGGACTGAGCAATCGGAGGAGTTCGAGAGACTTTGAGCGTTCGGCTGCGAGAAGAATGATCGCGGCCTTTGTTGCGCCATTCATCGGCAGATCTCGGCAGGAGGCTCAGCGTCTCGCGCTCGTGGAAGATGAGAGGGAGCCTCCTGAACCCGCAACCTCTGTCAGCGTAACGCCAAGTTGCGAGGATTCCCTGTCGACGATAACCAGAACGCCTCGCGCGAGAACCTGTCCATTGACAACGATATCGACCGGCTCCCCGACTCGGCGATTGAGCGAGACGACCTCTCCCGTCTTCAGATTATTGAGTTCCGAGACAGACAAAGTTGCCGCCCCTATGACCACCTTCATGGTCACCGGGATGCGCATGATGGTCTGGATATCGATCGAGCCCTTGGCGGCGGGGCCACCTTGCATTTTCGCATCGCGCGGCTTCGTACCGAGCGTCTGAGCGGCATCCTCTGCCGCAAGCGACAACTCGGTCGCGAACTCGCTCAAAGCGGGTTCGGGATAGGTTTCCGGCTCCTGTTCGCCTGACATCATGACGCGTGCTTTTCTCTGCGGTTGTTTCCGGCGCAGTCGCTAGATCGGGTGCAACTGTTCATCGATGTCTCCGTCGCCCTCATCGATAGCGCTTCCGACCTGAACGCAGAGCCTTCCATCGATTTTTCCAAGACGTCCCGAAAACAGTGGGACATCCTTGGACGTCAGCCGAACGGGAGTTTCTGTGGTTGCACGCAACGTGACGACAACTCCGGGAGTCCAGGAAAGCAGTTGATCGAGTTCGATCGGTTCAGCCGTGAGAACCGCGGCAATCTCCACCGACACACTCGCCAGATGCGTCTCGATACCTGCCGGTATCATCAGTTCATTCGATTTTGCTTGAGCGGGGCTTTCCGCCGCCTGCTGATGCGTTTCGATCGCACCGGCCCAGCTGCGAACCAGATCATCTGTCGCGAAAACGCTGATGAACTGCTCGTCCGACTTCGAACTGAGGCCGATGCGAACGGCGTAGCCCAAAGGATCTTCACCCAGAGGAGGTAGATCTTTGGCGCTCCCGGCAGGCCGGACGTCACGCAGACTGAGTTCGATTCCGAAAGAGGACAAAGTCCGTACCATGCCCGCCAACCCGTGCTCCAGCGCAATACGGCCAATGCGAATCTCAATGGCTGTGAAATCCCGCCTCTGCGCCGCACCGGCGACAGGCTCGCCGCAAAGTGAGCATGTCACCCACCAATCCAGGGTTTGCGCGCCGAGACCGAACAGAATGAGGCCGCGGTCTTGACCTGGACGCGCCAGAACGAACATGGAAGGACTGAGCGGGTCCGTGAAGTCGGAGTACCGGCAAGCCTGTATACCTTGAACCCAGCATTCGACGCCGGAAACGATGCCGGCCAAGGGAGCGGATAGTTCAGCCGCCAATCCCTTCGCGAGAGCAGCGAGGTCTAGCGATCGCGACGTCTCTGCCGGCTTCGTCTCTTCAAGAATGGCCTGGACAAGACTCGACACGAGGTCGTCGTCTAGTGTCTTCGCGGCGGCCCCGCTCATGCCGCACCGGCTGCCGGCGTTGCCGCACCGCCCATCGTCTCGGCTTCCACCTCATCGATGGCGGGTCTCTCGGCACTGGGTATGGTCTTTCGGCCGTGCTCGATCGCAACCTGCGGGATCGCACCGTTCATGAAGGCCAGCAGAGACTGCTTGACGACGACATAAAGCCGGATCTTCTTCTCGCGGACGGATTTCATCTTGGTCGCAATCGGAGCCACGATCGCATACGAGAAGAAAATTCCGGCAAACGTGCCGACCAGCGCTGCCGCGATCAGCTTGCCGAGAACTTCCGGAGACTCGCTGATTGCGCCCATTGCCTTCGTCACGCCGAGCACAGCCGCGATGATTCCGATGGCCGGCAGGCCGTCGCCGACGGCCGTCAAGGCATGATAAGCCTTCAGACGATCATGCCGGACGGTCTCGATTTCCTCTTCCATGAGCGATTCGATCTCGTGGGGCCTGGCGTTTCCCATGATGAGAAGCCGCATGTAGTCGCACACGAAAATCGTAAGCTCCTTGTCTGCGAGTACGGTTGGCGCCTTCTGGAAAATCTCGGAACTGTCGGGTCCGTCGATCAGCGCCTCCATCTCGGCGCGGGATTTACTGCGCACCGCCCTCATCAGCGAGAACATGAGAGCCAGGATCTCAACATAGTGGCGGTGGGTCGGGGCGGAATATTTGAATGCCTCAACGACACCCTTTCCGCAGTCCTTGATGACCTTCATTGAGTTCGCCACCACGAACGTCCCCAATGAAGTCCCCAGGATGATGACGTACTCCCACGGCTGCCAGATCACACCGACTTTGCCGCCCATGGCCATGAAACCACCGAGCATGCACGCGAGCGTGACGACGATGCCGACAATAATGGTCATGAATGTATCCGGTCAGAATCAAGCCCGATCTTCAACGCCCCGGCTTGCACCAGACTGATCAGAGCCCCGGCAAGCTCCGCTCAAGACGGTCGAGTCAACGTTTCCGGAAGGAGATGCGATGATCGGCACATTGACAGCATACAGGCAGATCGTCCGCGACACGCCGCGCGCCCTGCAAACCGTAGCCAACGATCGCGTCGTCCAGCGCGAAACGGCCTATTACGAAGCCAACATCACGAACATCAAGTCGATCGAAGACTTTATGAAGGACCGCCGCATCTACGGATATGCACTCCGAGCCTTGGGCATGAGCGATATGATCGAGTCCCGGGCCCTGATCAGAAAGGTCCTGGAGGGTGGCATCGACGATTCCAAGTCGCTCGCCAATTCGCTGGCCGACGGTCGCTTTCGTGAACTGACGGAGACATTCAATTTCGTGCGCTACGGAGCGACGACGACAGCGTTTACCCGAACCCAGCAGGGACTGGTCGACCGCTATCTTCGCACCAGCCTGGAGGAGACCGCCGGAAAGTCGAATGAAGGCGTCAGGCTGGCGTTGTACTTCCAGCGCAAAGCGCCTGACATAAAGAACATGTATGGCATCCTCGCCGACAAAGCTCTCTACAAAGTCGTCGAGACCGCGCTGTCGCTCCCAGCCTCCCTTCCCGCCATCGGCGTCGAGAAACAGGCCGCCTTCATTGCTTCCAAGCTGAAATTGGAAGACTTGAAGGATGGCCCAAAGCTCACCAAGTTCCTCGAACGATTTGCCAACATGTGGGACCTTCAATCCTCAACGCCCGCATCCAACCCTGCCCTCCAGCTCTTTTCATCTCCGGCCGGAATCTCTGTCGACACATTGACGTCGATCCAAAGCCTGCAGATCAAACGGCGGTGACATGCAGTCCAATCTCTACGTCTCACTTTCTGGACAACTTTCGCTGCTGAAACGCCTGGAGACAGTTGCCAACAACGTTGCCAACCTGTCGACGCCGGGATACCGGGCCGAGCGGATATCGTTCGAGGAAGCTCTTTCCAAGAGCGCGGCTCAGAATACCAGCTTCGTATCGGAAGGCCGCACCCACATATCGACGGCTGCCGGACCGATGGAAAAAACCGGTAACCCGCTCGATATCGCCGTCAACGGAGACGCCTGGTTCGGCATCAACACACCCGGCGGAACCGCCTACACGCGCGATGGCCGAATGTCGCTCAGTACAACGGGCGAATTGCTGTCGGTCCAGGGTTTTACTTTCGTGGATGCGGGCGGCAGCCCTCTGCAGATCGATGCTAATGGGCCGCCGCCCACGATCGGCAGGGATGGATCGATCGTCCAGGGCGAGAGAACTCTAGGTCGGATAGGCCTTTTCACTATTCGCCCGGATGCTGCACTGAAACGCAGTCCGAACGGGAGCGTCACTTCCAACCGTCCCGCCGAGCCAGCGCTCGACTTCAACAGCGTATCGGTTGCTCAGGGCTTCATCGAACGGTCTAATAGCAACCCCGTCATGGAAATGACGCGGCTCATTTCAATTCAGCGTACCTTCGATGCAATCACCAACGTCGTGTCGGATACGGAAGAGGGACTTGCTAACGCCATTCGAACGCTGGGAAGCTGACCGGTCAATGCAGGCACGACTTGGAACATTACTCACGGCCAGGCCGCAAATTGACTGACCGATTGGATGGCTTGTGTGAATTTGCGCGGGCATTCGCAAGCGAGAGAGGCTCAGTCCGTATCTCCGGCACGATATGCGAGGTCGGAACCAATCAGGTTCGCGTAGAGGGAATCTCCAGGCTCGCACACGTCGGCGACCTCATCGAAGTGTCGGGCCACGCGGGCACCGAACTGGCGGAAATCATCCATCTTGATCCGGTTCTGGCCACCGCGGTCCCATATGATCGTCAAAGCAGTATCGGCCTGGGGGCTCGCGCTGCACTTTCCGGCCCACCGGCGATTCGTCCCCACACCAGCTGGCTGGGCCGGGTGATCGATCCTCTGGGAAATGCGCTCGACGATGGTGAACCTCTGACGCTCGGCCCGGAAGGCATGCTGCTCGACCGCGAGCCGCCACGCGCTCTTAGCCGAAACAGGGTTCACCAGAAGCTGAAGACCGGCATCAAGGCCATCGACTGCTTCACGCCGATTTGTTCCGGGCAACGCATGGGAATCTTCGCCGGTTCCGGTGTCGGAAAGTCGACCCTGCTTGCCATGCTCAGCGCCGTGCCGGACGTGCCGGTCGTCGTTCTGGCTCTCGTCGGTGAACGCGGACGCGAAGTCCGCGAATTTCTCGAAGACGTACTCGGTTCGCGGCGTCAACGCGTCGTCACGGTTGTCGCCACGGGAGACGCCAGCCCGGCGGTTCGGCGTTTGGCACCCAAGGCTGCCGTGACGGTTGCGGAATACTTCCGCGCCAAAGGGAACAATGTCCTGCTGATGATCGACTCGATCACGCGCTTCGCGCATGCACAGCGCGAATATGCTCTGGCGGGAAAAGAGCCTCCAGTGGCCCGGGGCTATCCGCCCAGCGTTTTCGCCGAGATCGCCCGCTTATTGGAGCGGTGCGGTCCGGGTCCGAACGGCGAGGGCGACATCACGGCTCTCGTCACCGTGCTCGTCGATGGAGACGATCACAACGATCCCGTCTCCGACTCGGCTCGCGGGATCCTCGACGGTCACATCGTTCTCAGCCGGAAGATCGCTGCCCTGGGGCGTTGGCCGGCCATCGACCTCTTATCGTCCCTCTCCCGCCTCGCCGACAAAGCCTGGACGGCTCAGGAAGCAAACATCGTTCAAAGCGCGCGTGCCATGATCGCCCGCTACGAGGACACCCGCGACCTCCGCCTGATCGGCGGATACCAACACGGCACGGACCCCGATCTGGATAAATCCGTAGCCTGCGCGCCAAGATTGTATGAATTCTTGAACCAGCGCCCGGATGACAGGGTCGTCGAGCACCCGATAGCGGTCCTAGGGACCCTGATTCAGTCACCCAGCAAAATCTAAGGTTGCAGATCTCTAGTCACGTAATTGTATACGTATATCTGCGTATTTAATTCTTCCAGCATCTCAAACAGTGTAATAGTGATCGCCAGCCGTATCATTTCGGTCAGACATTTATTCCGATGTCTGACCTTTTCCGAGGCGACCATTGCACCATGGATCAGAAACAGCCTGTTCGCGGCACCGCAGCCCCGGGTCTCAGCCTTGGCCAACGTCTCCGATACGCACGGATCAAGGCCGGCTACTCGAAGGCGCGCGCACTCGCCGCCGCACTCGGCGTGACCGCCAACACTTACTATCGATATGAGCGCGACGAGAGCACGCCTTCGTTCAGGACACTCGCCAAAATAGCCGTAATCCTCGACGCTCCACTGAGTGAGCTGCTCGCAGACGGACAAGAGACTTCCGAAAAGAACGGGTTCGAATCAAAAGTTTCTGAAACACCGGGTATTCCTGGATTTACCGAAACGCATCTACCCGCGCCTTCGCAACAGAACCATATCGACCCGGCGGCGGAATGTTCTTTGCTTGCATGGCGGCTTGCAACGGTACTTTGCAAGTACGCATCAAATGGATCGCGAAAAGACGAAGACGCTTCGTTAAAGAACATTACCGAGCTTTATCTCGAACTCAAGGTTTCGCCATCGGCTATTCTGGCAAAGCACCAATCGGCAGTAATGGCCGACCCGTCGATTCTGATGGCAGCTGGCCGTTATCTCAACGCGTATCATATCTTTCTGGAGCATCAGATGAAGTCTGGTGAATCATAGGACAGACCGCATAAGTTTAATTGCGTCCGCAACGGACGAAAAAATCAAATACCTTTAGATCGATATTCGGCGTTTCAATTAACCAAAAATACGCAAATCAGCATATAAGATCGCGAGTGTTGGCTAGAGCACCTTCGCTCTCTGCATGAATGCACAGCCAACGCGCCGGCAAGATCCGGAATGTCCGCAGGTTAAATCCCGCAGGATCCGGATAAATGCTCAAGGCCCAGGCGATCAATCTCGCCTCTTATCTTCCTGAAGAAATCTGCCCGTCAGTTTGCAAAGGCGCCCGCTCCCCCGGCAGTCGCGCAAGGACATCTGCGTCTGTTCTTTGGCGCCAGTTCTGACACCGGCCACCCCAACAACTCAAACCAGGATCGAAGCATGTTTAGCTACATCAACAGGAACTGGTCGCTCGGCCGCAGGATTGGCTTGATCGCCATCGCAGGCCTTTTCCCCCTCGTCTTCAGCCTCATCACGATGGTCTACGCTCAGTCGCAGAGCATCTCTGCTTCGAGGACGGAACTGGCCGACCTTCAACTCCAGAACATGGTGTGGCGGCATTTGCTGGACCCTTCGGCCCGAACCGGTGAAATGGCCGCTGCGGCTCCCCAGTTCAGCGCGCTTGGCGCGGTTGCCGAGTATCAGGCGTTTCTCGCGGCGACGGACACGAGTGGCCGGGCGCAGGCAGCCCGGGACCTGATCTCCCGGCTCGCGTCCCAGGCCGACAGTTCGGAGGGCGGCGAACACCTGATGGACATCATCGGGCGCCGGCTCCCGACCATCTATTGGAAGTCGACGGTAATCGCTGGAGCGGATGCCGGCGCGCCGCCAGGAGCGACCGACGGCCTCAAAATCGCCGATGCGGCAATCATCGGTTTGGCCGCGGCCGATATCCTGAAAGATGCCGCACTTCTCGCAGAGCACGAAAGCGGGAAAGCCCCGACGACAAGGCTGTCATCCCACCTCCAGACCGTCCGGGCTTTCAACGCGAGCCTCTCTGCTCTGTCCTCTAAACCCGCGGAGATGACGCCGGACAACCTGCGCTCGGCCGTCGCGCCCTTGGTCAACGACATTCCTGCCTTCCAGAGAGACGCCGCTGATCTCCTCGCGCAGCACATCGAAGACCAGATTTCTTCGGCCAACTCTACCATTGCATTTATTATTGTCGGCGCACTCGCAACGCTGATCACGGGTGCAGCGATCTGCTTTGCGGTCGCGAGAAGCTTTACCGGCAACCTGCGCAACCAGATTAGCGCCATCGAACGGATCAGCCACGAGGACGAGACCGCCGAAATTCTCTTCCAGGATCATGCGAACGAGACAGGTGAGCTCGCCAAGGCGCTCATGCGGCTCAAGGGCGGCGTCATCGAACGCAAGCGCATGGCGGAAGAAGCGAAACGTCAGGTCGCCGAAAAAGAAACCACCAACGAATATTACGTCCGCGAACATCAGGCATTCATGACCGCCTTCCATCTCGCGTCGGAGAAGCTGTCGACCGGCGTATTTGCTCATCGCATTACAGAAAAGGTGATCGATGAGTACGTGCCGATCGTGGAGGAGATGAACCGGACGTTCGAGCGCCTGGAAGGCGTGCAGAAGCAGATCTCGAAAGCCGATCAGCAGCGCGACGCCGTCATTGCGGCCCTGGGCCAGTCGCTGTCGCGGGTTGCGGACGGCGATCTGTGCACGCGGATCGACATCGAGGTCGCCGCTCAGTTCGAACGCCTGAAGAAGGATTTCAACTCGGCACTGGACCAGCTCGAATCGACGGTGTCCGAGGTTAAGGGCGGCACGAACGCGATCAAGGACGGTACCGACGAGATTTCCCAGGCCTCCGACGATCTTTCCCGGCGCACCGAGAGCCAGGCGGCGAGCCTGGAGGAAACCGCAGCTGCGGTGACCGAGATCACGACCACCGTGCGCAAAACCGCTGAGGGCGCCCGGCAGGCCCATGAAGTCGTCTTGCACGCGAAGAAAGACGCCGAAAAAAGCGGCGAGGTGGTCAATCGTGCCATCCAGGCCATGTCGGCAATCGAGAACTCGTCCAAGCAGATCAGCCAGATCATCGGCGTCATCGACGAGATTGCCTTCCAGACGAACCTGCTCGCGCTGAACGCAGGCGTGGAAGCGGCACGAGCTGGCGAAGCCGGACGGGGATTTGCGGTTGTCGCTTCCGAAGTCCGCGCTCTTGCACAGCGGTCCGCTGAAGCGGCGAAGGAGATCAAAGGCCTGATTTCCGCTTCCACCATGCAAGTTTCGCAAGGCGTGGAACTCGTCGGCGAAACCGGGCAGACGCTTTCGCGGATCGTCGAGCGGGTCTCGAACATCAACGAGGTCGTTTCCGACATCGCATCGAGCGCAAATGAACAGGCGCATGGCCTTAGCCAGGTGAATGCCGCTGTCAGCCAGATGGACCAGGCGACCCAGCAGAATGCTGCGATGGCCGAGCAGGCCACCGCAGCAACACGCAATCTGCAGCAGCAGACCGAAGTGCTGGCTCAGCTCGTTGCCCGCTTCCAGACGAAGCGGCATGGACGCCCGGCGGGCCGGGAGTCCAACTCCACACCGCGGACCGTTCCGCAGCTCAAGGTCACAGCTTCCGCGAAGGCCACGGGCACCCATGGTCACGCCAGAGGCAATTCTTCCGACTCGGGCTGGGAGGAATTCTGATGTCGGCAGTCCAGAAACGAAAAAAGAAGACGATCAAGGTCGCCAGCCGCCTGGATACGGCGGAAGCTCCCCGGTTGTTCGCCAGCCTCCTTCGCCATCGCGGCATGGACGTGAAGGTGGACCTGTCACAGGTCCACTGGATCGGAGCGGCATGTGCGGAGGTTCTCGTGAGCGCCACGAGAGCCGGCGAACAATCTGAAACCTGCATTTCACTTCTCAACCCATCGGCCGAGTTCGAAGCAGGACTCGAGGTTCTCGGCCTCACAGACTGGTTCAAGTCACAAGGGGCCGCGCAGCTATGAGCAAGCTTGTTCTTACCATCGATGACTCTCGCTCCATGCGGGAAATGCTGCGCCTGGCGCTCTCAGAAACGGGATTCAAGGTCGTGCAGGCCGTGGACGGAGTTGATGGCATCGAGGTCCTCGGCGGCTGCAACCCCGATGTCATCGTTACCGACGTGAACATGCCCCGGATGGACGGCTTCGGAGTGATACAGGCTGTACGGAAGGACCCGCTGAAGAAGCACATCCCCATCCTCGTGCTCACCACCGAAAGCGATGCAGCGAAGAAGTTACGGGCAAAGGAAGCCGGCGCCACGGGTTGGATCGTGAAGCCGTTCGATCCCGTCAAGCTCGTTGCTGCGATCAACCGCGTAGTTGCGTAAGGCGAAGGATAGGGGAGCCCTTCCATGGATGCGATGGCGGCAATTCGTCAGACCTTCTTCGAAGAATGCGAAGAACAGCTGGCGGAGCTCGAATCCGGCCTCATTGCGATGAATGAGGGAACGGCAGACCGGGAAACCGTGAATGCCGTTTTCCGGGCCGTGCACTCGATCAAGGGCGGCGCGGGCGCGTTCAAGCTCAACGACCTGGTCGCCTTCGCTCATACATTCGAGACCACGCTCGATCACATCCGGTCAGACCGGCTGACGGCATGCCACGAGGCCATGCAGGTCATGCTCCGTGCTGCCGATGTGCTGGCCGATCTCGTGCGCATGAGCCGGACCGGAGACGAGATCCCGCCAAGCCTCTGGACTCAGCTGGCGAAAGATCTTGAAGCAATGAACCCGGGCGGCTCAGCCGGTAGCGATCTGTCGGCCGCCGCCCATGATGCATCGCCCGGCGGTGGTGACCATGCCGGAGGCGAGGACGATCTGGCGTTCGCACCAGCGATGATCGAGATCGGTACTGGCACGAGCGGTGACGAACAGCCCGAAACACCGTTGAACGAATTCAAGGTCCGATTCCGTTGCTCTCCGGCTTTGTACGAGAAGGCCAACGAGCCCGCTTTCCTGCTTCGTGAACTGCGGCGCCTCGGCAAGTGTCAGATCTCATGTGAGATCGGCCAGCTCCCGGCCTTTGAGCAGCACGACAACTTCGGCTCGCACCTCAGTTGGGACGTGCTGGTCCTCACCGAGAAATCCATTTCGGATGTTCGCGACGTCTTTGAGTTCGTGGACGGAGATTGCATCCTTGAGGTCGAGGACATCACGCCGCCGGCTGATGCGCCCGCTGCCGCTGCACCGGAAGATTTAACCTTTGCCGTCGAGGCGGAGCTTGCCGAGCCGGAAGACCACGAACAGACGCCCGCAATCGCTCCAGCCATCGCGGCGGTTATGGAAACTATCGCGGCAGCCGCTCCGGGTAGCTCGGATTCTCCACTCCCTTCCCTGGAGCCGGAAAGCAAAGCAAAATCCGATCTGCACAAAGAGGCTGCGAGTTCTTCGGCAAGCACGCCGAGCAATTCGACGATCCGCGTCGAACTCGAGCGGGTCGATCGCCTGATCAATCTCGTCGGGGAACTCGTCATCAACCAGGCCATGCTGGCACAGCGTGTGATCGGCGAGGGATTTGCATCATCCTCCCCGGTGATGCTCGGCCTCGACGAACTCGAGCAGCTCACACGCGAAATTCAGGAGAGCGTCATGGCCATACGGGCGCAGCCCGTGAAGCCGCTCTTCCAGCGAATGTCGCGCATCATTCGCGAAGTATGCAACGCGACAGGCAAGAATGTCAGATTGAAGGTCGAAGGTGACACGACCGAAGTCGACAAAACCGTCATTGAACGACTCGCCGACCCCCTGACGCATATGATCCGCAACGCGGTCGATCACGGCATTGAATCTGCCGAGGTTCGCGCCAAGGCCGGAAAGCCGCCCGAAGGAACCGTTCGGCTGTCGGCTGCCCACAGATCCGGTCGGGTCGTGATCGAAATCTCCGACGATGGGGCCGGACTGAACCGGAAGCGAATTCTTGAGAAGGCGAAGTCGAAAGGGCTGGTCCCGCCAGAGGCGGTGCTGTCCGAAAGTGAAATCGACAACCTGCTGTTCCTCCCCGGCTTCTCGACGGCTGAAACTGTTTCCAGCATTTCCGGCCGCGGCGTGGGCATGGATGTCGTACGCCGTTCCATTCAGGCACTGGGCGGCCGCATCTCCATTGCCTCCAACGAGGGCAAAGGCTCCGTTTTCTCCATGAGCCTGCCGCTCACTCTCGCAATTCTCGACGGCATGATCGTCTCGGTGGCAGGCCAGACCCTGGTCGTACCGCTCACCTCCATCGTCGAAACGTTCAAGCCTCCGCGCGGATCGGTTCATTCTCTGGGCACCAATTCGTCGGTTGTTCAGATACGCGATACCTTCGTGCCCGTTGTCGATGTCGGTCAACGGCTCGGGTTCAGCCAGACGTTCCGGCATGGAGTCGACGGCGTCGCGATCCTTGTCGAGACGGAAGGCGGAGAACGCCATGCGTTGCTCGTGGACGGCATCCAGGACCAGCGTCAGGTTGTCATCAAAAGCCTGGAGACAAACTACGGTGCCATCGAAGGTATCGCAGCGGCGACCATTCTCGGCGATGGCCGGGTCGCGTTGATCCTCGACGTCGAGGCCGCGGTCAATCTCTCAGGCATATCTACTCAATCGCACATCGCCGCATGAGACCGGCCAAAGGAGTCAAATTGCGATGAACAGTTCAGGACAAGCAGTATTCGGAACCACCGATCATATCAACTCGGGGTCTTCGTCAAAACTCGAAGTGGTTGCCTTCCATGTCGGCGATGAAGAGTTCTGCATCGACATCATGGCCGTGCGGGAAATCCGCGGCTGGACCCAGGCGACCACCTTGCCGCACGTGCCATCGTACGTGCGTGGCGTCATCAATCTGCGCGGCACAGTCTTGCCCGTCATAGATCTCGCCGTTCGCTTCGGCGGCAATTCGAGCAAGGCATCGGCACGCGACGTCATCATCGTAACCCAGGTCGGAACGCAACTCGTGGGCCTTCTTGTCGATGGCGTTTCTGACATCCTGACGATCTCGAAATCATCAATCCAGCCGACGCCAAATGTCGCCTCGGAACTCGCAGAAACGTTCGTCAAAGGGCTGATCGCACTCGACGGCCGGATGATCAGCGTCATCGACCTCCAGGATGTCCTTCCCAACACGATGCGAGAGCAATCTGCTCCCGATCTGGTGTGAAAATGCTGACCGAATATGTGCTGTCGGACGCCGATTTTACGGCAATTTCGTCGCTGATCAACGAAGCGGCCGGTATTACGCTCCAGCCGTCGAAGAAGACACTTGTCTATTCGCGGCTGGTCAAGAGGCTGCGCGCTACGGGAGTCGATAACTTTACCAGCTACAGAAAACTCCTCGAGCACGACCGGGCCGAACTGACGCATATGGTTGAGGCACTGACCACGAATACGACAAGCTTCTACAGGGAACCTCATCACTTCCAGCATCTGGAAGGCTATCTGCGAACACAAATTCTTCCGGCAGCCAGAGCCGGCGCCCCGGTGCGGATTTGGTCGGCCGCATGCTCGTCCGGCGAAGAACCATACTCCACAGCGCTCACCGTGTTGTCGGCATTTGCGTCCGTCCCGGCGGCGGACGTCAAGATCCTGGCCACCGACATAAACACTTCGATCGTCGAAAAGGCAAAGCGAGGCATCTATAGCGCTGCCGCCGCCGAAAGGGTCCCGCTATCCGCACTGAAAAGCCACTTCGATCCGGTCAACGACCAGCCGGAACCTGCCTTCTCGATCGGCAAACGGGTGCGTGAACTCGTTCACTTCCGGACGCTAAATCTGCAAGGCGCCTGGCCGATGAAGAACGCCTTCGACGTCATTTTCTGCCGGAACGTCATGATCTACTTCAGCCAGGAAACGCAAAGCCAGTTGTGGCAGCGCTTCGCAAATGTGCTCAAGCCCGGCGGCATTCTCTACATCGGCCACTCCGAGCGCGTCGCCGGTCCAGCGACCGCGCTTCTGCAGAACATCGGACCAACGACATATCTGCGCCAAACGGGAGGCCGGTCATGAAGAAGATCCGCGTACTTGTCGTCGACGATTCGAGCACAATGCGTGGCTTGATCATATCGAACGTCGCCGGTTCAGCCGACATCGAGGTCGTCGGCGAAGCCGAGAATCCGATTGTTGCCCGCGAGGCAATAAAGCGTCTCGATCCCGACGTTCTCACTCTCGACATCGAGATGCCGGAAATGAACGGCCTCGACTTCCTCGAGAAGATCATGCGGCTGCGGCCGATGCCGGTCATTGTCGTATCGACACTCACGCAGCGCGGAGCTGAGGCAACCATTCGCGCGCTTGAACTGGGTGCGGTCGACTGCATCGAGAAGCCTCGGCCCGGCAACGAAAACTCGCTCGCTGAGCTGGCTGTCCGCGTTCGTATGGCCGCGCGCGCACAGGTTCAGCAGCGCGTCGCGCCGGCGGCTGCGCAGCCGGTCATCACACCTGTCGCAGCCGATAACAAAGTCGTCGCGATTGGTGCGTCGACGGGTGGTGTCGAAGCCTTGATGACGATATTGCGATCGTTTCCCGAAGACTGCCCACCGACAGCCATCGTGCAGCACATGCCGCCCGGCTTCACGGAATCGCTTGCCGCGCGCCTGGACCGCCAGTGCCGTCCACAAATCCGCATCGCCACCGAAGGAGCCATTATGACCCGCGGCATCGTCTATCTCGCTCCGGGAGGCAATGCCCACCTCGAGATCCACGGCCGCCGTCAGCTCTGCTGCAGCCTTCTTCCCGCACCGCGCGTGAACGGCCACTGCCCTTCCGTCGATGTTCTCTTCGGGTCCCTGGCGAGAAGCGCGGGCCCGAAAGCCGTCGGGGTCATCTTGACCGGAATGGGCAACGACGGCGCCTCTGGGCTTCTCGATATACGCAAGGCTGGCGGAAGGACTTTCGCGCAAGATGAACAATCATCGGTGATCTATGGAATGCCGCGGGCCGCAGCACAGGCCGGCGCGGTACAGACGACCTTGCCACTCGAGAGAATTGCAGCGGAAGTGTTGCAAGCGAAGATCAAGACCGCGGCTTGAGGGGAAGCGCATAAATGCCTGCAGCAAAACAACTGTCGATCATGGTGGTCGACGACACATCCGTGAGCCGTGCCCTCCTGTTCGACAGTCTCGACCAGATCGGAATCAAGAACGTAAAGATGGCCAAGGACGGCGAGGAAGCGTTCAAAATGATGAGCGCAGCACCGACCCATCTCGTCATCTCTGACTTCAACATGCCGAAGATGGATGGGTTGCAGCTGCTGCGCGCTCTGCGCGCCAACGGCCCCACAAGCAAGGTCGGCTTCATTCTGGTCACGGGAAGCGGTGACAAGGGGCTCATTCTGGAAGGCAAGAAGTTCGGCCTGAACAATTACCTGCCCAAGCCCTTCGATGCCAATTCTCTCAGAGGCTGCATCGAGGCCGTCGTTGGCAAACTGTCATGACTGAGACATCCGCAACAGCGGTAAAAAAAACGATCTTTCAGGGCGAGTGCTTCGTCTCGAAGGATCCCAATCTCATGATTTCGACGCTCCTGGGATCGTGCGTCGCCGCTTGCCTCTTCGACCCGATCGCAAGGATCGGCGGCATGAACCACTTCCTGCTGCCCGGCGAGACATCCACTCGGAAGAGCCAGGTCGACCATTCCTTGGGCGTTCACCTGATGGAGCTTCTGATTAACGGCCTGCTTGTTCAAGGCGCTGACAGGAGCCGCATTCAGGCAAAGTTGTTTGGAGGCGCGCGCACCATCAAGGGGCTCGCCGACATAGGCGCCAGGAATGCAAGATTTGCGGAGGAATTTCTCGTTCGAGAAGAAATCAAGGTGCTCCCGGGTAGCCTCGGCGGCACAAGCGGCCGGAGGGTGGAATTCTGGCCGGTGACAGGTCGCGCACGCCAGAACTTCATGGCATCGACCGATCCGGAGCTGATGAACTCGTTGAACAAGAAGCCGGCGCTGACGATCAAATCCAGCGACGTCGAACTATTCTGAGGGGTGGAAACATGAACGTGGAAGACCTGCAGGCGACAACGGTCAAAGTGGCTCTGGATCGCGCCTCGCAAGAACTGGCGGCGATGAGCGATTGCGTCAGCCGCATGCAGCAGACCATACCCGAAACCGTTGGCTATATCGGCCCGGAGATCTACCGCGAATTACAATCTCTGGATTATCTGCATCAGCATCTCGACCAACTCCGCATCTATCTTGATGCCCTTCACATTCTATCCAAACCGGAGTGGACGATTGATATCAACCAGGCAACGGTCGATATCCAGCTGGCCTTGATGGCGGCCAGGCTGCGCGGAATTCGCCCGGCCTCATCCGCAAGCCATGAAGCAGCAGGCGAACTGCAACTTCTGAGCGGTACCTGACTCGAATTTCGCGAAGGAAAGTCTCGCGCAAGCGCCACCCGCCACCCTGACGATGGATTAACAAGGGCAGTTTCATCGTGACCCATACATTTATTGAAGATCTCTCAGCTCGGAAGGATTTTATAGGCCTCGACGCCGGGGCCGAGGCCGACCTGAGAAGGCTTAAGACTGTCATTGACAGCGAGATGCCCGAGGCGCTTGAGGTCTTCTATGCAAAGCTCCTAAAGGAGCCTGCGGTTGCGCGCTTCTTTACAACTCCCGAACAGGTCTCGCGCGCCAAGAACGCTCAGCGCAGTCACTGGTCGCAGATCGCGACCGGCAGCATTGATCAGAATTATGTCGAGCGTGTCTCCCGTTCTGGTCTGACCCACGCCCGGATCGGACTCGAACCTCGATGGTACATTGGCGGGTACGCGATCATTGCCGATCGCCTGATTAAATGCATCATGCGCGATCTCTGGCCGAAATCCCGCTTCAGAGGTACCAACACGGCGGCCTGCGACGAAGCCGCATCCATGATCTCGAGCTTTGTGCGCACGGTCCTTCTCGACATGGACCTCGCCATCGCCGTTTATTTCCAGGCGTCAGAGAAGGCACGTATCGAGACGGAGCAGAGAGCCGCCGCCGATGCGGCCGCTCAGCGCAAACGCGAAGAAGACATCGCCCGCGCGCGCGCCGCCGACGATGAGTTGGCACATTCCGATCGCACAATGGTCGTGGAGAAGATCGGTGCTGCCTTGGAAGCGCTCGCATCCCAGGATCTCACGACCTTACTGTCCGGGGAACTCCCAGGTGCCTATAGAAAGTTGCAGGAAGACTTCAATTCGGCCGTCCGTCGGCTCGACGAAGCCCTGCTCCTGATCAGTTCGAGCACCCAGACCATCGAAACCGGCACCAGGGAGATTGCGGCTGCTTCCGACGATCTCGCCCGCCGCACCGAGCAGCAAGCCGCCGCGCTCGAACAGTCCATCGCGACGGTACGTTCAATCACCGAAACGATCAGCAAGACGTCGGCCAGCTCCGACATGGCCGCCAAGGCTGTCGCCGCCGCCCGAGTGGATGCCGATCGGAGTGGCAACATCGTCGCCGAGGCGGTGGGCGCGATGGGCCGCATCGAGCACTCCTCGCAGGAAATCGGTCAGATCATTTCTGTCATCGATGAGATTGCGTTCCAAACGAACCTGCTGGCCCTCAACGCCGGCGTGGAAGCGGCGCGCGCCGGCGAAGCCGGGCGGGGCTTTGCGGTCGTCGCAGCCGAAGTGCGTGCTCTGGCACAGCGCGCGGCCGACGCTGCCAAACAGATCAAGACGCTCGTTGGCACGTCGTCCGATGAGGTCGCCGGTGGCGTGCGATTGGTCAGCGAAGCAGGTTCCGCCCTGATGCGGATCGTCGAGCAGATCAATGAGATCAGCGGCACCGTCTCCAGGATCGCCGCAACCGCCCGCGAAGAGGCCGATAGCATTCAGCAGATCAACGTTGCTCTCGGCGAAGTCGATAAGGCAACCCAGCAGAACGCCGCCATGGCGGAAGAGGCGTCCGCGGCCGGCCGCACGCTCGCGATCGAAAGCGAGCGGTTGTCCGAGCTGATCAGCCAGTTCCGGCTCAGCAACGACACCGGCTTTTCGCTGCGAACGGAGCTCAAGAAAGTCGCGCCGCACGCATTCGCAAAGTCCGCTCAAGCAGCGCCGACACATTCGGACCGCGTCACCAGCCTGCGTGCGGCCAACGGTCAGAACCGGACCGAAAAAGAGACTTGGGACGATTTCTGAAGCAGGCAAACTGCATCACTGGAAATCGTGAAGTTGCGCACTCTATTGTCAGCTCAAAGCCTGACCACTTCGACTTTGTCCCCCGACTTCAGCAGCGCATTGGGGGACAGAACCACGCGATCGTCCGGAGTGAGACCCGAACAGATCTCAGCCTCGCTTCCGAGATCGCGCGATAGGGAAACTCTCACGAACTGAATTTTCTCGTCCTGATCTACTAGAGCCGCATACTGCTGCCCCTGACGCACCACGAGGGCATTTCCGGGCACGAGCACACAAGGCGTCTCCCGTTCGATATCCAGAATAACTTGTCCCGTGAGGCCCGCAGGAAGGAGAAAGTCGGGATTATCCATTACAAGTTCGGCACGCATCGTGCCCGAGGCCTGATCGATACTTTGCGACGTCCGCACCACCTTTGCATCGAATGTACGTCCTGATACCTCGGCGAAGCTGATTTTCGCAGACGTACCCGGCTTCACTGACAACGCATAGGATTGCGGCACGTCGACCTCGAGCCGCAACTGCTCCAGCCGGGCGACATTGTAGAAGTAAGTGCCGGTCGCCCCGAAATCACCGGTCACCCGGTCGCCGCGCTCAACCTGCCGTTCGATGATCACTCCGTCGAATGGCGCCCGAATAGTTTGAAAGCCCTGGATCTCCTCCAGCCGGCGCACCTCCGCAAGTGCTGCCGCCAGATCGGCCTTGGCGATGGAAACATTGGCCGCACGATCGTCGCGCGCCTGCTCGGGCAGAAATTTTTTCGGCACGAGTTCCTGAGCACGTTCCAGCGTGACTTCTGCGAGCGTCAGGCGGGCGCGCACCTGTTCCACGGCTGCCCTTGCGCGTTCGAGTTGCTGGCTGATTTCCGGAGCGTCGATCAACACGAGGATGTCGCCTGCGCGGATCCGGTCGCCGATCTCTCCGCGCCGTTCCGAGACGATACCCGTTGCCCGTCCCGACAGACGCGCTTGTTCCACGGGTGCAGTGCGACCCGGCAATGTCACCTCTATCCGGTCACGGCCCGCCTTGGGCTTCACGATACGGACGGTTCGCAACTGAACTGCTGCGGGTTTAACGTCGTTGGCGGTCGCGCCCGAGCCAGGCAGAATCGAGCGACCCATCTCCGCAGCGCGACCAGCCAGATCAAAATGCCTGTCGAGCAGCACCGCGCCGAGAGCCATGCCGGCCAACCCAAGAACTCTGATGAAGGTGTTGGCCATCGTCACTTCGCCACCATTGCCGGGCCGTCCGCCGCTTGCGATGCAACGTTATCGTGCCGGCCACTTCCTCCCGGCATGACCCTTCTTTTCACGAGGAGCGCAAACAGCACAGGAACGAACGTCAACGTCGCCGCGGTCCCGAACACAAGTCCGCCAATCACCGCGCGCCCGAGTGGCGCATTCTGTTCGCCGCCATCACCTAGACCCAACGCCAGTGGTACAATGCCAACGATCATCGCCGTCGCCGTCATGAGAACCGGGCGCAGCCGCGTCTCGGCCGCTTCGATAGCCGCCGACGCCGCATCGCGGCCGGCCGCAAACCGGTCTCGCGCGAAGCTCGTCACGAGTACGCTATTGGCCGACGAAACGCCGATAACCATGATGATCCCCGTGAGAGCCGGCACCGACAGCGGCGTGCCCGTCAGCCACAGGGCGAACAGAGCACCGGCAATCGCAACCGGCTGTGTGCCCATTGCAATCAGCGGCATCAGCCAGGACTGAAAATTCACCACCATGATGAGGTAGACGAGCACAGCCGCGAGGGCAATTCCGCCCAGCATCTCGCTATAGGCCTGCGTCATTGATTGCGCCTGACCGGCGACCTCGATCCGGTTGCCGGGTTTGAGCCGGGGAGATACCTCCGCGATCGCTTTATCGACGTCGCGATGAACCGCACCGATATCCCGACCCGCCGCATTGGCTAGGATCGTCGTCGTCGGCTGCAACATGAAGCGGTCGATGTTTGCCGGGATCCGGCGCATCTGTAGGGACGCAATCGAGCGCAACGGAATACTGGCTCCACCGCCCACTGGCTGCACGGGAGTGTTCAGCAACTGATCGGTCGTCGCCAGACGCGCCGGCGGCGCCACGATCTGGACGGTGTACGACGCTGCGATGACGGGATCGGCCCAGAAATTGGGAGCGACGGTTCCCGCCACGCCCAGCGCCGAGAGCAACGCCCCCGCCGCGTCTTGTGGCGTGACGCCAAGTTGCAGAGCGCGCACACGGTCTATCTCGAGATTATATGATGGCAGGTTCCTCACTTGCCGCGTGACGATATCGGCAGCCCCCGGGATGGCCTTGATCGCACGCGACAGGTCCGCCGCGATCTCGCTGTTGCCCGGATCCCGGCCGATCACCCGAACTTCAAAATCCGCCTGCGCACTGCCGGCCAACGTCTGCGCAGTTGCGTCCGCGGGAAGGAAATAGAAGGACAGGTTCTCGAACCTGTCATGCAACATCGCACGGATAGCGCGGACATGCTCCGCCGTCAGGCCGCGACCACCTTTGAGCTGAATGAGAATTTCGCCGTCGAACGAACCGATGACCCCGCTTTGCACCCACGCTAGATTTATCGGCTCGGGCGCTCCGATGTTCTCGGTGACGAAGTCAATCTCCTGATCTGGAATGATCTCACGCATCGCCCGCTGCACGTCTGCGAAAACGGACGCGGTTTCCTCCAGGCGCGATCCCGGTTCGGACCGGAGATAGAGCCTGATCATGCCGGCATCGGATTGCGGAAAGAACTCGCGGCCCAGATTGATACCTGAGAATGCTCCGATGAAGAGAGCAAAGAGAAGGCCCGCGATCGCGAGTGATTTGTGCTGAATGAACAGCTTGAGAATTCCGGCGAGCAACCTTTCGATGCGCGCCAGGAAACGTCCAGCTCCGGCAGCAACGCGGGCCAACGCGCCCTGATCGTCGCGAGCCTCATCCCGTTCGTGCAGCAGCAGGTATGCCAGCGACGGGACCAGGGTTCGCGACAGGAAATAGGAAGCCGCCATGGCAAAGACGACAGCAAGGCCCAGCGGAATGAAGATAAAGGCGGCCGTTCCTGTCAACAGGAACAACGGCGAGAAAACGATACAGATGGCGAGCGTCGAAACGAATTCCGGAAATGCCACCTCCTGCGCGCTCTTCAGAATGGCCTCTTGAAGCCCCAGCCCGTTTTCGAGATTGCGGTTGATATTCTCGATTTCGACGAGAGCGTTGTCGACGAGAATTCCAATCGCGAGCATCAGACCACCGAGAGTCATCAGGTTGAAGGTCTGCCCGGTCAGCGCCAGTCCGGCAACAGACGCCAGGAGGGCAAGGGGTATCGACGTCAGGACGATCAGCGACGACCGCCAGCTGCCGAGAAACACGAGCACGACCAGCGCCACGAGGCAGCCGACAATCAGCGCTTCCTTGAGCACGTTGTTCACGGCGTTCTCGACGAACACCGACTGATCGAACACCGGCTCGATTGTAATGCCGGCCGGCGCGGATGCTCTGAGTTCCGGCAGTTTGTCCTTGACCTGCCGGACCACATCGACGGTCGAGGCGTCGCCGAGCTTCAGAATAGCCACGATGACGGCATTCTGGCCGTTGAGGCGCGCGATATTGGTCTGGATCGCAGCCCCGTCCCGGATCGTCGCCACGTCACCGATGCGCACGACCCGACCATCGACGGATCGCAACGGCAGGTCGGCGAATTGCGAAACGTCTTCCGGGCTGGCATTGGTGGTCACGATGATTTCGCGATCCTCGACGCGTAGAACACCGGTCGGCAGCGTCAGGTTCTGCGTACTGACCGCGCGCGCCACCTCATTGGGGGAAATCCCGTAGGCCTGAAGTGACTCAGGCTTCAGATCGATCATGACCTGCCGCGAAGCGCCGCCATAAGGCAACGTCAGGCGCAAGCCGGGGATGGACTGGATCTGCGACCTGAGCTGAAGACGTCCGTAGTCGAAGAGCGCGCTCGAATTCAGCGTGTCCGAAGCCAGTACCAACTGCAGCACCGGCACGCTCGAAGGGACGAAGGGCACGATCAGCGGCGGCGATGTACCGGGCGGCATACGACGCAGAATGGTCTGGCTGACGGACGTAATCTGTGCGAACGCCGCTGTGATGTCCGTGCCCGGCTGAAAGGTGACGCGGATGATCGACACGCCCGTCAGCGTTTCCGAGCGAACGCTGCGAATATTGTCCACGTTGTTCAGGATCGCGATTTCGCCGAACGTCGAGATCTTCGATGCCATTTCCGGCGCGTTGAGTCCCGTATAGGTCCAGATCAGGTTGATTGCAGGGATCTTGACGGCCGGAAGGATGTCGGTCGACATCCGCTGCGCCGAGAGCGTACCAGTCAGCAACAGCAGGATCGCCAGCACGCCAATGCTGTGCCGGTGCGCCAACGCATAGCGAACGATCCACAAGCGACAATCCTCTCAAACGGAGCCATAGCGGGTGCCGGCCGAAGCCCCCCTAGAAAGCCAGACATAAGCTACCGGTGCACGCGCAGGCCACGCCGTTGGATAACGGAACTCCGCCGCTCGTTCGCGCCATCCGCCCGGTGTTTCCCCCGCCGTGAAACGGCACCGCATCGGCCGGCGGGGTGAGCCGGCGAGGACCACCAGTGTCGGCACGCCTTGAAGTCCGGAAGCGGACGTCTCCACAGGCCTCCAGTAGCACCGAATACGCGACATGGCGACCGGCGCGTTCTCTAACCGTTCGCGCATTTGACCGGGCAGCAGCCGACCACCTCTCCTGCGGCTTCCTCGGGCCGCCACCCCCGGGTCCGCCGGTCGAGAATTGACCTGCCGCGGCGGCGCACCTACTTTGCGCGGCCTGTGACGGAAGCTCGCGCTTTCGCATCCCTCGACAACCTCGCTGATGGAGACCCGGCAAAGCACCGGGAGCCTTTCCGACATGTCCATGCACGCCACGCCAGATCAACTCGCCGTCGTCAACGAAGCCCGCGCGTGGCCCTTCGAGGAGGCACGCCGGATTGTCGACCGCCTCGCGAAGATCGAGGGCGGCTTTGAAAAGACCGTCCTCTTCGAAACCGGATACGGCCCTTCAGGTCTGCCGCATATCGGAACGTTCGGCGAAGTCGCGCGAACAAGCATGGTCAGGCGGGCCTTCGAGGCGCTGACCGGCGGGCGGGTAAAAACGCGCCTTCTATGTTTCTCAGACGACATGGACGGCATGCGCAAGGTTCCCGAGAACGTGCCCAACCAGGACATGCTGCGCGAACATTTGCACAGGCCCCTGACGCGAGTTCCCGACCCGTTCGGCCAGTACGAAAGTTTCGGGCACCATAACAACGCGATGCTGCGCCGCTTTCTGGACACCTTCGGCTTCGAATACGAATTCGCCAGCGCGACCGATTACTACACGTCTGGACGGTTCGATCAGATCCTTTTGCTCGCCGCCGAGCGCTACCAGAAGATCATGGACATCATGCTGCCGACGTTGGGCGAGGAGCGGCAGGCGACCTATAGCTGCTACCTTCCGATCTCGCCGAAGAGCGGCCGCGTCCTCTACGTGCCCATGAAGGAGGTGAACGCGAAGGCGGGAACCATCACCTTTACCGATGAAGACGGTGAGGACGTCACGCTCCCCGTCACGGGCGGCAACGTCAAACTGCAGTGGAAGCCCGATTTCGGCGCCCGCTGGGCCGCGCTCGCGGTCGACTTCGAAATGTACGGCAAGGACCACATGTCCAATACCGTTATTTACGACGGCATTTGCAAGGTTCTGGGCGGAAAGCCTCCCGAGCACTTCGTCTACGAACTCTTCCTCGACGAAAAGGGCGAGAAGATCTCCAAGTCGAAGGGCAACGGCCTCACGATCGATGAATGGCTGACCTATGCCACGCCCGAAAGCCTGGCTCTGTTCATGTTCCAGAAGCCGAAGTCAGCCAAGAAGCTGCATTTCGACGTCATTCCGCGCGCGGTCGACGACTACCTGCAGTTCCTTGGCGCTTATCCAAATCAGGACCCGAAGGCTCAACTCGACAATCCGGTATGGCACATCCACTCCGGAGAACCGCCGGCCCAATCGAGCCCGATTTCGTTCGCCCTGCTGCGCAACCTCGTCGCCGCCTCGAACGCCGAAAGCAAGGACGTCCTGTGGGGATACATCCGCCGCCACATGGACGACGCTACGCCCGAGAAATTTCCGCTTCTGGATCAACTCGCCGGTTACGCGGTCCGCTACTACCGCGACTTCGAACTCGCGAAGAAATCCTATCGCACACCGGACGATGTCGAGCGCGCCGCCCTCCAGAGCCTCTCCGATGCGCTGGCCAACGCGTCGCCTCATGCCACACCGGAAGACTTGCAATCGATCGTCTATGACATAGGCCGCAGCGTTCCGCGCTACCAGGACCTCGGAGCGAAAGGGGCAACGCCTGAACGCCCTGGCGTCTCAAACGCTTGGTTTGCGGCGATTTATGAAGTGCTGCTGGGCGAAAGCAAAGGCCCCAGGTTCGGATCGTTCATCGCCCTTTACGGCATCGATGAAACGCGCGCGTTGATTGCCAAAGCTTTAAATCGTGAGGCCGCGTAGATAACGAGACAGCGCCTCGCGCTCACTCGCCTTTGGCAAGCGGCGGCAGATCGAAGCCGTTGAATACGAGATCGATCAGCCGCTCCGTTCTTTTCGCGATCGTTTGCGCCGTCCAGGACTTTTCCCTGGCGGCATCCTGCGCCAGAAGGAACGGCGATTGCGCGAGAATATCGCGCTTTTCTTCCCACGAGCGCGTACCTGCCAACTGATTGTCGCGTCCGGACAGGAGAACAACGTTTCCAAGCTTCTGATAATGCGCCTTGCACCCCTCCGGAGACCGGAACGAGGTCAGCCACGCCTTACAACCATGCGGGTTGCGCGGAAGGATATGCTCGATCGTGACCTCGTCGCGCAGAATGGGGCCTGGATCGGAGCCCATCGTCGCGCTGATCCTGCGCAGCAGAAACCCGGCATAGTGTTTGGCCGCAAAGTTTGCGCTCCGCATGTTGTGAATCGCGTCGCCTCGGATTTTCGACTCGATATTCAACTGGGCGATCGCGCGAGCAGGCGCACCCCGCTCCATCTCGTCCATGATCCGGTGAAGACGCGTCTCCTGAACTCCGGGGTCGATCCCGGCGATCTTCGACATCCACACCATGCAATCCAGCCGCCGCACGAATTCCAGCGTATCCGGCGCGGCCGGCCCGCGCAGCTTCATCCACAGCAGCATGGCGGGCGCCCAACTGTGCGCATCGATCCACGTCATGAAGTCGATGAAACGTGCGATGGACGTGCGCTCGCCGTCATCGCGCCCCACCTGCCCCCGGCGAACGTCCTTCAAGCGATGAGCATGCGGCACCAGATGGTCGATCATGAACGACAGGCCATCCGCACCCAATCCGAACCGCTCGACGATTTCCGTTTCGACCGGCCGGGCGGATTGCGATTTCCCGCGCCACGTCATGGCACGGATGTGACAAAGCAGACGATAAACATCTTCCGGTGAAAGAAGGCTTTCGCAACTCTCCCATAGATGGGCCGCTGTCACATGATTGGCCGCAGGCATTGCGGTCAGGATCGCGGACTTCGCCTCGTCTGCACAGTTGAACGCGAGGCGCGTATCCTGCTCCGTGTTGAGCATCTGCCAGGCGTCATCGGCATCATCGACAACAACCGTCACCAGCCTGCAACAATCGAGTACGTAGTCTGCCAGAGCCCGCCTGATGTCGGCCGACATGCCCGGCGCGAGAAGCTCGGAGCGTATGCATTCCCGATTGAGAACAATGTTGCGCTCCGGTTCCGAAAGCTCCTCTCTCGATTGCACCGGGTCTGTCTCCGTTGACCCTCGTCGTTGAACGATCTCGGAAAACAAACGGGCTGAGAGCGCTTGAATGGTCAGGCGGTTGCGCCGGGCGTCGCCTTCCGGCCAGCTTTCGTCCACGATGAGACGGTGCAGCCGATCCGCGCGCGCCGGATCCATCTCCAGATCGCGCAGGACGGCAAACAGCATCGTCAGCGTTACCATTCGCTGATGGCCGTCGACGATCTCCACATCCTCGGCACCCGGTCTTCGAGCAATCATCAATCGCCCGAGTGGATAGTATCTTCGCCGGGTCTCCCTTTGCATCGCCATGCGGATGTCGCCGACGAGCCGCGCGGCATGTTCCGGCCGCCACGCATAGGCGCGCTGAAAACAGGCAAGCCGGTAGCGAAAGCGCCCGTCGAGCAGTTCGCCGACGGTCAACACGTCGGATCGCATTGGTTCGCCGTCTGCGCTGAGCCGCAACTTTGCCGTTTCCGGGCCGGCGGGCTGTCGAGGCAGAAAATCCGCCGGCTCGGCAACAGGAGCCGAAATCCCTCGGCCAACCCGTGAAGCTCTCGCCCAGAAACCTCTTGGGGTTTCCCGTGACGTACGCTGTACCAATAGAAATCCCCTGGGAGACTCGAAAAAACTGCGTGGTCTTTGGAAGACGAGATGCGGCGCTTGTGAAAAAGCGGGATCAGTCGCGTCTCCTGCGAGATGCGCAAGTGAAGTATTCCTCACTGCCTCCCTGTTCGCAAGAATGTGGCTTGGATTTTCTGCAGCGGTTGCAACCGCGCCAATCAACAACCAAAGCGCAGAGCCGCAGCCGATTTTCGTTGACAAGAGCCGCATCTTGCGGGCTGAGACCATTGCTTAAATGCTTTAAGTGTGGAAAGGCAGCATCCGGCGTGGCAGACCTCGTCTATAAGATTGTCGATGCGCGGGAATGGCGGCAAGCGCAGCTCCGCGGCAGCTACCACGGCTCCGGCGACGACCGGCGCGACGGTTTCATTCACCTCTCGTTCGTCGGGCAGGTTGCAGGCACGGCGGCCCGCCACTTCAGGAACAGGAGCGATCTGCTCTTGGTCGCATTTGCCAGCGAGGCATTGGGTGACGCCCTGAGGTTTGAACCGTCGCGGGACGGCGCATTGTTTCCGCATCTTTACTCAGAATTACCGACGTCTGCGGCGCTCTCCGAACAGCCCATGACGCTGGACGCCGACGGCGTTCCGCAAGCTGCGGGAGTTGCCCCCTGATGTTGTCCGGTCTGTACGGATTGGCGCGCGGCGCTCTCTTTGCCATGGAGCCCGAGGACGCACACGAATTTTCCCTTCGGCTGCTCGAAGCGGGACTCTACCCTCGTGATACTTCGCCCACGCCCGTCGAACTGGCGACTGACGCCTTCGGGCTGCGCTTTCCCAATCCCATGGGTATCGCGGCAGGTTACGACAAGGACGCGCGCGTTCCCCACGCAGTTCTCGGGCTCGGCTGCGGTTTCGCTGAAGTCGGCACGCTGACACCGCTGCCTCAGCCTGGTAATCCGAAACCGCGCGTCTTCCGCCTTGTGCCCGATCACGCTCTGATCAACCGTCTGGGTTTCAACAACGGCGGCCACGCAGCCGCCCTCCAACGGCTTCAGTCCCGCACCGTCCCGGGACTGCTGTGCGTCAACGTCGGCGCCAACAAGGATTCGCCCGACCGTACCGCCGACTATGTACGCGGCATCGAGACGTTCTACGACGTCGCGTCGATGTTCACTGTCAACATATCGTCGCCAAACACACCCGGACTGCGCGATCTCCAGGCGCCAGCCGCCCTCGATGAATTGATCGGCCGCGTCATGGAAGCCCGCAGCACTCTGATCTCGCGAGGAAAACCCAAGCGGCCGGTGATCGTGAAGATCGCACCAGACATCGACCCGGCCGATATCGCCCCGATCACCGACCGACTGCTCGCTCACGCCGTGGACGGAATTGCGGTGTCCAACACAACGCTGTCACGCCACGGCTTGCGCGACGCCGCAAAGTCGGAAACCGGCGGCTTGTCCGGCAGGCCGTTGTTCCACCGGTCCACGGTCATGCTCGCGAGAGTCTATCAGGCCACGGGCGGTCAGGTGCCGTTGATCGGTATCGGCGGCATAGACAGCGCGGAAACGGCGCTTGCCAAGATCGAAGCCGGTGCCTCTTTGCTACAGCTCTACACCGGACTGGTCTACGAAGGACCGGGCCTCATCCAGACCATGAAAAGAGGTTTGGCCGACGCGGTTCGCCGCGCGGGAGCGAAGAATCTGTCCGAATTGCGCGGACGCCGGGCCGCCGAATGGGCGGCAAAACCGTTCGACGGTTAGACTGCATCATTCCTTTTTCATTATGGCAGCGACCCGCGCGATGGCCCAGATAGGCACGACAACGATCGCGCCCAGAAGCAGATACTGCAGAAGCCACTCGATCGCGCCGAACCCCAGGTCATAGATGGTCCGCAAAAGTTCGTTGATCCGGTCAAAAAAGTTGCGAAGATTGATCCCGAGTGCGCTCAAAACTACACCGACGGCAATCGAGATGAGGGCCAGCCGGATGACGACAGCGAGCGGGCTGCCTCCGAAAATCGTCCTGCCGTCCATGACCGCCGTGCTCCTCCTCATTGGTTCGGGGGCCTGATAGCATACGGATGGCGAAAGAGCGACCCAGCCGCCCTGTGCTTCCGTATGTGATCTGATGCCAGCACGCATGACACCGCCCAATCGCCGATCAGCCGACAGGCCGCCAGAAGCGACCGGAACAAAAGCGGCCGCGCCACTTTTGCCGGCGGCATTCCGCGATTGGTTCACGCGCCGAGGCTGGCAGCCGCGTTCGCATCAGCTGGCGTTGATCGAGAATGCCGCAGCGCGCCGGTCGACACTTCTGATTGCGCCCACTGGCGCGGGCAAGACGCTATCCGGATTTCTTCCCAGCCTCATTTCGCTCTCGGCACGCCGCTCACGGGCCAACACACCCGGACGGCACCTGCACACGCTTTACATTTCTCCACTGAAGGCACTGGCCGTGGATGTCGCCCGCAATCTCACGGCACCCATCGACGAAATGCGACTACCGATCCGGTGCGAAACGCGGTCGAGCGACACGCCGGCCGCCAAGCGTCAGCGGCAGCGCCACGCGCCGCCGGACATTCTGATGACGACCCCGGAACAACTGGCTTTGCTTCTCAGCCACGAGGACGCACCTCATCTCTTCGGCGCGCTCGATACCGTGATCCTCGACGAACTGCACACGCTGGCCGCGTCGAAGCGGGGTGACCTTCTCGCACTCGATCTGGCACGGCTGCGCCATCTCGCGCCGGATGTGATGATGATCGGGCTGTCCGCCACGGTCGCGCGGCCCGCTGAACTTCGCGCCTTCCTTCAGGGTCAGCGCAACCCCTGCGAGCAGATCGAATTATCCGATGCCGTCGTCGCACCGCCAGGTGCCCCGCCTGAAATCAAAATACTGGAGCAGGACGTCCCGGTCCCCTGGGGCGGGCATTCGGCCCGTTACGCCATTCAATCCGTCTATGATGCCATCAAGTCACATCGCCTGACGCTCGTCTTCGTCAACACGCGCATGCAGGCGGAGCTGATTTTCCAGGAACTCTGGCGCATCAACGACGATGCTCTTGCCATCGCGTTGCATCACGGTTCCCTCGCCGCCGAGCAGCGCCGCAGGGTTGAAGCCGCGATGGCCGCCGGCACGCTAAAGGCCGTCGTCGCCACCTCCACGCTCGACCTCGGCATCGATTGGGGCGACGTAGATCTCGTTGTCAATATCGGCGCCCCAAAAGGCGCAAGCCGTCTTACCCAGCGCGTAGGGCGCGCCAATCACCGCCTCGAAGAACCCTCCAAGGCTCTCCTCGTTCCGGCCAACCGCTTCGAAGTCCTCGAATGCAGAGCGGCGCTGGAGGCGGCATCGGCCGGCGAGCAGGACGCCATCGTGGATCGCAGCGGAGCCCTCGATGTTCTCGCCCAGCACGTCCTCGGCACCGCCTGTTCGGGTCCCTTTTCGCCCGATCGGCTCTTTTCTGAAGTCCGCTCCGCGCTGCCCTATTCCGGTCTCGACCGCAGAACGTTCGATCGCATCATCGATTTCGTCGCAACCGGCGGATATGCACTACGCGCTTATGAGCGCTTCGCGCGGCTGCGGCCGGCGCCGGACGGACACTTGCGCCTGTCCCATCCAAAACTCGCAAGCCAGTATCGGCTGAACGTCGGAACGATCGTGGAAAGTCCCATGATCAAGCTCCGGTTGGTCAAGGCGCGCCCTGGCCACCGCGATCAGCCATCCGGATTCACAGGCGGCCGCGTCCTCGGTGAAGTCGAGGAATCCTTCGTCGAACAGCTGACGCCGGGCGATACCTTCGTGTTCTGCGGTGAGATCCTGCGCTTCGAGGGTCTGCGGGAGACCGAGGCATTCTGCTCCCGATCGAGCGCGGCGGACCCGATGATCCCGAGCTACGCGGGCGGCAAGTTTCCCCTCTCCACACATCTCGCCGGCCGTGTTCGCGCGATGATCGCCGATCCGAATTCGTGGACCAACCTTCCCCTGCCTGTCGCCGAGTGGCTTGCTCTGCAGCGGGACAAGTCCGCCATCCCGGCCAGCGACGAAATTCTCATCGAGACGTTCCCGCAGGGAGCCCGCCACTACCTCGTCCTCTATCCGTTCGAAGGACGGCTTGCCCATCAGACCCTCGGAATGCTCCTCACACGCCGCCTGCATCGGTGGGGCGCACGGCCGTTGGGTTTCGTCGCAAACGATTACGGCCTCGCCGTCTGGGCCGCGGCGGATATTTCCGCGATGATCGCCAGTGGACGGATCGACCTCGCCAGGCTCCTTGAAGAGGATCTTCTTGGCGACGATCTCGACGCCTGGCTTGCCGAGAGCAATTTGATGAAACGCACCTTTCGGCACTGCGCCGTGATCGCCGGCCTGATCGAGCGCCGCCACCCAGGTCGTGAAAAGTCGGGGCGCCAGGTCACGATGTCCACAGATCTCGTCTACGACGTCTTGAGAAAGCACGAGCCTGGGCACATCCTCCTAGAGGCAGCCTGGAACGATGCCGCGGCAGGTCTTCTCGACATTCGCCGCCTCGGCCAGTTCCTCGGCCGCATCAAGGGCCGAATCAGACATCAATCATTAGAGCGGGTGTCGCCTTTGTCCGTGCCGATCCTTCTTGAGATCGGCAAGGAGCCGGTGGCCCGCTTTGCCCGCGAGGATCTTTTGCGGGAAGCTGCCGAAGACCTGATCCGGGCTGCAACGTCCGCAGATGCCATGCCGCCGCCAAGTCCGGCGCCGGCAAAAACGGGGGAGAACACGTTCGATGGCCATCCTCGCCTTGAAGCCCGAGCGCCTCGACGCCGGCGAATTCAATGACCAGCCGGTTTCAGTCTGCGGCAAGGCTTTCCGCGCCGACTATTCGGGCGCGCTCTACTGGCCCGCGGAAGATGCGCTGATCGTCGCCGATCTGCATCTGGAGAAAGGATCGTCGTTCGCCAGGAACGGGATCATGCTGCCGCCATATGACACGCGCGAAACGCTGACCCGGCTTGCCGAGGCGATCGACCGCTACGGCGCTCAAACGATCATTGCTCTGGGGGACAGCCTTCACGACGCCGACGGCGCCGCCCGTTTGACACCAGAGGATCGCGAAAGCCTGCGCATTCTCCAGGAGGACCGCGAATGGATCTGGATCACGGGCAACCACGATCCCCAGATCGGGCGCGAATTGGGCGGCAACGTTCTGCCGGACCTCACGGTCGAAGGCTTGACTTTCCGCCATGAGCCCTCGACGGGACGCGTCACCCACGAGATCGCCGCGCATCTGCATCCGGCCGCGAAGCTCTCTCTACACGGCTACAGCTTCCGCCGTCCCTGCTTCGTCGGCAATGGCTTGCGTCTCGTCATGCCGGCATTCGGCACCTACACCGGCGGCCTCAACATCCTCGACGAGGCTTTCGACCCGATCTTCGGATCGGATGGAATGTCGGTCTGGATGCTGGGCCAGGAGGGCCTCTATCCCGTAGCGCCGCGCCTTCTCCGGCCGGATTGATTCTGCCTTCGCGCTAGGCCAGACGGCGGCGGAATAGCGCCGATGCGACCAGCCCTGTCGCTACGGCCAGAAGTACGGCCACGAGGCCGTAGAGAAACGGCCGGTCCATCGCGAACGCATAGAGCCATCGCTCGATGCCCTCCCGTTCGAGCACCACGCGGGCCTGATAACGGCTGAGCAGCTTGCCGTCCTGGAACAGGAATACGCGCGCGCTCAGCGGTCCCACGGGCACAGTTGCCGGCAGCGCGATTGTCGAGCGAAACAGGCTGCGCCCCGTAAAGATGACGCCGTAGTCATCGCGTTTGAAAAGTTGCGCCGACTGCTTCAACCGCCGGACTGCATCTTTGAAGGCAATGAGATCTTCGCTCGACACACGAACCGCCGAGTCCGCGGCCGGCGCCATGCGCACCGCATCGAGCCCGATACCGTTGTCGTCGAGGAGCGCCGGGCTGGCAAACTCTTCCAGCGGTCGCGTCGAGGCAACCGCATAGTAGCTCGGCACTGAATTAAAGTTGAAGGTCGAGGTATTGACCCATAGCCCACCGATACGGCCCTTCTTGCGCACCATCAGAGGTTCCGGCGCACCCTCGACCACGACCGCCACATCGTAGAAACCTGACTCCGCACTCGGCTGACGGCTGTTCTCTATCGCGCCGAATACTAGAATTTCTGAGCCGGAATAACCCGAGGTTATGGCGATTGTTCTGGTCGAAACATCCGCCTCGACGCGCTCCGCCGGCAACTGCGTGTCCGTGACAGCCGGGGGTTCGACGACAACCTTTCGCTTGGACTTTGCCGTCAACTGGGCGACGTCCGTTTCTGCAAGCGCGATTGGAGCCACGGCCGCGGCAAGGATCGATGCACCCGCTATGAGAGCCGCCGCCATCCTCATGGCGCACCCGCGACTTGCGATAAAGAGAAGAGTTCGGGTGGCTTGACGACGAGATCCCACCCGAGCCGGAGGCATACCAGAAGCACGATAGCGGCCAGGAGGAACCGCAATTGCTCGCCCTTGAGCTGCGTGCCCGCCGATGCTCCGAATTGGGCCCCGATCACTCCGCCGATCATCAGGATCGCGGCCAGCACCAGATCCACGGAGGCAATGGTTCCCGCATGCAGGAGGGTTGCCGCTGCCGCAACGAAAACGGTCTGGAACAGAGAGGTGCCCACGACGACATTTGTTGGGACGCGAAGAAGATAGATCAGCGCCGGCACCATCACGAAACCGCCACCCACGCCCATGATTGCTGCGAGGAAGCCGACGAAGGCTCCGATCAGGAACGGGGGAACGGCGCTGATATAGAGCTTCGACCGTTGAAACCGCATTTTCAGCGGCAGACCGTGGATCCAGCCATGCTCACCCGGCCGCCTCGGCGACGCCGGAATCCCGGCGCGCGACTTGCGTATGGCCTGCACGCTCTCGAACAGCATCAACGTGCCGATGACTCCAAGAAAAAGCACGTAGCAGAGGGAAATGAAGACGTCGAATTGGCCCGCTAGCCGCAGAATGCGGACGATCTCGACGCCGATGATCGTTCCCAGCAATCCGCCCGTCAGCAGAACGACGCCGAGCTTGATATCGACGTTGTTTCGCTTGTACTGCGCGAACGCACCTGAGACCGACGAAGCGACCAATTGCGCGGCCGAAGTGCCGACGGCCACCGCGGCTGGCACGCCCGTGAACATCAGAAGCGGGGTAATCAGAAACCCGCCACCGACACCGAACAAGCCTGAGATAAAACCGACCGCCGCGCCCATTCCGAGCAGAACCAGTATGCTCTCGGACATCTCGGCAATCGGGAGATAAATGTTCATTGGTCGCGTCGTCTCGTACCGCGGGCGCCCCTCGGTGGACGCCGGTCCGCCAGCCATGCCTCAAAGTAAAGGAGCCGGACGGCTCTGGCCACCGGCTCCCTACTCTCACCCGCCGGGCGGAGGGACTGGCGTGACATGATTGCCGCGCCTCGACGCCTGATCAGCTTTCCTGGCGCTTTTTCCAATCTTCGCCAGCCGCCCTCGGATCGTTCACGAGCGGTATACCGCGCTTTGGATGGAAGGCCGCGAGATCCTTCTCCGCCTGCAAGCGTTCGTCGGCCGTCAGCTGGGCTTTCAGAGCATCGCGGCGGCGCATCGCTTCGGCGTCGCCCCCCTGTCCGGCAAGAGAATACCACTTGTAGGCCTGGACCGGGCTCTTCGCCACTCCGAACCCGTTTTCATGCAGGACCGCGAGATTGAATTGGCTATCGGCGAGGCCGTAATCGGCGGCACTCTGGAACCACTGCGACGCGGTGGTGTAATCAGGGTTGCCGGAATTGCGGCCGGCGCTCAGCACCGCGAGGTTGTGCATCGCCTTGACGTGGCCCTGTTCGGCGGCGCGCTGGTACCACATCTGGGCGCGAGCGGGATCTTTCTTCACGCCCAGGCCGCGCTCATAGAGTGTTCCAAGGCGATACTGGGCCTGCGCAAAGCCCTGCGAAGCCGATTTCTGATACCAGACCACGGCCTCGGCAAAGTCTTGAGTGGTTCCCTTGCCTTCCGCGAGACGCGCTCCAACCTCGAAGGCGGCCGACGGATCGCCATTCGCCGCGGCGAGACGCAGTGACAATGGCCCTACAGTCGCAGGCGGAAGCGAAAGCTGGCTTGCGGAATTCCAATCCTGCGCGGTTGCTTGCCCAGGTTGCGCGCTGGCCGTCTGGCCGGCGGAAAGGGAAGCACGCTGCGGCCGCAGGGCCAGCGCCGCCGCATCGGTGGCGTTCTGGGAGGCCGACACGCGCGCAATCTTTGCAACTTCCTCCGGCATGAGATCGGCAGGGCTCAAGCGGGCAGCATTGGCCCCCAGATGGGAGGAAAGAACCGCCACGTTCTGCTGTGCTTGCATATTGGCAAGTTCCTCAGCCGTCGGCTGCCGGCCGCTTCCTTGCAGAACGATGCCCTGAGGCGTCACGTTGGGAGCTTCCGCGCCAGAGGCACCGTAACCATTCTGGATAACTTGGCCATCAACCGCACCACCGGCATCATTCTCAGCTGCCGGCGCAGGCAAAGCGGCGCCGTCATTCGACGGAACTTCGAAACCATCGCCATTTCCAGAAAGGGGAAGCGCGTTGCGCAGCGGCACAGCCGCGGGCACATCGATCTCGACTTCACTGTTTTGGCCCGCTTCTGCCGGCGCACTCACGCCCTGCCCGTTCGCCAGGGGCATCGTCTCGGAAACTGCGACCGGGTCTGCAGCCACGGGCGACTTCGAGCGGGATTTCATGATCAGTGCAGCACCGCTGACCGCGATAACGAGGCAGAGGGCCAATGCGGTCAACCGCTGCTTGGCGGATCGGCCGTTGCCGGCCATGGGGTCGGCCGGAGCGGTCTGAGGACGAGCAGGTCCGCGCGGCGCGCGGGCGGGTGCTGCGACGGCCGGGGGCGGTGGGCTCACCAGCGGTTCCGACGCCGTGGCGCGCAGCTTGGCCCGCTGAGCATCGGCAATGAAATCGCGGCGCAACTTATCAAGCGCCGTGTCATCGGCTGCGGGCTCTTCTGCCGGAGCGGCTGCCGGCATTGTCAGCGGAGGCGGCACACGGGAGAACGGCACTGGCGGCTGCTCGGGTGCACCGAAGTCCTGGATCTCGCTGACCTGCTGCTGAATCGGCGGAAGCGAGGGTGGCACCAGAGAATGCGGTCCGGACGCGGGAATGCGAGCCGTTGCCTGAGCCAATTCGAGCGCATCGATCCTGTCGAGCAAGCGGATCATGGCCTGCTGCAGCGTATCGAGCATCGTAAACGTCTGCTCGTCCGAATGTTGCCGGTCGTGCATCATGCCACGCAGCAAAGCACCGAGTTCATCGATGCGAACATCGCCGCCTGGCCCTGATACGTTCATCGAACCCGCCAGCCGCTGCGCGACCTCTTCCGCCGCCGTCGCCGCAAGCGACTTGAGGTCCGCTCCGAACGAGGCTTCCGGAACGGCCCGCTGAACATTCGGAATTTCCGAGGCCAGATGTTCGATCACCGCTTCCAGTTGCTGTTCGATTCCATCCAGGCGGCCGAGTTGCAGTTCCGTTTGTTCCAGATGCGCCGAAAGCTCCTGGATCTGTCCTTCAAGAACTTTCAGGCTCTCGACGTCCGACCGCGTGGCAACGTCGCCGATCACTGAACTCATGCGCTCTTCGAATGCGTCGAAGCGCAAGCCGAAGCCATCCACGCCGGCATCTGCCCTGAGGGAGTCCAGCGACTGCTCTATGCGCAGTGCAATTTCCGAAAGCCGCCGGTCCAGCCAGTTCTGATCAACTCCGCTCACCGCATCGGAGTGGGCCGTGGCCGGCGACGCATAGAGATCGGTGGAAGCGGCCGCCGGAACAGACCGCTTGGCCGCAGGCTCGACGGGAGTATGAGCGTCGGAGGCAACGTCCTGCCGCGGTGACTTGCGAACCAGGGCCGCGTCGCTCTCTTCATAGATCCGGGTGAGAGCCTCCGCATCGGCAGGATCCCAACCCGCACGGTCGTCGTCATCGCATCCCACGATATCGAAGGGGTCGATTCCGGTCGGCATCGGGCGGTCCTCGGCTGAACTGCCGGCCGCACCAGAAGCCGACTTCAGAGCGACCGGGGCGGACAGCGGCAACATCGGTGACTGATCGCCTTCGTCGAGCGCGTTGATTCGATCTGCCAGATCGGCAAGCCCGTGCTCGATCCGATCGTAAATGGGAGCAGCGCCAGCAGCGGCACTCCCGCGGGCATCATTGGCATCCCGCCCCAAAGCCGCCAGACGATCGCGCAATTCCTGAAGCAACCCCGTATGCCGCTGATCCGCTTCATCGATCTGATGCGAAATCGTCTGCAGCAATGCCCAGAGTTCCTGCGGGAAATCCCCTTCGGATTCGGCCGTCTGGGGTGACAGATGGGCAAGGCCGGGTTCCGTGATCGACATGTGTCGCGTCCTTCAGGTCGCGCGCGGCGACGGCTGTCTCGGTGCGGACGGCAATCTGTCGGATGACGAAATTCCGGTGATCGGGCCGCGCCGAGAATTGGCATGGGCGGTCTTCACGCGGCACATATGGAGGACCCCTCGCGATGAAGGTGTCAGCCGCCAGTAAACGGCGGGTTAAACTGTGCGCCAAATTGCCAGAATGAGGCGATTATCGGCCGTTATGTGCCGGCCCTGCCGCTGCGGCGGGGCCCGATTTCGCCCCAACCGCCTCCCGAGCAGCAGTGATTCGCCCGTTTCTAAAGACCGCCGCTGCGCAGCACCGGTAACCCGGCGAGCAGCCTTTCGCGGATAAGGTCGCCCTCCGGCCACTCGTCTTCCGGATCGTCCGGATCCTCGAAAACGTCGGGAACGAGCAGGGTCCGCATTCATGGTCGCAATCGATCACCGCCTTGGCCGACAGGTTGCCGCCGACCAGGAAAGCCCCGTTATCGCCGTCGCAGACTGCCAACCCATCCAGGGTCACGGACCCCAGGACCACGATGGCCGAGGCCGCCTTGACGATTTCTCCCGCCCGGAGCGATCCGGAGACAAGCAACGACGGCCCGCCTTCCACATCGGAGTTGTAGACGCGTCCAGCCACCGTGAGGTCACCGAGCGAAACCACGCAACTGAAGCCCTGAGTGAACGGATCGGCATCGTTTTCAAGAACGATATCGTCTTCGACCAGCACTCCGGGCTGCAGCACCAGGGCCTTCTTTTCCGGGTGATCGACGAGGATCTGTTCAACCCAATCTGCGAAGGGGCCGCAACGCTCGAGGTCATGTTCCTGAATGCGAGCACGGAAAAGTCGGACGATTTCATCCAGGTCGCAGGGTCGACCAAGATCCTTGAGCGTTTTCATCACGTTCCGCACCGCTTGCGAATGTACGAACCGGGGTTCGATTCGAATGAAGCCTAGCAAACCGGCACGACAGGATCGAGGCAGGGCGCAAGCGCCCAAAAAAGTAACGGCGGCCCGCTAGGACCGCCGCACCTTGAAAACCGCTTGAGCGGAAACCGACGTTAGATGACGTCGATTTCGGCCGGCAGGTACAAACTGACCGGTGGAGTAATCTGGATATAGGCGTCGCCGCCCATAACTACAAATCGCAATTGCGTGAGGAATTTATCAGATGCGCTGATGGCGGACCGGTCACGGTCTGATGGAACAACGTAACAATTTCAGGGGGCACGTGAAGGGTCGGGATCGACCATGAAAATACCCAAACGAAAAGCGCGGCGGCTGTTTCAAACAGCCACCGCGCTTTCAAATTCAGCTAGGCTAACCGACGCTTAGATGACGTCGATCTCGGCCGGCAGGTACGACGTGACTTCGAGGCCGACTTCCTGCTCACGAACGGCGGGCTTGGTCCAGGTCTTCATGGTGTTTCCTCCAGGTGAGGGCTCAACTCCCGAGCCCCGATGTCAAAAAGATACCCCGGGCCGCCGATAACCTCAAATCGCAAGTTCGTGAGAATCTGATCAGACTTGCTGATCTGAGAACCGAGCCTTGCTGATGGCAGGACGCCATCGCCCGAAAAGAAAACGCGGCGGCTGCAATCGCAACCACCGCGTTCTTAAATCTCTGACGAGAGACGTTTAGATAACGTCGATCTCGGCCGGCAGGTACGACGTCACTTCGAGGCCGACTTCCTGCTCACGAACGGCGGGCTTGGTCCAGGTCTTCATGGTGTATCTCCTCCAGATTGCGTCGCCGGGATCTCCAACCGGCTTCGAATGAGATGTGTGTACCGGTCAGACCGCACACGTTCAAATCGCAAGTTCGTGAGAACGCGATCAGATTTCGTTTCGTCGTCGCCTAGAAAAACTGATCGGCCACACTTCGCCGCGCTCAGTGGGCGGCTTCCCAGTTGTCGGCCGCCTTCGCATCCACGTGAATGGGCACGGTCAGTCGCACGGCCGGCTCAGCCGCACCTTCCATGACCGCGCGCGCCGTTGCGATCAGCGCTTCGGCCTCTCCCTTCGGAACTTCGAAAACGAGTTCGTCGTGAACCTGCAACAGCATGCGCGCCCGCGAGAGCCGCGCTCGCGCCAGCGCCTCCGGCATCCGGATCATGGCGCGGCGAATGATGTCGGCCGCCGAACCCTGGATCGGTGCGTTGATCGCAGCACGCTCGAGAAAGCCGCGCATCGACGGGTTCTTCGTATTGATCTCGGGATAGTGCACGCGCCGTCCGAAAATGGTTTGCACAAAACCGTTCGCGTGAGCGAATGCCTTGGTGCTGTCCATGTAGTCGCGAATTCCAGGGAAACGTTCGAAGTACGTCTTAATGTAAGCGCCCGCTTCCTCGCGGCTGATACCCAGCTGGTTTGCGAGACCGAATGCGGAGATGCCGTAGATGATACCGAAGTTGATTGCCTTGGCGCGCCGTCTCACCTCGGCCGTCATGTCCTTCAGCGGCACTCCGAACATTTCGCTGGCCGTCATCGCGTGTATGTCGAGGCCATCCGCGAAGGCCTTCTTCAACTGCGGAATGTCAGCGATGTGCGCCAGCACGCGCAACTCAATCTGCGAGTAGTCGGCCGAAACGAGCGTGTGGCCCTTCTCCGCGATGAAGGCCGTTCGAATCTCCCGGCCCTCCTTGGTGCGGATCGGGATGTTCTGCAGATTGGGATCGGATGACGACAGCCGCCCGGTCGTCGTCGCCGCCAGAGCGTAGCTGGTATGAATGCGCCCGGTCTCCGGGTTGACGAAGCCCGGCAGCGCATCGGTATAAGTCGAGCGAAGTTTCGTGAGTTGCCGCCACTGCAGCATCGTATCGATCAGCCGGCGTGCGTCCGGCGGCAGGTCTTCGTTCGCCGCCAGGTCATCGAGCAGCCCGGCGCGCGTTTCCCATTGCCCGGTCTTGGTCTTCTTGCCGCCGGGCAGCTTCAGCGTATCGAACAGGAACTCACCCAGCTGCTTGGGCGAACCGAGATTAAATTTATGGCCGGCAAGTTCGTAGATCAACGCCTCATGCTCGGCGGCCCGCTGCGCAAAGGTGCCGGAAAGGCGTGTGAGAATGTCCCGATCGACCTTGATGCCATCCCGCTCCATCGCCGCGATGACCGAGAGCATCGGCCTTTCGAGCGTTTCGTAGACCGTCGCCAGACGTTCCGGAGCGAGGCGGGGCTTTAGAGCCATCCAGAGCCGCAGCGTAACATCGGCATCCTCTGCCGCGTACTCCGTGGCCTTGTCGATCGGGACACCGGCGAATGTCTTTTCCGACTTCTTTGCCCCGGGTGCGTGCGCGATGACGTCATCGAAGCTCACGCAGATATGGCCGAGATGGCGCTCCGCCAATTCGTCCATTCCGTGACCACCCCGTCCGGCATCGAGCGCATAGGACATCAGCATCGTGTCGTCGTAGGGTTCGACGCGCAGTCCATACCGGGCGAGCACGACCGCGTCATATTTCAGATTGTGCCCGATCTTCATTGTGAACGGATCGTCGAGAAGAGACTTCAACCGGTCGAGCGCGTCGCGCGATGGGATCTGACCGGGCAGAAGACTTGCGCCGCCGAACAGATCGTCGTTCGTCTTTCCATGCAGAAGCGGAACATAGCAGGCCTCGCCCGGCGCAGTTGCAAGCGAGAAACCAACGAGCTCGGCCTGCATCGCATCGAGACTGGTTGTCTCCGTGTCCACGGCGACCCGGCCGCTTGCGCGCGCCTTTACGATCCAACCGTCGAGTTCCTCGAGAGTCTTTACCGTCTTGTAGGCGGCACGGTCGAAAGGCGCGCCGCGCGCCGCAGCGCGTCCCGCGTCAATGGCCGCCGATGGCGCTCCCGGCTCCTTCGATTGTGGCAACGGCTCGGAACTTCGCGGCGCGGCGGCTTCCGGTGCCGGCTTCTTCGCCAGCGACGATCCGACCGATGCATCGAGCGGCGGCGGAGCCTCGACCCCGAGCTTATCCGCAATCCGCCGGGTCAGCGTATTGAATTCCATTCGCCTCAGGAACCCGATCAGCTCCTCAGGGTGGGGATCGCGAACGCCGAATTGCTCGACCGGAACCGTCTCCGGCACGTCGTCTTTGAGGCGGACCAGCTCGTGCGAGATGCGCGCCTGGTCGGCGAATTCGATGAGCTTTTCCCGCCGTTTCGGCTGCTTGATCTCATCGGCACGCTCAAGCAGCGTGGCGAGATCGCCATAGGAGTTGATCAGTTCCGCGGCCGTCTTCAGGCCGATGCCCGGCACCCCCGGGACATTATCCGTCGAGTCGCCCGCCAGCGCCTGGACCTCGATGACCTTGTCGGGCGGCACGCCGAATTTTTCCAGAACTTCGTCGCGGCCTATCTTCTTGCCCTTCATGCCGTCGAACATGACGACGCCGGGGCGAACCAGCTGCATGAGATCCTTGTCGGACGATACGATCGTCACATCGCCGCCGCGCTCCACGACATCCCGCGCATACGTTGCGATAAGATCGTCAGCCTCGTACCCATCCTGCTCCACGCACGGCACATTGAACGCCCGGACCGCATCGCGAATGAGCGGGAACTGCGGCACGAGTTCTTCCGGTGGAGGCGGACGATTGGCCTTGTATTGATCGTAGATCTGGTTGCGGAACGTCTCACGGCCGGCATCGAAGATCACGGCTAGATGCGTTGGTGCCTCGGATGCCTTGCTCTCTTGCAGAAGCTTCCAGAGCATCGTGCAGAAACCGTGCACCGCCCCCACCGGCAGTCCGTCGGAGGGCCGTGTCAACGGCGGAAGCGCGTGAAACGCACGGAAGATGTAGCCCGACCCATCGATCAGGTAGACATGGCTGCCCTTGACGATGGGCACGGCTTCGATCGCGGCGGGTCCCGCGCTTGAATTGGAATGTGGAGGCGATGTAGCGGTCATCGGGCCGGACTATAGGCATATCCCGTCCCGGCGCCAGCCCTACCAGGGCCTGGAGTCCCGCCTCTTCAAGCGTCAGGAGGGCCGGGCCTCGATCCGCACGTCGGCGGCCTTGCCCAGCCCACGCCAGCTTTGCCGAAGTACGACCTTCTGCAGGAAGGACAAGAACTGATCGCGCTGATCGGAGCTGAGCGCCTCGACGAGAGCTTCGTCGACCCGGGCCGCAACAGGTATCGCCCGGCGCAGCACTTCCTGACCCTCAGGCGTGATGCGAACCGCATACATGCGAGCATCTTGCCGCGTCCTGCGACGGGTCAGCAGCCCGCGCGCGACAAGACGGCGAACAATATCCGCAAGCGTGGAACGATCGATGCCCGAGACGTCGCAAAGCTCCGTCTGGCTTGGATCATCCAGGCCGTCGACGACCGACAAAACAACGAACTGCCGGGCAGTTATGCCGACTTCTCCGATCGACCTCGCGAATAAGTCTTCCGCAAGCTGCCCTGCGCGGTGCAGCAGGTGTGTTGTGCTCATCGAGACGAGATTTCCAGGAACGTTCATCGGACCCTTCCCCGTAGTTTTTTCTCCGGCAGCGCGAACCTCCACTCAAGAAAGTTCATCATGCGCGCCTTGTGCACAACATAGGCCGTAGGTGGATTGCAGGTTTGACCCGCCGGACTAGTATTTGACCGGGTGGTCAACACCACATGCAATGTTAGACTCCCGACGCCACGATATGGTTCCGCCCGTTCAGAACATCGCGGAAAAAAAATGCTAAGCGATCCGCTGATATCCAGCGCGGTGCTGCACGGGCTGGACGATTTTTTAAAGCAGCGAAACATCGCTTACGAGGAGATCCTCGTCTCAGCCGGCGCGACGCGGCAGGAGGTTGACTGCGCACCTCAGACTGGCCTGCAACTAAGTACAATCCTGCGCATCCTCGATTTGGCAGCTTTGACCGCGCAGTCGCCGTGCTTCGGGCTGGAGTGGTCGCAAGCCTACGATCCCAGAGAATTGGGCGTCTTCGGCTACCTGCTTCAAAACTCTGGTTCTGTTCGTGAAGCGTTGGATGCGATCACCCGCTATTATTCTCTCGTCATTCACCCCGTCAGCGTGGAAATCGCCGAAGAAGGAGCAGCCACCGCACTGATCTGGCGGTTGACGCCCCGGCTTCAATACAAGTCGGCTCAGTTCGTTCTGTTCGCAACCGGTGTGGCGGTCGCGCGCCTGCGAGCCGCGGCAGGCGGAAACTGGGACCCGCTTCTCGTCGAGTTGGCCTGTCCGGAATTACCCTGCAAGGCGCTGTTGAGAACCGTGTTCGGGCCCTCGGTTCACCTGGGCGCAAAAGCCACGCGCATCGTTGTCACGGCAGACAACATCGACGGCCGCAACCAGACGGCAGACCCGCGGCTGTTCGGCTTGTTGCAAGGTCTCGCAGACCGCATGGTGCAGGAGCGCGGCACGAACCTCGCCTATACCTATCTCGTCCGGCGGATCGTCTCCCGCCGCATCGGTCATGGCGAAGTCTCGCTCGAAGCGGTGGCACATGAGATGCAGACGTCTCCACGGATGCTGCAAAGCCATTTGGCGACGGAGGCAAACTCATTCGTCCGTCTGGTGCAGACGACCAAGCAGGAACTCGCCAAGGACTACTTGTGCGAGACCGATCTTCCGCTGAATGAGATCGCCCAGTTGCTCGGCTTCTCCGAACTCTCGGCATTTTCCCGCGCTTCGCACCGCTGGTTCGGCGAACCGCCGAGTGCGGTACGCGACCGGAGCCGGCAGGGCCGGCTGGAAATCGGCTCGGGTTCGATCGTTCGGGAGGACGGGAACACGGCCTGACCCGTCCTGGCTTTGGCGGCGGCGGACTTTGGCGTCCGAGGACAGCGAGCCACCCGGTCTTGGCCATTTGCGGCCCGGCCATGAATAGAGTATCTACCAGGGCCGCGCCGGCGTTCCCGGCGCATGCACCCGTAGCTCAGCTGGATAGAGTGTTGGATTCCGAATCCAAAGGTCGCAGGTTCGAATCCTGCCGGGTGCGCCATTCCCCTGCCCAGTCCACCGTCGAAATGAACCGCCCGGCGCCGTGCCGTGTCAGCGGCGCGGACCGGCGGCGCGGCAGATGGAATCCGGAGCCCTCGGGGCAAGGCCGCGCCGACGGCCGTCGCGACCGCCGAAAAAATAGCTGCAACTCCCCGTTCGGCCGGCGCCGCGAGTCGCTTATGAGTGTAGAGCGCAGGCTACCGGCAAGGCTTTTCGCCCATAAGGAGCCCTCGCGGCCGCAACTCACGTGGAGACTCTTCCATGCCCATGATCGAATTGAGCGAATCCGAGGTCGAAACCCTGATCTATGCCCTCGGCGTCGCAAAGGCTGATCTCAAGGAATGCATTGCAGACCCGTCCCAGACCGCTGACGACCGGCAGGAGTGGAC
>JALOTA010000124.1 GCA_025458125.1 Hyphomicrobium sp.
GACCAAGCGGAGAGCGCCCCGGCAATACCGCCTCTCGACGATCGCGAGCGCCAATCAATCAACACTTTCCTTCGTGAAACTGAGCTCAAAGCCCGGCAGATGTTCGACGACATTGCATCAGACGTGCTGCGGTCGTCTCTTCGAACGCGTGATGGTTCCCGTGAGACCTCTTGAGATAGTTCTTCTGACCGATGGAGTGCCCGGGCATTATCATCGCGGAGAAGCGGTCGCACAGGCCATTCAGCGTCTGCGGGAGACGACCGTCGTTCGCGTACCGGTCAGTGTTCGTACTCCACTTCGTGGGTGGATGTTGTCCTGGCTTCTCTCCAAGGCGGTTTCACCGGAGACCGTTCTGAAGCTCGCCTACAAGGAAAAAGTTGAACCGTCGCGGCCCGACCTCATCGTCTCTGCCGGCGGGAATACGATGGCGGCGAACGTCGCTCTTGCAAGGTTGACCGGAGCACCAAACATCTTCTTCGGTTCGCTGCGCAGATTCGATCCGCGAGACTTCACGCTCGTTCTGAACTGCTACTCGTTCGATACTCCGCATGCCAACCAGGTGCGCATTCTCAAGCCGACTCCTGCCGATCCGACGACCCTGCCCTCAGCGGATCTCGATCACCGGCGCCTCCCGCGTGTGGCCGGCCTTCTCGTTGGCGGACCGTCGGGCGAAGCACGTTTCGACCGGCGTGACTGGTCCCGGCTGGAAACGCTGCTCAGCGAGACGCGTTTACGCCTCGGGGTGGAGTGGATCGTATCGAACTCGCGGCGCACACCGGCAAGCGTCAGCGACATGCTCGCCAACCTCGCGGCGGAACGATCGGGGCCTGTGAAGCGGTTCATCGATGTGCGCACGTCCGGACCAGGCACACTGCGCGAACTGTTCGCAGAGAGCGGTGCGGTTGCGATCACAGCCGATTCCAGTGCCATGCTTTCGGAGGCGGTCTGGATGCGGCGCCCGGCCATCTCCCTGCGGCCGAAATCGATGAAGCTCACCGACAAGGAACGCGAGTACCGGCAATGGCTGGAACGGCGCAATCTCTGCCGAGAACTGTCACTGGCAGATGTCAGTCCCGATGCCTTTGCGTCGGCGCTTCGCGAGATCGAGCCGCTTGCGGGCAACCCTCTGGCGGACTTGGCCGCCACGCTCGCAGAAAGAGTACCGTTTCTCTTTCGCGAAGAGCCCGCCGTAACGTAATTCACCGATCCCGCGACTCAGGGTGCTGCGGAGACGGAGATTGCTTCGCCCGCGTGAACCCGGCGCAGTCGCGAGACGTCGTCGAGAGCGATCGCCCAAATGTTGCAGGGTGCGGCCAGCCGCAACTCCCCATTGCGGGACAAGGGCGTCGGCCCGAAGGCGATCGCAATCGCGTCGCCCTGAGGCCAGAATACGATCTCGCCGGCACTCACCACGTCCCTTGCTTCCGGCTCAGCGTCGGCCTTCACACTTGTGTGGAAATAGATTTCAGGTCCCCACGTCCGCGCCGATCCATGGATAGGCAGGGAACGCCAGATTTCGTCTGCGGTCGGCGTATCGAAAAGGCGGGCGCGGATCGCGACTTCGCCGGCGTGGATCACGATCTCGCGCACAAGTCCCTCCGGCGACGCCAATCACAGGCTTCCACCAGCAGTCTCTCATCAGTGCGCGTGCTGTTCAAGACCCGCCGGCGGTCTCAGGCGTTCTGCGCCGTCTTTGCAATCAGGCGGGCGGCGGTCCGAACACGACCACGGCGTTAAGGCCGCCGAAGGCAAAGGAGTTCGACATCGCGTAAGTCACTTTGAGGTCGCGGCCGACGTTGGGAATGTAATCCAGATCGCATCCCTCGCCCGGTTCGTCGAGGCCAATGGTGGGAGGCACCCAGTTTTCCTGCATCGCCTTGATACATGCGACAGCCTCGATGCCGCCGCCGGCACCCAACGGGTGGCCGTGCATCGACTTCGTGGAGGAAATGGCGAGCTTATAGGCGTATTCCCCGAAGACGTTCTTGATCGCCTTCGTCTCGTTGATGTCGTTGTCGGCGGTGGCGGTGCCGTGCGCGTTCAAATACTGAATATCGGTCGGCTTAAGACCGGCGTCGTCGAGCGCGTTCTGCATGGCCACGCTGGGCCCCTCGACCGTGGGCTTGACCATATCCTGGCTATCGGACGCCATGCCATAGCCGACGAGTTCGGCGAGGATCGTCGCGCCTCGCGCCTTGGCGTGTTCAAGGCTTTCCATGACGAGGATGCCGGCCCCTTCGCCGAGCACGGTTCCATTGCGCTTCTTGGCGAACGGGAAGCAACCTTCCGGCGAGAGCACGTGCAGGGCCTGCCATGCCTTCATCGTTCCGTAGTTGATGACGCTCTCGGAGGCGCCGGCGATAGCGACATCGACCAGACCCTCGCGAATGTAGTCGCGGGCGATGCCGATGGCGTGCGTGGCCGTCGAACATGCCGAACAAGTGGCAAATGTCGGCCCCTTGACCCCGAACTCGATGCCGACGTGGGCAGCGGCGGACGAACCGATGATGCGCAGCAACGTCAGCGGATGCGTTGCGCGCTTGTTGTGAATGAACAGATCGCGATAGGCGGTCTCATAGGTCACGAGACCACCAGCGCCGGAGCCGATGATACACGCAGAGCGGTACGGATCGGCGATCGGCATTTCGAGACCGGACATGCGCACGGCCTCGTCGGAGGCGACTGCAGCAAACCACGAGTACCGGTCAGCCAGGGAGATGATGCGATCGCGCTTGAAATGCTTCAATCGCGCCTTGTGGTCGAAATCCTTGATCTGGGCGGCGATCAGAATCTTGAGATCTTCAAGAGGGAAGCCGCCAAGCGGGCTGACACCGGACTTTCCGGCACGGAGCCCAGCCCAGAATTCGTCCACCGTTGTACCGATCGGCGTCACCGCGCCCATGCCGGTGATGACGACGCGCCGCTTCTGCTGAGACATGACAAGACTCACTTCGGCCGGCGACGCCGGACCAGACACAATTTTCAATCACCAGGACGCGTCGCGCCTGATTGGAGCAAAGCGAACGAACGAGGGGGCGGACTTTCCGCCGGACCCATGCCTCAGGCCTTCGCCGCCGCGGCAGATCCACCAGCCATCAGGGACTTGACGCGATCGACCACCGAACCGACGGTCTTGAAGTCTTCCACGTCTTCGTTCGCGTTGTAGGGGATTTCGATCCCGAACGTGTCTTCGATGTCGAAAACGATCATAGCGAGGTCGAGGGATTCGATCTTGAGATCCGTCAGCTGCGTCGAAAGCGAAATGTCGTCCCGAGGCTCCTTCATGTGCTTCTTGAGGATCTCGATGATCACAGGTTCCCTTGTCTGTTCCTAGGTCACGATAGAATTCGCAACAAGCTAGGCCGTCACATAACCTTAAAGGCAAGCCAAGTCCAGCCGAGGAGCCCGACCGGTTGCGAAGGAGACGGACCGCTTCGCCGGCGAACCCGGTCGATTTCCAGATCGCCGCGCGTTGCAGTGTCGATGCCCTGCGCCTTGGTTCCCCCAATCCCCAGGATCGATGAGATCCGGACCTCCCCGGGTCTAGTCCGAAACCATGAAAAAGTGTTCAATGGTTCGTCCTTGGGGCTCGGAAAATGCTTTCGAGCATTGTTCAGCCATGAAGAGAAGTGGTCTTGGCGCCGCATCGGGCCAAGGTACAACGGGGGCCTCACGCCGCGCCGCAAGGCGGCATGGTTCGATCAAAGAAAAGCGTGCTGCGTCAATCAATTGGCAGGCAGTCATGACCGATCTGGCTTCGAACACGACTACTGAAGCGCGGCCGTCCTACCCTTGGCTGCGCCAGTATCCGCCCAATGTTTCATGGTCCGCGCCCTTCCGGGACGGTCCGGTCCACAATCTTCTCGACGAAGCGGCCACGGTGCATCCCCGGCGGCCATGCACAAATTTCTTCGGGCGGCTGACGAGCTATGCGGATATCGCAAGCCGGGTCGACGAGGCGGCCGCAGCCCTACAGGCGCTCGGCGCCAGCAAGGGGGTGAAGATCGGGCTCTTCCTGCCAAATACCCCGACATTCATCATCTACTATTACGCGGCTCTCAAGACGGGGGCCACCGTCGTCAACTACAACCCGCTTTATACGGTCGAGGAACTGGCCTTTCAGGTGAAGGACAGCCAGACCGAAATCATGGTCACCCTCGACTTGCAGATGCTGTTCTCGAAGGTCGACGCCTTATTGGAGGCCGGCGTGTTGCCGCGCGCCATCGTATGTTCGTTCGCTGCTCTGCTGCCAACTGCGAAGAGCACTCTTTTTCGTTTGCTGAAACGCAAGCAGATTGCACGGACGAGTGCGTCGGCGGCCTCCCACAAGATCCTGCTCGAACGCGACCTAATCAAACGAGGCGCGAGGCCCCGGCCTGTCGCGATCAACCCGGAAGAGGACATCGCCGTCCTTCAGTACACCGGGGGTACGACGGGCACGCCGAAGGGCGCAATGCTCACGCACGCCAACCTGAGCTGCAATACCCGCCAGGTCATGCTCTGGGCCCCTGACCTCGGCGAAGGCCAGGAACGGGTCATGGGCGTGCTTCCGTTCTTCCATGTCTTTGCCATGACGGTGGTCATGAACTTCGGAATCGCGAAGGCCGCGGAGATCGTGATGGTTCCCCGATTCACGCTGGACGAGGGACTCGCCTTGATCGCCAAGGTAAGGCCGACGATCATGCCGGGCGTCCCGACGCTGTTCAACGCGATCCAGAACCATCCGAAAATCAAAACCTACGACCTCACGTCGCTGAAGTTCTGTCTGTCCGGCGGTGCACCGCTCCCCCTGGAAGTGAAGCAGAAGTTCGAGGCCACCACCGGCTGCAAACTCGTCGAGGGGTATGGACTATCGGAAGCGTCGCCGGTCGTGACGTGCAATCCGATCGAGGGTGCACCGCCTCCAGGTTCGATTGGCCTGCCGCTTCCCGGCACGATTGTTTCCCTGCGCAGCCTCGCCGATCCCAGCGTGGCTGTCGGGCCGGGCGAGCGCGGTGAACTGTGCGTGAAGGGCCCGCAGGTCATGCGCGGCTATTGGAACAAGCCAGAGGAAACGGCCAACCAGTTCACGGGTGATTTCCTTCGCACCGGCGACGTGGCCATCATGGACGAGAACGGCTATTTCCAGATCGTGGACCGGATCAAGGATCTGATCATCTGCTCGGGTTACAACGTCTACCCGCGGCGCGTCGAAGAAGCGATCTACGAGCATCCGGCGGTCGAGGAGGTCACGGTCATCGGCATTCCCGATGCGTACCGGGGTGAGGCACCCAAAGCGTTCATCAAGCTCAGAAGCGGTCACACTGCGACGGCGGACGACATCCTGCGCCATCTCAAGGTCAAGCTTTCGAAAATCGAACTGCCGGCCGCGATCGAGTTCCGAGACAGCCTGCCCAAGACCATGATCGGCAAACTGTCGAAAAAGGAGCTCAAGGCGGAAGAAGCGCAAAACCGGGCAACCTGACCGGCTCATGGCGGCGGGCCTGCGGACGGGACAAGGAAAAATTAATCATTCCCGCAAACCTCCTCGAAACGGGCTCCTGTCAAATTCGGGAGTTCAACACTCGAGGTGACCGATGCCGTCCAAGCCTCCGACCTTCGGCCAGCGCAATGCCCCGCGTCAGCCGACGATCATTCGCCGTGTCGAACCGCGTCATCCCGTGCCGGCGGAAACCCGTGCAGAGGCCCCCGGCCCACAGGTGCCTGCAACTGCAGCTGTCTTTGAGGAAAACCCGTCACAACCCGCCGCTCCTCCGGTCATGGCCATGCCGCCGCAGCCTGAACCGAATGCGCGATGGGCCAAGCGGTCGCCCGCGCGGCTCGGAGGCCAGATCTGCCACAGCAGCCTTTCAACGCCCCTGGCGTGCACGGTGCGCGACACCTCTTCCACGGGTGCGCGCATCGAGGTCGTCACCCAGCGCGGCGGCAACATCTCGCGCGACCGCGTGCCCGATCAGTTCACGCTTTTCATGCCGGCTGAACGGCTCGAAGTTGACTGCGAGGTGATGTGGAGGCAGGGCCAGCAGGCCGGTGTGCGTTACACGTCGCCAACGCGCAGACTGCCGCGGCAAGAGCCGGTCAAAATTTCCGCCGCGCCAAAGAAGCCGCACACGAGCCTCATCAGCCTGCTCATTAACCCGTCCTGACGGGGCGTGGGGCCGAGCGCGTCAGACGAGCCGCGATTGATCGATCGCCGCGGCGATGAAAGAGCGGAACAGCGGGTGAGGCTCGAACGGCCGCGACTTGAGTTCGGGATGGAACTGCACCCCGATGAACCACGGATGATCGGGATGCTCGACGGTCTCGGGTAGCAGGCCGTCCGGGGATAGTCCGGCGAAGTGCAGTCCGGCCTTCTCCAGCCGGGCACGATAGCCGGTATTGACCTCGTAGCGATGGCGATGGCGCTCGGAGATCTGCGTTTCTCCGTAAACCGAGGCGATGCGCGAGGACGGATCGAGCTGAGCCTGGAAGGCGCCGAGCCGCATGGTTCCGCCGAGGTCTCCGCCCTGACGCCGCGTCTCCAGTTCGTTCCCTCGCATCCACTCCGTCATCAGGCCGACGACGGGTTCGGTCGCCGGTCCGAATTCCGTGGAACTCGCGTCCTTGATCCCGCACAGATTCCGGGCGGCTTCGATGCAGGCCATCTGCATGCCGAAGCAGATGCCGAAATAGGGAACCTTGCGTTCGCGTGCGAATTTCGCGGCCAGAATTTTGCCCTCCGATCCGCGTTCGCCGAAGCCGCCGGGCACCAGGATGCCATGCACGCCTTCAAGATACGGTGCGGGGTCTTCGCGTTCGAAGATCTCGCTTTCGATCCACTCCAGGCGAACCTTCACGCGGTTGGCGATGCCGCCGTGAACGAGTGCTTCGATGAGCGATTTGTAGGCGTCCTTCAGACCTGTGTACTTGCCGACGATGGCGATCGTGACTTCGCCTTCGGGATTGGAGATGTTGCGCGAGATTGTTTCCCAGCGGGAGAGATCGGGTTTGGGCGCGCCGGTAATGCCGAAGGCCGCCAGAACCTCGCGGTCGAGACCTTCGCGATGATAGGCGAGCGGAACATCGTAGATCGAGGCGACGTCAAGCGCCTGAATGACGGCTTCGGGGCGGACGTTACAGAAGAGCGCGATTTTCTTGCGCTCGCCGACCGGAATCTCGCGGTCGGAACGGCACAGCAGAATATCGGGCTGGATGCCGATCGAGCGCAGCTCTTTCACGGAGTGCTGGGTCGGCTTCGTCTTCAGTTCGCCGGCCGACGGGATGTAGGGCATCAGCGTCAGGTGAACGTAGATGCACGCCCCGCGCGGCAATTCGTTGCCGAGTTGCCGGATGGCTTCGAAAAACGGCAGGCCTTCGATGTCGCCGACCGTGCCGCCGATCTCGACGAGGACGAAATCCACGTCCTCGTTGCCCGATACAACGAACTGCTTGATCGCGTCGGTAACATGCGGAATGACCTGGACGGTGCCGCCCAGGTAATCGCCGCGGCGTTCCTTGGCGAGAATGTCCTGGTAGATGCGGCCCGTGGTGATGTTGTCCGACTTCTTGGCCGGAACACCCGTGAAGCGCTCGTAATGGCCGAGGTCGAGGTCGGTCTCCGCGCCGTCGTCGGTGACGAACACCTCGCCGTGCTGATACGGGCTCATCGTTCCCGGATCCACGTTGAGATACGGGTCGAGTTTGCGCAGTCGGACGGAATATCCGCGCGCTTGCAAGAGCGCGCCG
>JALOTA010000057.1 GCA_025458125.1 Hyphomicrobium sp.
GAGTACGACCGCTGCCAGCCCAATCGTTAACGCTTTGGCCTTGAGTACAGCTTCAATGACCGGACGGTAGACGGCAATCAGCGCCCGGTTCACGGGATTCCTGTGCTCGGGGATGATGCGCCCGCGCACGAATAGCACCATGAGAGCTGGAACAACGGTGACGGACAGCAACGCAGCGGCCGCCATGGCAAACGTCTTCGTAAATGCCAGGGGATGAAACAGCCGTCCCTCCTGTGCTTCGAGGGCAAAGATGGGCAAGAACGATACGGTGATGATCAAGAGTGAGAAGAACAGCGCGGGACCGACTTCGGTGGCTGCGTCAATCAATACCTCTGTTCTTGGCTTCTCAGGCGGCGCCCGTTCTAAATGCTTGTGGGCGTTTTCGATCATGACAATTGCAGCGTCGACCATGGCGCCTATGGCAATCGCGATGCCCCCAAGGCTCATGATGTTCGACGATAGCCCGAGAGCATACATGCAAATGTAGGCGATAAGGATGCCGAGCGGCAGCGTGATGATAGCGACCAGAGCACTGCGCGCATGAAGCAAGAACACGACGCAGACTAGAGCGACGATTAAACTCTCCTCGAAGAGCGTCCACGTCAGCGTGTTGATGGCGCGGTGAATGAGACCGGACCGGTCGTAGACCGGTGCAATCTCTGTTCCGTCGGGCAGACTACTCTTCAACTCTTCAAAGCGCCTCTTTATGCCGTCGATAACGGTCAGCGCATTCTGCCCGTACCTCTGGACAGCTATTCCAGAAACGACTTCTCCTTCCCCGTTGAGTTCAGTTATTCCTCTCCTCTCGTCCGGTGCCAGCTCGACCCGCGCCACGTCACGGACCAGCACGGGTGTACCGCCCTGAGACTTCAGGACGATGCCTTCGATATCGTCAATGTTGCGTAAGTAACCCCGTCCACGCACCATGAACTCGGTCTCGGCAAGTTCGATGACGCGCCCGCCAACATCAACGTTGGATGAGCGGATGGCGTCACGGATCTGCGAGAGTTGAAGGTCGAATGCCTTGAGACGGCGAGGATCAACAACGATGGAGTATTGCCGCACGAACCCGCCGACGCTGGCGATCTCTGCGACACCCTCTGATTTGGCAATTGCGAATCGGACCTGCCAGTCCTGGGTCGAGCGCAGTTCGGCCAAGTCCCTGTTCTTTGCCATCACCGCATACTGGTAGATCCAACCCACTCCTGTCGCGTCAGGCCCAAGGGATGGCGTGACTCCGGCGGGCAGATTGCGGGCCGCGGCCGATAAGTATTCCAAGACACGAGAGCGCGCCCAATAGATGTCCGTTCCTTCGTCAAAGATGACATAGACAAATGAAACGCCGAAATATGAAAAGCCGCGCACGACCCGCGACCTTGGCACCGACAGCATCGCGGAGGAGAGCGGATAAGTCACCTGATCTTCGATGACCTGAGGCGCTTGGCCCGCGTACTCTGTGTAGATAATGACCTGGGTGTCGGAAAGGTCTGGGATGGCGTCCAGAGGTACTTGGCGGACGGCATAGACGCCCGCCGCTGCAATCAGCGCCGTGACGATTAGGACGAGAACGACGTTATTTGCTGACCAACGGATGAGGCGCGCGATCATGGCTGGTGCCCGCTGTGATCAGCGGTTGATCCCGTAGCCGTATCGGCGGTGAAGCTGGAAAGTGCTGCTTTCAAATTGCTTTCGGCATCAAGGAGGAAGTTGGCCGAAACAACAACCTGGTCTCCGGCTTCGAGACCGCTCTCGATGACAAGGTAGCCGTCGCCTCGGTCACCAGTTCTGACGTCACGGGGTTCGAACTTGCCACTCCCTTTGTCGACAATCACAACTTGACGATTGCCGCTGTCGATCAGAGCCGAGACGGGGACCACCAATTGATCTCGTTCATCGCCACTTGCATCGATTTCCACCTCAGCGAACATGTCGTGCCGGATGCGATGATCAGGATTTGCGACTTCAATGCGGGCTTTGGCAGTCCGCGTCGCCATCTCCAGCTCGTGCAAGACAAACGTAACATTTCCTTCGAACACTTCTCCCGGGAACGCACGGAACCGGATCTTGGCATTCTGGCCTTCTTTGAGCCGTCCGACATCCTGCTCGGGAACATCGGCTACCACCCACACGGTAGATAAATCGACGAAGCGGAACATTTCGTCCCCGGCCTTGACCATCTGACCTTCGATCACGTTCTTCATCGTGACGACGCCGCTTACCGGCGACGGCCAATCGAAGGTCAAGATTGGTTTGCGCGTCCGACGTAGTTCATCAAGAACGGCGTCGGGCATTCCGAGATTCCGAAGTCTCTGCAGAGCTCCACGTTCCTCTGGAGAGTCAGGTGGCGCGTTCGCAGTTCGGTAATCGACCTGAACCGCGACCATCTGTGGACTATAGAGACGAAACATGGGTTCACCGACGGTGACATGACGGCCGGTCTCGTTCACATAGAGCTTTTCTATAAAGCCATCAGTCCGCAGCGTTGCCGTGTGGAAAGTCCGTTCGTTCGGCTTGGCGACGCCGGGTGCTCGTATAACCGTCTCCAGCCGTCGCCTCTCGACTGCGACTGTTCGAACGCCGGATCGTTGTACCTTGTCGAGACTCACCTTGATGGTTGAACGGTTGTCCTCCTCGCCCTCATAGACCGGGATATAGTCCATTCCCATCCAGTCCTTCTTCGGGGTTGGCGATGTGTCTGCCAGTCCCATGGGATTTCGGTAGAACAAGATTTTGCGTTCGGCACTGGCTGCCTGCTGAGGTGGAGGCTTGGTGCCGGCCAGATCCCTTTCTTCATTCTCGTAGACGGGTATGAAGTCGCGGCCGTCAGGCGTTTTGGTTGCCGTGGATGAGTAGTCGGGCGTGCCATCGGGATGCTTCCAGTACAGCACGACACGCGTGGGCGTACCTGCCGCATCTGGCGGACCTGCCGCGGGATCTGCCGACGTCAAGCTGGGCCAGGTGCCGGCACCGATGCGGTAACCGACAGCCGTTGTGGCGAAGACGGCCACAATGGCCGTCCCCGCGAGGAGCACTCGGTTCATGGTCCGCTCCTCAGTCCTTGGCCGTGAAGACGACACTACCCTCGACCGTATCGGGCTCGCCGGGCACCTTGGCTTGCAGCTTGAAAGCCCAGCCACCGGCCATCGTGATGTCCGCCTTAAAGCGGTAGACCCCGGGATCGTCGGACTTCAGTGGCTCGTGTTTGGCCAGCATCTCGTCCATGCTGTCAGGAGACATGTCGAGCCGCGTCCTGAAGAGAACGGCACCTGGGACGGGCTTTCCGCTCCGCTTGTCGATCAGACGGACTGCAAACTCTGCACCAGCCCCGTTCTTGATTTCGGGGGTGACGGGCTGGAACTCATAGTCGTTGGCACCGGCCATGGCGGCAGGAGGGATGACAAGTAAGAGCGCAGCCAGAGCCGCGAATACAAATGAGTTCTTGATCATGACGATCTTCCTTCTCCAATGATGAATGCGGACGCCCGTATAGGCGCGTGACAATGGCGACGTACCTTGGCTTTCCGCCATGGCGCGCACGTTTTGTCAGGTGCACTCAGACTCGAGGAGGTGGGAGAGGAGGTCGGATTTGAATGAAACGGAAATTAGGCGTGGCACTCATGCCTAGCGGCGCTGCCATGAAATGGCTTTCGTTTGCATCGCGCGGCAGTTCGCCAAACACTTTAAAGCACTTAAGCTTGCAAACATCCCAGGTGCAGGCGCCATCCTTACAATGCGGGCAAGAAGTTTTTTGCTTCTTAGAGGGCGAAGATGGCTTCGCTTTCATCCCGTGGCAATCGGGCATGTGGTCTTTGCTCACCGCATGCTCAACGGCAACCTTCACCGGCGTCGCGGCAAATGCCGCGAGCGGCGCCATAGCAACGCAGAGCGCCACTAGCACCGACGAGATCTTTCTAAAGGCTCGTAAGGTCCATTTGGCCATAGTCGAGGTTAGTGCGCCGGAATGAGGTAGGTCAAGATGTCCATTGGTCGTCAGAGCCTTAATCATTGCTAACCGAGGCTTAGATCGGCGCAGAATCCTGGCAACATTCCTGCCAGCTAGCAAAATGGCCCCGGAGTCCTGTCCGACGACCACACCTGTGAGATAAACGAGCGGCTGGCTGCTCCAGTAGACGCTTGTCGCCGATGGCGCCTTACATCATGGTTTCGGGGGCGCGGCCCACGTCGGGATAGTCGCGATCGCTGTCGAGAGCTTGCGGTGGCCGAATGCACCGCTCTGGCCGATCGCAAGGGCTACGAATTGGATAAAGCGATCTTGGTCGAAATACGTTGTAATGAAGTGTTGTGATGAACATGACAGCGTTAGCCTCAGGTGCATGTAACAAAAGCCGACGCTGAGAGATCGCCCGTAGAAACCTCCGATCATGGCCCGTTGCTGACATTTGCTGACACACCCCGAGCGTGCACTCAGCGCTGATCAGCGGTCGTCGGTAGATTTTCGTACGTCAGTCAGAGCACATTGGAGGACGGTCCTGATTAGCCGGGCCGACGCCTATGCCCTAAACCCCATGGGCGACGACAGTGCTTGTACAGCCTGTTTCAGTCCGCCTATAACTCTCGCGTCGGGGCAGTCTATGCCGTGAGATGATATGGCTCTCGAAGGCGACCGTCGGGATCGAAGGCCGCAAGTTTTCTGTGCCGCCGAGGCATACTTCAGATTCGTTAGCCATGTAGGTTTCGCATAGCTACACGCAGAGGATTAGATGCGCCCATGCTTCGCAAGATGGAAATCTTCTTCAATCGCATTCTGAATGAAGGCGAGAACAAGAAGCTTGATACCCACGAGGTCGAGATTGCGAGTGCTGCGCTGCTCGCGCACTGCGCAAAGGCAGACGGAGAGCAAAGTGCGTTAGAAACGGCGCATCTGAAAGCGGTACTCGGAGAGCGATTCAATCTTACGCCATCCGAGATCGACTCCGTAATCGAGGCGGCAGAGGCGCGCGTACGCGACGCGATTGACTTGCACCGGTTCACGCGAGTGCTGCACCGAAACCTCGATCGCGATGCGCGAATTCATATGGTGCAGCTGCTCTGGGAGATCGCCGATGCGGACGGGCGAATTGATAGCGACGAGCGGCGGATGGTGTCACTGACGGCGCAGCTTCTTGACGTCGAGGTGCACGATGCCGTCGCGGCGCGGCACGCGGCTCAGGGGAAGAGACGGGATAAAGCGGCAGGAATTGGGTCCAGTGCGAAAGTCTGAGCAGGGCGTGACATCATTGGGTACATCGGCCGGCGCCAGTCCAACTTACAATTTTCGGTATCCGTCTCCAATGATACAGTGGCAAGCATGTGCCGCCAAATCCAGAACATAACCCATGCGGCACTGTGAGCCACGGGAACGTTCGATCCTGAGCTGACGTCGCTCTGTCAGCCGCTTTTTATGGCCAAGCGAACATGAGAGTCGTGATAGCTGAAGCACGTCGACCGACATGGGTCGATATTGGCTTCCTATGCTCTGCGTCAACTTGGAAAGAGTTCGACGTGAGTTTCAGCTGTGCGGCCGATATAGAGCACCCGCCGCCCTGGGAATGAAACAATATAGTTGGCGCAGCCAGCGGCCTTCATGTTTCTGCAAAATCCTTTGTAGCTGTATCCAGACTGTCCACTTTGAGCTTCACGGATTGCAGCTTGGATAGCCGGCTGATCAAAATTGATGGCTACGCCGGTATCATCTTGCGGCAGAGAAAGCTCGAGGCTTTCGCCGCTCGGCAGATAGTAGACAGCGATCCCTCTCTGGTAGTCGACCGAGTAGCCCTCGAAGCCAGCAGCTATTAGTGCGCCGACAATATCCGGAAAATCCATGGTGCCTTCATACGCCGACTTCAAGCACTGCTTTGCTACGGATTCCTGTTGTTCGTTCATCGGACTGCCCCGCGTTCACGGCTATCTTACGCATGACCCATTGAGCGAGTCGTGCATTAGGTACCATCATCCCAAAATGACATCGTGCCGGCCATCGAGTTGTGCACATTGTGGCGCCTCCGCGCCGACACGCCATTTTTGATTATCGCGCCGCGGCTGCGCTGTGAGCTGACCTGCAAAGGAAAAAACGGCCATGAGCCATGAACCGCCCAGCGAAGATAAGCACTGCAGCGACGGGCTGATTTTTATGCTGTCACAGCTCCGGGACGATCTCGCGGAACTCATAGAGGGCTTGGAAGGCAAGTCGCTGCCCTACGAAGTTGCAGTGGACGGTGCGAAGGCCCAGCTGAGTTGGGTACTCAAGGAATTGTCTGAGGGATAACTTGCCGTGCTGCGGCGGTGTATTCGTCAGGTGGCATTCCGATAGCCGTCGGCCCGCCGGTTGTTTTGGCGATTGCTGAATAATCATACCCCGAGCCGGTCGCGGAGGCCGTACCACCAGGATCCAGCGACTGAGTACGGCACACGGAATGCCTGGCCACCAGGGAACGGGTATGAAGGCAACTTCGCAAAAACGTCGAAGCGAGTCAGATCGCCGTTGATCGCTTCCGAGAGGATGCGGCCGAAAAGATGAGAGCCGCAGATGCCATGTCCGCTATATCCATGTGCGACGTACGTGTTCTGGCTGAGCTTGCCCATCTGCGGCACGCGCGTGAAGGAAAGCGCGCAGTTGCCGCTCCAGGCGTAGTCAATCTTGACGCCCTTAAGCTGCGGAAACACCTTGTCCATGTTGCGCCGCAGTTTAGCTTCGATATCCGCGGGATCAGTACCGCCGTACACCGTGCCGCCTCCAAACAGCAGCCGCTTGTCAGCCGAGAGGCGGTAGTAGTCGAGGATGTAGCGCAAGTCCTCGACACATAGATCGGTTGGCAGCAGATGATTTGCGCGATCGCCCAGCGGCTCGGTCGCCATAACCTGGGTCGAGAATGGCATAATGCGCCAGGTCAGTTCGGGAACAACGTGGCCCAGATAGGCATTGCCGCACAGCACAAGCGTCTTGCAGCGCATTTCACCTTTAGCGGTCTTCACACACGGGTTCGCACCCTGTGTCACGGCGACGACCGGAGAATACTCGTAAATAATGCCGCCCAGAGATTCGAAGGCAGCCGCTTCTCCGAGCGCCAGGTTGAGCGGATGCATGTGGCCGCCGGAGTGGTCAATCATTCCGCCCAGGTAGACGTCTGATTGCACATGCTTGTGCATACCAGCCTTGTCCACCATCTCATGATCATCCATGCCGTGCTTGCGCCAAAGTTCCTTTTTGGCCTCAAGCTCGCGCATTTGCTTGGATGTGTAGGCGGCGAAGAGGTTGCCCTTCTTCAGGTCGCACTTGATGCCATATCGCTCGACGAAGTCTCGGATGATCTGCCCGCCTTCTTGCAGCATCTTTCCCACCGCAGTAGCGGTCTGCGGGCCAAAGCGCCGCTCGATCGTCCCGAGGCCGGCGTTCAGGCCGTTGACGATCTGGCCGCCATTGCGACCTGAGGCACCCCATCCAACGAGCGCGCCTTCGATGATCGCAACCCTGTGCCCCTTCTCCGCCAAGTGAAGCGCCGTCGACAGGCCCGTATAGCCCCCTCCGATGACACAGACATCGATGTTCTGCGTTCCTATCAGTTCTGGCCGTTTCGGCGCGAGATTAGCCGATGCTGCGTAATAGCTGCCGATGTGTTGCCCGGTGCCGGCATACGGATGAACCTGTACACTCATTACACTGCCTCTAGATAGGTAAGGAACCGCCCGTGGGCGCTGTCGTTTTCATATAATACCCATGGCCATTCGGCGGACCAGGAGAATAGGACAACCATTCGCGTGAGCCCTTCCGCAGAAGTCGGCAATACAGGTCAATCAGCCGGCAGTGTCTTGACAGCGGTGATCACGCGTCAATCCGGTCTAAGGGTTCTCTTTTCGTCCAGCTGCACGACATTGCTTTCAGGGCCATTCACTTCCGAAAAATGGCTGACCTTATTCGCATCGCAGACATAGATCCATTTGTGGTCGAATAACTCACCGTCTCGAACATAGCCCAGCAGGGCACCTTTTTGCTCCCGCCAGAAAAGCACAGGCGCGCTGGAAGTGCCGAGCTTTTCCCAGTTAGGCTCGATAAACTCGTCAATCGATTTCCAATGAATCATAACCCTACGCCCCTTTTGCCTGATCGAAACTGCAGGCCATGTGGCTATGGCCGCAGTCGGCTTATAGCAGAATGGTGCTCCCGTCTGGCTTCTTCACGTAGACGGCTGTGGGTCCCAGGAGGCGCTTGCCGATGGCCGCAATCTCCTGAATGCTTTCGTAGCTGCCGGATACCATCAGGATGGCGACCTCTTCTTTGACGATCTTATTGGCTGGATCCATCCAGCCGCCCTTGCCACGATGAATAGTGAAGCCGCCGCAACTCTTCAATGATGCGTCCTCGAGCGCAGCGATCGCAATCGCGATATCGACGTCCGTGTTCGGGGTGCCATCAGCTTTGGGACCCAAGCCGAAGACGAGCGTGTACTCGGTGTTGCTCATGGCAGCTTTCCTCGTGCGAAGGTGAAAGTGGGCAATTGTTCTATGGGGCCACCCCCCCGAAGGCAGCGGTGGAGCGGTTACAGACGGGGCAGACACCTGACAGATTAGACCGGGCACATTCCTGACAGTCAGCATGGATCTCCAGAGGGGGAGATTCGCACATGCCTCTCAGGGAGAGGTGTCCTGTGCAAGAGCGTGTCGCGATGTTTTTGTATCACGATACGGGAGTTTACACGGTCGAGGGACTGGCCGGACGCTACGGCATCAGCCGCGAAACGTTCTACGTTTGGAAGCGCCTCCGCGAGAGCGGGGCTGAGGACTGGTACGAGGAGTTCTCACGCGCACCTGACCGCTGTCCGCACGCGACACCGGAGGAACTCGTCTCATAGATCATCGTGATGCGCAGGAAGTTTCCGCGCTTCGGCCCGAAGAAGATCTTGGCGAGGCTCGCGAGCGATCGCCCCGAGATAGCGGGGCCCGCCGCCGGCCACTTCCGCAACGCAATATCACTCCAGGTGCCGATTCGCCGAATGACGAGTGGTCGTTCGACTTCAAGGGCTGGTTCCGCACGCACTACAACGAGGAGCGCCGCTTCCGCCGCAACGGCGGTTGGATCAAGTGGCGGGGCGCGCGGCGTCGCTCAGCGGTGGAAATGGAGCAAGGAAACGGGAAGCTATAGTATCAGGGATGTTGTCGGTCTGAAATGTCAGATATATCCCTGGCCGATCAGGGAGCGGACAATCGAGCGAGCGGAGATTGCTGCCCGATTGCGCGCATGAAAATTCGCTCATCTAAAAAGGCCAAATAAACTAGTTCAGGCTGAGGACCCAATGCGGGGCATTTTAATTGAGCACAAGACTACCCCTGTGAGTGAAGGAAAAAAGGGTCTCAGGTCAGTTGGACGACGTAATGATGCGAAGAGGGAAGCGCTTTTCGCATTCGGCTTTCGCGCCGAGGTGGGAACCTGAGCTGCGCATCTCTCTGCCCTTACGCAGCGGACACCCTACCACGTTAGTATTCCGATGCGGCGAAGAACGAAGAGGACGGCCACGGAAGACAACATGGCCAGCCCGACGGCTCCCCAGAACCCCAATTCGTGACCTGCAAACAACATTCCGTGCAGGTTCATCCCGAACAATCCCGCGATAAAGGTTGGCGGTAGAAACACGATGCTCAACACCGACAGCACGCGAAGATGCTTGTTCGTTTCCTCTGCCAGTAGAGCTATGACCTCGTCCTGAAGCTGCCGCGTCCTATCGCTCAGAGAAGCGGCATCGCGATCCAGCAATTCACTTTCCTGCAGAAGTTCGGTGGCGAGGTGCATAATCCGCTCTGGCACGTCTGCCCGTCTTCCGCTGCGTTCAATGCGCTGAAACAGAAGTCGTAGTTCGGAGATATGGCGGCGCAGACGAACAGTTGAGCGGCGATGCCTCGCGAGGCGGCCGCGTGTGTCGCCGATAGAGCCCGAGATGATCCTGTCCTCAAGGCTGTCTACCTCTCGAGAGATCTTCTCGGTGTAGACATCGAGCCCATCAACGACTTGTTCAATGATGATTGAAAAGAGGTCTTCCACTGTGGGGACGCGCAGTCCGGCGAGGATCCGCTGACGCGTCAAGCCTGCGGCGTTCAGGGAGGAGCGCCGTGCGGTGATCAGGACTTTCCCAGTCATGATGAAGTGGAGCGAGCCAAGATCTTCGCCGGCGGCACCCAGTTCCCTCTTCAAATCACAGATGACCCCGAAGTGGCCCATATCGCTGAAGTGAATCTGGGGAATTTCGTCGTGAGCCTTAAGAAGCGTGATCGACTCTCTAGGAAGTTCGCGAAGGCCTCCGAGAAAACTGATACCCGAATGATCGGCTAGATTGAAATGCAACCAGACCCAACCTCCCGCGACTTCCGGAATCGGCGTGCCGGGTGGCAACTCGATTGGAACACCGGCCTCGGTGGAACTCAGTGCCCACACCAATCCTGGCAAAGCGCCGCGCGCACTGGCATTCCGAAGATCTGCGAGCAACGCTGCCATGAAGCGTCTCCTGGGTAACGACTGATGATCCGATCCACGATCGTTAAATTGGGAGAAGAGCGTCAGAAAAGATTCGCCAACTTCGCAAATGGCCTTTCACGTCACGGGCTCACGAAACCAGGGACGGCGATTGAGCGCTACGCAGGCCAAGACACGAGAGAACATGTCGCGCGATGACGGCCTCCTCGTTGGTCCGCACGACGAACACCTTCACACGACTGCTATCGGACGAAATGACGAACCGCGCGGATCGGTTCGCGGCCTCTTCGAGCCGTACACCAAGCCAATCTAGATCACGGCAAATTCTGTCGCGCATCCGCCATGAGTTCTCGCCGATACCTCCGCAGAATACCAGACTTTCAAGTCCGCCGAGTGTGGCTGCCAGTGCGCCAACTTCGCGGATGGTGCGGCATGCGAAATAATCCATTGCCTGTTCCGCTGCCACGCTGCCGGCTGCTTCGAGGTCGCGGACATCGCCGCTGAGGCCGGAAAGACCTTTCAAGCCGCTTTGCCTGTATAGAAGATCCGCGATTTCGCGGCTGTTCATTCCCTCTTCCTCGATGAGATACAAAACCACGCCGGGGTCGAGTTGGCCGCACCGCGTTCCCATGGGCAATCCGTCGAGCGCGGAAAATCCCATTGTTGATCCGATGCTGCGGCCGTCGCGAATGGCGCACATGGATGCGCCAGCCCCGAGATGGCCGACCACAAGGCGGCCCGATACGGCCGCGGGAGCGCTCGTGCGCAACTGCTGCATCACCGACTCGTAGGAAAGCCCGTGGAAACCATAGCGGCGAACGCCTTTATCGTAGTAGGCCCGTGGGAGGGCGAACGTGTCGGCAACCCACGAGTGGGTACGATGAAAGGCTGTATCGAAGCATGCTATCTGCATCGCGTCGGGAAATTGAACTTTGCAGCTTTCGATGCCGGCGATGTTGTGCGGTTGGTGCAGGGGTGCGAGAGGCGCGAGACGACGCAGTTCTGCAAGTACGATGTCGTCGACTTGGACGGGCGTACCGTAGCCTGGACCCCCATGAACGACCCTATGCCCCACAGCCGTGAGCCGTGCTTGCGGAACGTTGTCAAGAAGTGCCGCTATCGCCCACCCCAAGGTTGTCGCGGGCCGTTCTGTCTCTGCGATGGTGAGGCGGCGCTCGTCAAGAACCTCGCCATGGCCGGAGCGAAGGACGAGATGGGGTGAGGTTCCGATCCCTTCGATCTGCCCCCCAGCGCGAAGAACGGGACCCGCGCTGGCGACTTCGAAGACCGCAAACTTCAGAGAAGAGGATCCAGCATTGAGCGTGAGGATCCAATCGGTCATTCCGCGGCTTCCCTGCGCCGGTCATCGGCATCACCGGCGGTCCGCCATGACTGGTAGAGCGCTGCCACGGCACAAGAGGCGAGACGGGACTTTTCCCCATCTGCCCGGCTGGTCAGAATAATCGGCGCCTGAGCTCCCACGACAATTCCAGCACTTTCGGCATGCGCGATGTAAGTTAGTTCTTTGGCAAGAATGTTACCGGCTTCAAGATTCGGCGCGATCAGAATTTCTGCACGGCCCGCAACCAGCGACCGGATACCCTTCGTTCGCGCGGCCTCGACATCGACGGCATTGTCCATCGCCAGCGGACCATCGACGAGGCCGCCTCTGATCTGGCCCCGCTCGGCCATCTTGGCCAGTATCGCCGCATCGAGTGTCGAGGGAATCTTCGGGGTGACCGTTTCGACCGCCGAAAGCACGCCGACCCGCGGCTGCTTCATACCGAGCGCGAGCGCCAGATCAATGGCATTCTGCGTGATGTCGACCTTTTCTTCGAGCGTGGGCGCAATGTTGATGGCTGCATCCGAAATGAAAAGCAAATGGTCGAGGCTCGGCACGTCCATGACAAAGACGTGAGATAATCTTCGCAGACTGCGCAGTCCACCATCCTTTCGCACGACGGCATGTAGAAGTTCATCTGTGTGAAGTTGCCCCTTCATGAGGGCATTGGCAGCGCCAGCATTGACGAGCCGCACGGCTTCGCTGGCCGCAGCATCAACCGTCGCGGCGTCAACGATCTCGATCCCCTCGATATCGCAATGAGCGGCTTTGGCAGCTTTACGAATTCTATTGGTGTTGCCGACGAGGATCGGCGTGATCAACTTCTCCCTCGCCGCGAGCATCGCCCCCGCCAATGCATGCTCGGCTTCTGGGGCGACGACCGCGACACGTAGAGCGTTCAACCCGCGCGCTCGATCGACAAGCGCGTTGAAATGCCGGTGACTTCCGACCAGCAGCGTCGGCTTGCGGGCGTCGTCGAAGCGAACCTTGCGGATCGGGGCAAGGACCTCGGCAAGGCCGTCCGCGATCAGATCGCCACCGCGCCCCGTCACGCGCGTTGCGAGCACGACGAGGTTGTCTGGCCGCTTCTCAGTCACGCGCACATGGATGGTCAGTTCGTCGCCGATATGGGCCCGGTCGGAAAAATGGAAGTTCTGCGACTTATAGAGTGTACCCGCGCCGGGAAGAATGTTGCCGAGCACCGATGAGATAAGGGCTCCCACCCACATCGAGGGCGCGACAACCTCGTGCGCTTCTTCCGCTTTTTCGGCGGGAAGGTGCATGGGATTGATGTTTCCCGAGGCATGAGCAAAGACGTAAAGATCCTCGGCCGTCAGGACGCGTTTCAGCCTGGCCTCGTCACCGACTTTGATCTCGTCGTAAGTTTTGTTTTCCCGCATCATGTCTCAGGTGCTCCCGTACACTTCGGCTCACCCCACAATGTGATAGCCGCCGTCGATATAGTGGATGCCGCCGGTGATGTTCGCCGCTTCCCGGCTTGCAAGAAATGCTGCGTAGGCGCCGACGTCTTCAATTGTCGCCAGATGATGCATGGGTGCCCTCGCAGCGGCGGTTTCCATCATCTGATCGAAGTCCGCAATTCCAGACGCCGCGCGCGTCTTCAGCGGACCCGGTGAAAGAGCATGGACGCTGATTTTCTTGGGCCCGAGTTCGGCCGCCATGTAGCGCGTAACCGACTCTAGGGCCGACTTGACCGGCCCCATGATGTTATAGTTCTCGACCACTTTTTCGGCGCCATAGAATGTCACGGTCATGCAGGTGCCGCCGCCTGGCATCAACGGTTCCGCTTGGCGCACCATGCGGATGAAAGAGTGGACCGAAATGTCCATGGCAGACGCAAAGCCATCGCGCGACGTATCGACCACGCGGGAATGCAAATCCTCGCGCGGGCAGATGTCGACGCGGCCCCAGATCTGCCGGATGGAATCGAAGAGCTTGCAGAATTGGCCATTGACCTGCACATCCAGCGGCAGAACGATTTCCGCACCGAGTTTCTCCGCCAAGGGGCGAACGTATGACTCGGCACGAGCGTTTAGATATGTGACCGCGAGGTCGGCACCGTGATCACGGAAGGCCTTGGCGCAGCCATAGGCGATCGAGTTCTCATTGGCGATGCCGATCACGAGAGCCTTCTTGCCCTCGAGTGAAAACACGCGCTTTTCCCCTTGCTGCTCGAAGCGGCGCACGCGATCCATGCCGCAACCGTCGACTTTAGTTGAGCAAGTTTGGAACAAGGATGTATGACAGCGGCCCTTCTAACCCCTGCGGCATGAGAGCATCCGTTCAGTTCTGATCCGCGTCAGGTTCGGACGGCGCCTGTCACGAGACTGAAATTGTCTGGCTCTAGCGTTTCGGCTTGAGAGTATCTGGTTGAAATTGCGGGTGCCTGCATGAACGTCCACGTGCGTCACGGACCTCAAGACGGCGGTCGTGGAGTGGGGGCTGCCCAGGCCAGTTCTTCGAATTCCTCATCGCAGGACGAGCGGCGAAACTGGCGCTCCAGACGCTATGACATGCTGGATCGATTTAGCCGCGCTGCATTGGGAAGAGTGACCTTCGGCGTTTCACCGAATGCAACACTCGCAGCTTGTTTCGACTGGTCGTCGCATCTCGCCAGGGCACCTGGGAGGCAACTCGAATTGGCCGAGGAAGCTGTCAATCTTTCAACGAGGCTCTATCTTCACGCCACACGAAGCGCCTTGGGCTATCGGGATTCACCGCCTGTCGCACCCGCGCCCGGCGATCGAAGGTTTGCGCACCCAGCCTGGAACGCGCCGCCCTTCGAATATCTGAAGCTCCAACATCTCGCGATGGAGCGCTGGTGGACTCTAGCTACGAGGGAAATTCGCGGTGTATCCCGGGCGCATAGCCGGCAGATGAACTTTGTCGTCAATCAGTTCCTGGAAGCCCTATCGCCGACGAACAACCCCTTCCTCAATCCCGAGATTGTCGAGCGGACCTTTCAGACCGGGGGACGGAATGTGATAGCCGGCGCCGGAAACCTCATCGAAGACGTCGGCGATAATGTGATCAACGGCCGATCGGCTCGGCCAAGCGGCTTTGCGGTCGGTGAGAACCTGGCAACTACTGCCGGTTCGGTCGTCCTACGCAATGAACTCATGGAGCTCATCCAGTATTCACCAACGACGCAGACCGTTACACGTGAGCCGGTTCTTGTCGTGCCGGCCTGGATCATGAAGTATTACGTTCTCGATCTGCGTCCTCAGAATTCACTCGTCCGGTTCCTGCTCGACCGTGGACATACCGTCTTCATGATTTCCTGGCGCAATCCAACGCCAGACATGCGAGATATCGCCTTCGACACCTATCGGACACGGGGTGTCATGTCTGCGCTATCCACCATCAATTCCATCGTTCCTGACGCAAAAGTCCATCTCGCTGGCTATTGCCTCGGCGGAACGCTGGCGGCGATCGCAGCTGCTACGATGGCGCGCGAAGGCGATGAACGGCTGGCTTCCCTGACACTGCTCGCCGCCCAGACCGACTTCGCCGAGGCCGGCGAATTGATGCAATTCGTCGACGACAGCCAGCTGGCCTTTCTCGAAGATCTCATGTGGGACCAGGGCGTACTCGATGCGCAGCAGATGTCGGGCGCGTTTCGTGCGCTGCGGCCGACCGAACTCGTATGGTCGCGAATGGTGCGGGAGTACTTCCTCGGCGAGCGCGATGGCGAGAACGATCTCGCGGCCTGGAACGCCGATCCAACCCGTATGCCTTATCGAATGCATTCCGAGTACCTTCGCGCGATGTTCCTTGAGAACCGTCTGACCGCAGGCCGTTACGCCGTCGAGGGCCGCGTCTGCGCTCTACGTGACATCCGGGTGCCGTTGTTTGTCGTGGGCACAGAGAAGGATCACATCGCGCCTTGGCGCTCGGTCTACAAGGTGCATCTGTTCACGGATGTCCCCGTTACGTTCGTTTTGACCAAAGGGGGCCACAACTCCGGTATCGTGTCGGAACCCGGGCACGCCAACCGGCACTACTTCGTGGGCTCACGGGAACCAGACGACCGGTATCTCGATCCCGACACGTGGCTCACGACCGCAACCCGCCGTGATGGCTCTTGGTGGACGGAATGGGACAGTTGGCTCGCGCGATCCAGTAACGGAGCCCGGGTCCCGCCGCCGCGGATGGGGGCGCCGGAACACGGCGTGATCCAGCTCGAACCCGCGCCTGGAGTCTATGTTCGCGAACGTTGAAAGCGCGAATTCTCCACGTTGAGCGATTGACTGCAGCAAGAAGTAACATGGCAACGAAACAAGCGATCGTTAGCGCACTCGGCAACGACGAGATCCTTCTGCCTGAACGGATCGCCCGGGCGCTGATCGCCAATGATCAGGTGAAATACTACTTCGCGCTGCTTCAGATGGCCAGGGACAACGCAGTCCATCCTCGCGTTCCCGCTCCTGACCTTCGTTCCGAGCGTCATGCAGCACAACTTGTCGACGACTGGCTCGACGAAGTGATCGCCGGAACACGTGGTGATCAAACAACCGGCTATCGAGTTCCGCATGGCCCGGAACTTGTGCGGCGAATTCGGACCTGCGTAGAGGCCATGCTCGATCCACTTGCCGGGATCGAACGCGAAGCGCTGTCTACCCGGCTTGCTGCCCAATCCCTACCTCGCCTCGAACAGGGAGCGATCACCGGCGCTGAGATCTCGGCCATGACGTCGGGCGACCGCAAGTCCGGTGATAGCCTGCATCTCATCGTCATGGATGCGCACAAGGCCATCAACAGGCTTCAGGCCGAAAGCGCGGTCGAGACGCTCGACGGGGCGCGCGTTCATCACCTCTCACCGGACGGGCGGCAACGTGTGCTCGCCTTCATGCAGGGCCTGAACAGGACGTCGCCCCTTAAATTCGATCATCCGGGACTGGCCACCACGGCAACCGAGTACAAGGGTCAACTTCTAATACAGAACGACATCGGCACCACCGATGCCCACGTCTTGGTCGTCCGGGTCACTGACCTCACCGCGACGCTGACCTACACCGACATCCATCGGTCACGGCTGGAATTCTTCCAAAGTCTCTTCACGCACAGCGGGGTGATCTGGTCCGTCGCAGAACACAAACATAGCGATAGCCTGGAGTCGGTCGAGTACATTCTCACAACCGGCTCCTTCACTGGCGGAGCCGGAAGCGAGATTGACAAATTCCTCACGCATCTGGGTTCCCGCATCGTCTATCTCATCGATTGGAACAAGGCGCGCAAGCGCCTCCAGGGCTTCGTTGGCAAGAAGGCGGCGATTGATATTCTGCGATGGGCCGCTGAGAGGGACTACGGTCATCGCGGCCTTCTCGAGATCGGCGGAGAGCAGGCTCTCGGAGAAGCCGTCGAGTTCGCGGCCGGCAACCAACTCCGCTATGGCCAGCGCCTCGATAATCTGATCAGCGAGGACACCGCCGCCGAATTTCTTCGAGACGCATTGCGGCTTGCGTCTCTCGGACTGCGCCAGAAGCGCTCGCGCCGCAATATCCGAGATGAGATCAAGGCCCGGCTTGCCGGTGCCTTCGAGACGGAGAGGCTCGGTCTGTTCCGTCTTGCGGGCGATCATGCCGCGATCGGCTATGATCTTGCCCTGGCCCTCGTGGAAGTCCTGGTAAAGCTCACTGAAGGCGCCACGCTGGCACCCGGGCTGAGCATCGCAACGCGTGCGGCAGCGTGGGAGAGTAGAGCTGATCTGATCCTCAACGAGGCGCGCGACGACGTGCAACGCAATAGCCGTCCGCATTCGCTCCGGGACTTCATGGAATATGCCGACGACGCGATCGACGAATTGGAGGAAGCCGCTTCCATCGTTGATCTCGTCAACCTGCTTAAGCCACCCCGGACTTTTGTTGAGAGCCTTCGCGAGATTGCCGAGTTGGTCCTCGAATCGTCTCAGGAACTCGTGAAGTGTATTGCATGTGCGGCCTCAATCACCCGATCCGACATTCGCGATGACCTCGACGAATTCATCGGATCCCTGGAGCGAATTTCGTTGATCGAGCACAGAGCCGATGCCGCCGAACGCACCTTCATGCGTCGCCTTGTCGAGCAGCCAATCGATGCGCGTCAGATACTCGTTCTGCGCGAGCTGGCTCACGTTCTGGAGTCGGCGACAGATGCTCATTCGCATGCAGCCATGGCACTCCGGTCATATCTGATGGAAGAGGTACTCGGGTGACGACCATGAGTTCCGCTGCTGGCAACCTGCAAAGAAACATCTATCGGGTTCCGTTTTCAGGGGCTAAGAGCACGATACCCGACAAGGAGACTGTCGGCTCGAAGGCCCATAATCTGATGCGCATGGCGGCCTGCGGACTTCCTGTGCCACCCGCCTTTGTCCTCGCAACTGATGTATGTCGCGGCTATCTGAAACACGGCGCCACCGGCATCGCCGGGCTGAGTGAAGCAATTTCCCGCGAACTGGAAGAGTTGGGATCTCTGACCAACTCGGAGTTCGGCGGTGGACGCCGGCCCTTGCTCGTTTCTGTGCGTTCCGGTGCCGCCATCTCGATGCCGGGAATGATGGAAACGGTTCTCAATGTCGGGTTGAACAGTACGACCCTCGATGGGTTGATCCGAACGACCGGCAATCCCCGGCTCGCGGCCGACTGCCGGCGGAGGTTCGTTCAGCAGTACGGGGAAGTCGTGGAAGGAATTTCGCCTGCCGCCTTTGTCCGCAGCGAAGCAGAGTTTCTGAAGGCAGAAGGCGCCCGGTCGATAGACGAACTCGATACGGCAGGGCTAAATCACCTCGCCCAATCCTTCGAGCGCGTTTTCGAAGTCGAGTGTGGACATCGCCTTCCCGCTGACCCAATGCACCAGATCGCTGCGGCGGTGGAAGCAGTCCTCAAATCCTGGTCCAGCGACCGCGCCAGGACCTACCGCCAGATGAATGGAATTTCCGAGGCGCTCGGCACCGCAGTTATCGTCCAGGTGATGGTATTCGGGAATATCGGACCTTCCTCGGGCTCGGGTGTTGGCTTCACGCGCAACCCGGCAAACGGCCGCAACGAGCTCTATGTCGACTTCCTCGCCAACGCACAGGGCGAGGACGTCGTCGGCGGCCGTCGCACAGCAGGCCGCTTGCAGGACTTGGCACAACGTGCTCCCGAGGCCCACGCAGCACTGATCAAGGCCCGCGATCTGATCGAGCGGGAGTTCAGCGACATGCAGGACTTCGAGTTCACGGTCGAGAGGGGACGCCTTCTCATGTTGCAGTCGCGGGTCGGCAAACGCACGCCACTCGCCGCCCTCAGAATTGCAAATGACCTGGTCATGGAGGAGATGATCACTTCTCACGAGGCGTTGGCGCGTCTGTCCGACATCGTCGTCGATGACATTGGCGAAGACCGGCTTTGTCTGCACGACTCCGAAACCCCGATCGCGCACGGCACAGCAGCCGGGTCTGGTGTCGCTGTCGGATCGGCGGTGTTCGACATTTCCCGGCTGCATGCGATGCGGGAATCGGGGCAACCCGTAATACTCGTCCGGGAAACCGCCGAAACTGGAGAAATCGAAGCCCTGGCTGCTGCCGCCGCCATCGTGACTGTACAAGGTGCGCGAACCTCCCATGCTGCTGTCGTGGCGCGGCAATTGGGCAAACCCTGCGTCGTCGGTTGCGGTTCGATTATCATCGCCCCGTCACTGCGCGCCGCCGCTGCGACCGGCCACACGATAAGTGAAGGCGACGTGATCTCCGTCGATGGATCGACAGGAGAGATATTTGCCGGTCACCACGACGTCATCAGGGAGCGTCCAGCGGACTTGCTTCAGCGTGTGCAGGCCTGGCGCGAATCCGCTGGTGCAGTTCACGCGGCGAATCGTCCGTTGCGGCGTCGTTAGCAGGACCGCTCACCTTGGCGGCAGCCTTGTTCATGGCAAACGCGGCCATACCGACAATTAGAAGGTCCTGATGTCGCCGGAATTCCGCAGGGCCAGGCGCATCTGCTTCTCTAGCTCGAGCAAGGTGAAGAATACGCAGGCCACGGCGATAATGAGAAAACCGTCCAGGAGTGGGACGGGCCGCGTCCCGAACAATGCCTGCAGTAGCGGGACATAGGTGATCAAGAATTGCGCCACCGTGACGGTCATCACGGTTGCCCACACCACAGGGGTTCCGCGGATGCTGGCCCATGTCAGAGACGTGCCGTAGATGTTGCGAATGAAGAACAGATGGAAGATCTGAAGTGCGACAAGCGTGTTCATGGCCATCGTCTGTGCCAGTGCCTGTTCGTAACCGCGACCGGTCGCGTAAGAGAAAATGCCGAACACCGCAGCCACGCAGAGGGCTGACACAAGGACGATTTGCCAGACGAGTTCGCCCTTGAGTAAAGGTTCATGACGCGATCGGGGCGGACGGCGCATGGTTCCCGGTTCGGTGGGTTCGAAGGCAAGCGCAAGCCCGAGTGTGATGGCCGTTATCAGATTGACCCAGAGAATCTGAACGGCCGTAATCGGCAGTGCCATGCCGGCAAGGAGTGCCGCCACGATTGTCATCGCCTCACCGGCGCTTGTGGGCAGCGTCCAGCTGATAACCTTCTTGATATTGTCGTAAACTGTCCGTCCTTCCCGCACGGCCGCAACGATCGTGGCAAAGTTGTCGTCGGCGAGAACGAGCACAGCAGCCTCCTTTGCCGCTTCGCTTCCTTTCTGGCCCATTGCAACACCGGCATCGGCGCGCTTCAGCGCCGGGGCATCGTTCACTCCGTCGCCAGTCATGGCGACCGTAAGGCCGCGCGATTGCAACGCCGATACGAGCCGCAATTTGTGAGCCGGGGACGTGCGGGCGAAGATGTCGGTCTGGAGCGCCGCATCGGCCAGTTCCGCGTCGTCCATGGCGTCGAGTTCCGATCCCGTTAACACGCGATCGATGTCTCTAAGGCCGACCATCCGTGCAATCGCCCGAGCGGTTGCGGCATGATCGCCCGTGATCATCTTCACGCGAATGCCCGCGGCGTGACACTCATGGACAGCTGCGATTGCCTCGGAGCGAGGCGGGTCCATGAGGCCTATCACGCCAACCAGGGTCAGCGTTTCATCTATGTCGCCTGCTTCGAGAACTGTGTGATGCGGTGGAACCGCACGCGTTGCAACCGCGATCACACGTTGGCCATTTTCCGCCATTAGCTCGACGCGCTTGTGCCAGTTGGTGACATCCAGCGGTTCTGTTGCGCCGTCGTCGGTGCGTTGATCGGCACATAATGGCAAGATGGCCTCAGGGGCTCCTTTCACATCGATGCGGGCATGACCCTGATGATCATGATGGAGAACGGCCATATACCTGTGCGCCGCATCGAAGGGGATTGAATCGGTCCGTCGCCAGCCCGCGAATGGTTCAGCGCAGTCACCGCCGATTTTTGCTGCAAGCGCCTTGAGCGCACCCTCCATGGGATCGCCTTCGGTACGCCAACCCTCGTCTGCCCGTCGGAGCAAAGCATCGTTGCAGAGTGAGGATATCAGCGCGAATTCTTCAAGAATGGGATATTCCGCCGCCCCCACCACGGAAGGTCCAACCTGCAAGCTGCCCTTTGGTTCGTAGCCGTTTCCGCCAACTGAAAAGAGCGTATTTCCGGTGGCGAGCGATGCTGCCATCATCTCGTTGCGGGTCAACGTGCCCGTCTTGTCGGAGCAGATGACGGAAACCGAGCCCAAAGTTTCGATCGCTGGCAACCGCCGAACAATTGCGTTCCGCCGCGCCATGGCCTGCACGCCGACGGCAAGCGTAATGGTCAGGACCGCGGGCAGCCCCTCCGGGATGGCAGCAACGGAAAGTGCCACGACGGCCATGAAGAGATCAGCGAACGGCATCGCGCCAACGAAGGATCCATAGATCAGCAGGCTACCCGCAATGACCAGTATGAAGAGTGTGAGCCACCGGGCGAACACATCCATCTGGTGCAGCAGCGGCGTCGTGAGGGTTGTGACATCGGACAAAAGTCCGCTGATCTTTCCGATCTGAGTGGACTTGCCGGTCTCGACGACCACGCCGCGCGCCGTGCCCGCGGCAACAAGTGTTCCACTGAACAACATGGAAGTCTGATCACCGAGCGCGGCATCCTCGCTCACCGGCGCCGCAGATTTTTCGGCTGGCACGGACTCGCCCGTCAAAATCGCTTCGTCCGCCGTTAACCCCCGCGCTTCGATCAACCGCACATCAGCGGGCACGCGATCGCCAGCTTCGACGAGTACGACGTCGCCCGGCACGAGGGCGGACGCATCGACACTTTGCCGCTGACCGTCCCGCAAGACCGATGACCGTGGAGCCAATATGCCCTTGATGGCTTCCATTGCCTGTTCGGCACGGCCCTCCTGGACATAGCTGATCGTCGCATTGACCAGCACCACAGCGAGGATGACTGCTGTATCGACCCAGTGCTGCAGCGCTGCGGTGACCACCGCTGATCCAAGCAGCACATAGATGAGCACATTATGGAAGTGACCGAGAAAGCGAACGATGGCACTGCGCCCAGGCGGTTCGGGCAATCGATTGGGACCGAAGTTTGCCAATCGCTTCGACGCTTCCGCCGTCGTCAGGCCCGCCTTTGTTGTGTCGAGCCGGTCTAGGACCTCATGCACGTCGTCGCTGTGATAGTGAGATCGCGGCTTCTCGGACATATCTCTTCTTCTATCGCCTGGAGTGTCTTGGTCTAAGGGTCGAACACGACGAGTAGTAGTATGCGCACACTTCAGGCGTTTATCATGGAGATGCGGCGTGACATATTTTCTGCCCCGCACCCACCAGAATTGCGCTGGCGCGAGTCGCAATCCCGATACCCAAGCATAAGCCGGCGGGTTTGATGTCAGCCACCATCATGCATATGTCGCTGACAAATGATCAGCTCCGATAGCCAGAGACAGGCGCCACTTCATGACCTGAACTGACAAGGGAATTCGATCAGCAGACCTGAAGTCTTGCTTGCGCATGTTGCGCACCCTGCAGACGGTCAGCCGGGACCGTGGCATATGCGGCACGCCTTCCGGCCACTCACGACAAAATCTGGCAGAAACACGTCGATTAAGTTGTTGAGGTTCGCGGCTTCAACTAACTTCCCTACAAAGTGGGATCATCTATCGGAGATGCACATGCGCTCTTTAAAACTTAGCCTAGCTGGCGCAGCAGCGATGTTGTGCGCACTTTGGGCACCGGCTCAGGCCGCCGATTGCACGAGGATCGCTGCCGTCGGTCAAATGGTGACCCACGATACCGCCGTGCTGTTCTCGACCAACGCCCTGCAAAATACCATCGCTTCGAAAGGTCTTGTAGGCCAGGGACCCGTGAAGACGACCTGCGAAGATGAAGGCGCCACGACGACGTGCCGGTCGTCGCAGATGGCCTGCAAAGGTGGCACACCCAAGACCTGCTTAGGAGCCTGGTTTTGCTTCTGACCGGGTCGCCCGGCGCTGTTAAATTCGAACGCTCATCGCTGGAGGGCCGCGATCCAATTTTCGTTTCATCCCTTCATAAGCGCTCACAAGCGCTAGGCACCGGACGCCTTCTTACGGCAGGAACCGCACCCGGCTCTGCGCAATCGGGCTCACGGCATTCATCAGTTCGAAATAGAGTTCGACGATCTGCTGGGTCAGCCGTCCGCCGCCTTCGAAATCCTTGCCGTCGCTTTTGACAAGGCCCTCATGCAGCTCCGAAACGAGGTCGAGCAATTGCTTCGGTAGCGGCTTCAGGCGGTCGAAGTCCTTGGTGCTCTGGGTGTTCGTGGCCACAAACGAGTCAAACGACGAAACGGCAGCGCGATAACGCTGCAAGGCATCGCCCATGCCTTTGACGTCGATCGAGACCTCAGGCACCTCCATTTTACCCATGATGAGTTCGTCGAACTTCTCGCCCGGTGTATCGGGGCCAAGTTCCTTGAACGCCTGCTCGAACATCTCGTGCGTCATCGGCTCTGGTCTGACGCGCGGGAAGAAGTCGATAACGTCGCTTGCGGCATGCTGGATCGCCGCCGCATGGTAGGATGGAGACTTGCCTTCGCGTTCTTCGAGCTCGGCTACTTCACGGCCTTCGACCTCGCGGGCCAGTGCGCGCAGGTCCGGCATGATGGCCGCGCGCGCCTCGAGGAACGGAGGCATCAACGCAACGATTTCTTTATGCAGCTTCTTGCCCTCGGTGATTTTGTCGGCGGCATACTCCTTGTTGTCGTAGTAATCGGCCGCCCGGTTCAATACCGGGATCAGGGGCGCATAGGCATCGAGATAGCGGGTCATCGCGGCATCGAGTTTGTCGAGCGGCGGGGCTTTCGGAATAATGGCGCGCGTCTCACTAAGCTGACCGTCAAGATCAGGCACACTGTAGAGACCGTAGTCGATGTATTCTTCTTTCCCAGTCGGTCCGGTCTTCAGATTGACCCAGTTGCGGTAGCGGTCCCAGGAGTCGACCGCGCGTTCTGTGTATTTGACCGCTTCGATATAGAGATTGGCTTTCGTGAGTAGAGCCTCGAAGTCAGGTTGTTTGGCAGCAGCAGGTATCAGAGCGGTGAAGGTGATTGTCGCGATGAGCGCGGCGCGCAACGCAATGTGGCGCGGCCGGCTTCCTGAATCCGATCGCCGGGTCGACAAAGAAACCATATGCAAACCTCAGAAAATGAGGCGGCGATACGCCGCCGGAACATGATGGGGCCGTGCTCCATTCAAATGCGCGGGAAAGGCACGGGGGCCAAGGCGCCACTATGGTTCAATTTCACCGTCGCCGCACGTCCTTGCTGAGGTTTTGCTTTCCAGCGTCTTTGCGGGACCTCTCGTGCGCGACCGCCACCCGGGGAACAGGGGCTAATCCTCGCAATGACAGCGAAGTGCTAAGAGGCGGTTCGGGCGATACTGGGGCCTGACTGTGGGCCGAGTGCCATGGCAGCAGTGTTCCAGGCGATGCAGCCTGCCGTCCATACAGACAGCGCATGCTGCGGAGGCTGCCGAGCCTCGCGCCGAGCTTGGGCACTTGCCGTATGCATTTCTCGCCCTTCGCGA
>JALOTA010000058.1 GCA_025458125.1 Hyphomicrobium sp.
ATGGCGGCTTCCTCGAAGGCCGTGAAGTCCGCGACGCCAGCTCGGGCGGCATTGGCGCGGCTCATGCGAATAGCGCCGGCATCGCGATCGCGGCCGAAGCAAAGCGCGGGCGACGGCGAGATAAGTCCGGCTGCGCGCAAGGCGTTCCAGGCCGCGGCGTCGAAGGTCGCGAGTTTCTCGAAGGCAAAGCTGCGGGCGCGTCCGGGTTTCAAGCCGGCGGCAATTTCGGCTGCTTCGATGACGAACGTTCCAGAACCGCACATGGGATCGAGAACGGGCTCCTGGCCTGAGAAGCCGCATTGACGCAGAAAGAGCGCGGCCATCGTTTCGCGCATCGGCGCTTTTGCAACTTCCTCCTTGAAACCGCGCTTGTGCAGCGGTTCCCCCGACGTATCGACGGCAATCGTGCAGAGATCGTTCTCGATCCGCGCCTTGATGACGACTTCGGCATCGTCGCTGACCGGAACTCCAAGTTCGCCGGAGATCGCGCGTGCGATGCGTTCGGCCGCGGCGCCCGAATGATAGATGCGAGAACTCCCGCAGGATGCTTCGACCCGCACGGGAACGCCGGGGCGAAGAACCTTTGCCCACGGCACCTGCCGCGCACGTGCGTCGAGTTTTGCCAGATGGACGACGCGGAATTGATCGATCCGCGCCAGGATGCGGCTCGGTCCCCGCAGTTCCAGATTGGCGCGCCACACGTCAGGCCAGCCGCCTGTCAATTCCACGCCGCCCGCGACGGTTTTCGCCTTGAAGCCGTGGGCGCGTGCTTCGGCACAAAGCGGTCCCTCGAGTCCGGGAACCGATACGAGGAAAATCGTGAAGTTGCTCGTCTGGGGAGCCGCCGGGGAAACGTCGCTCACTGCAGCGCGATAAGCTTGGCGGTATCGGTCAGGAGAAACATACGGCCGCCGGCGACGACGGGTGCGATGTAGGAGCCGGCCCCGACTTCCTGCTGACCGGCGACTCGACCGCCGACGGGGTCCACCGCCACAAGCAGGCCCTTCGAGGAGACGGCCCAGAGCTGGTTGCCCGCCATCACAGGTCCCGACCACGCTCCGCTGGTGGGAAGCTTCGTGGTCCACTGGATTTTGCCGTCGCGCTTGGAGATCGCCATGATCTGCGCGCGCGTGTCGACAATGAAGACGCTGTCGCCCGCTACCCAAGGAGTCTGTGTGCCGGGTGCATTCAGGGACCAGAGCCGTTCGCCGGTCTTGGCGTTGGTGGCCGCCATGCGGCCGGCATGACCGATGGAGTAGACGACGCCGTTGGCAATTGCCGGGCGGGCCGCGTCGGTCATGGATGCGAATTGGCTTTCGCTGCGCGTGCGGGTCAGGGTTTCCGACCAAACAGGTGTGCCATCGAGAACCTTCAGGCCCAGCACTTCGCCGGTTGGGAAGGGAACAGCAACGACTTCGCCTTCGACGGCCGGGCTGGCATTGAGCGAGAGTGACGCCTGGCTGGGAAGGCCGCGCGCGGACCACAACTCGGCGCCATCAATCCCTGAGAGGCAATAGACCCTGCCTTCGGTGGTCAGCACGAAAACGCGGTCGGCTGCAGCTGTGGGGGATGAGCGGACGGGTGCGCCGAGGTTCTTCTCCCACAGGCGTTTGCCCGTCGCCGGATCGATAGCGATCACGGCGCCAAAGCCCGAGGCTCCGAACAGGCGTCCGTTGTCGAACGCCAGGCCGCCACCGTAGCCGCCGCCGTCACCTCCGCCGCCGAGGGAAAACAGGTTGGTCGTGCTGAAGCTGGAGAAGCCTCCGCCCGCTTCCGCGGTTTGTGGCGGCGTGGGCGCGAGGCTCTGGCTCCAAATCTTGGAGCCCCCGGCCACTTGGAATGCCGAGGCGGCGCCTTCGGCGTCGAGGGTATAGACCCGCCCGCCGGCTACGATCGGGCTCGCGATGATACGACCCTGGCCGCTCGAGCCGGAGCCGGCATCGGCGCGCCATGTCTCACGCGGGTTTGCCGACAGGGCAAGGTTGCCGACCACGTTGGACGGGGTGCCGCCCGGCTGCGTCCACTCTTCGTTGGCGACAACCGCTGGGAGGACGATCGGAGCGGAGGCATCGGCGAGTTCGCCGGGGATCTTCTCGTTGGCCGGCAAGACGGGAATGCGGCGGCCAGGAAGCGGCGCCTGCTTTTCCTTGAATGGGTTGAGGTTGCTGACGCTGGGAAGGCTCGGAAGGCTGTCGGTCGAGCACCCCGCCAGCACAAACGCGCTCAGCCCGGCGAGGGCGAGAGCGTTAGGCACGGGGCGGGAGCGGCGCATTCTTCGTCTCCTTATTTTCCTCCCGTTGCCGGCGTTCCGGGCGCGGAAGGATTCGTGTCTCCCTTGGCAGGCGTTTGCGGCGCTGGCGCGGCAGGGGTGGCCGGTGCCGCCGCCTGCTTGCCCGCCTCTGCCGAGGCAATGGCACCCAGGATCAGCTGGATGCGCTCGACCGCCTCGCGCGGCGCATTCGGATCGGCGATGAGCGGCGTTAATGTCGAGCGGGCTTCATCGAGCTTGCCCGCCTTGTACGCCGCCGTCCCGAGAAGTTCCCGCGCCTGGAATTGCCAGGGCGACGAACCGTCAGATATCGGCTTGAGCCGATTCTGAAGCTCGGTAAAGTCGGCCGTCCCAAGCCGGAGAGCGGCCGCCTGCAGCTGGGCGAAGGTCTTGATATCCGCATCGGCGGCCGGGCTCGTCGCCAGGGATTCGAATGCGGCAAGAGCATCCTGGGGGCGGTTGGCCTTCAGGTGAATGCCGGCGAGCTGGAGTTGCGCCAGAGAGGCGTAGCCCGCGTGACCGCTTGAAATGATTTGCGAAAGTGCCTTCTGAGCGTCGTCCGTCTTGACCTGCTCGATCAGCTTGACGGCGTCCTCGTAGCGCGCGCCGCTTTCTGCCGCGACGCTCTTTCTGTGCTGGTCGTAAAGCTGGTATCCGCCGACCGCAAGCACGATCGCACCTGCAGCGCCGAGCACGTACATGCCGTAACGTTCCCACAGCTTTTCGAGGCGTTCGCGGCGCAGTTCCTCGTCAATTTCGCGAGCCAGCGAGTCGTTCTTGTCGACCATGGGGGGATTTCCTCAAGTGTGGACCTGTTGGCGCGCATTGATAGTGGCAAGCTTTGCCCGCGCAACCCTTTTTGCGCGTTTCTGGGCCGGATCGCCGGAACAGCGGCCTCAACCGTCGCGGGAGCCTGGATTATTCTTCTTTTTCGGCGGTTTGCCGGTGTCGGCCGCAGCCGACCCGGTTTGGCTCTTCATGGAATAAGTGTGGGCCGGTTCGGGGAAGCGGCGGGCGCGGACTTCTTCGGAATAGGACCGGATGGCGCCTTCGATGGCCGCGCCGATCCGGCCGAATTCCTTCACGAATTTCGGAACCCTTGGGCTCAGCCCCAGCATGTCCTCCATGACCAGGATTTGTCCGTCGCAGGCTGCCGACGCGCCGATGCCGATGGTGGGAATTGGAACCGAAGCCGTGATGCGCTGGGCGAGAGGTTCGGCAATGGCCTCCAGAACCACCGCGAAGGCGCCGGCCTCTGCCACCAGCCGGGCGTCCTCTTCGAGAGCTGCCCACTCCTGCTGTGTCCGTCCCTGGGTTTTCCAGCCGCCGAGCACATTGATCGACTGGGGCGTCAATCCAATGTGGGCCATGACGGGAATGCCGCGTTCCACGAGGTAGCGGATCGTCTCGGCCATCCGCCGGCCGCCTTCCAGCTTGATCGCCCCGCAGTCGGTTTCCTTCATCACTCGCGCGGCATTGCGGAAGGCTACCGAGGCGCTCTCCTCGTAGGTGCCGAACGGCATGTCGATGACAACCAGCGCCCGGCGCGCGCCCCGCACGACGGCCTTGCCGTGCATGATCATGAGTTCGAGCGGGACCGGGACCGTCGTCTCGTAGCCGTGCATGACCATGCCGAGGCTGTCACCCACGAGAAGAAAATCGCAATACTTGTCGGCAATCGCCGCCGTGTGGGCGTGATAGGACGTCAGCGCGACGATCGGGCGTTCGCCTTTAAGCGCGGCAATATCCGGAGCCATCAGCCGGGGAGACGGTTTTCGAATGGACATGAGCGGGTGTTATCGCCGGTTCGCAGGCCGGTCCTGCTGCCGGCAGGCGGCCAACCTAGGTCGTCTCACGGGGTAATTCCAGATCGATCCGCGGCATAGGTGAAACCGTGTTTAGCCAAGGCAACCCGTGGACGGCGCGCCACACGCTCTGGCTGTTTTGAAACAATCGTTCATCCGAAGTTGAAAGATTTGAGACAGCTCTGCTAACCAGAAAGTGACGATCCCGATTTACCAATTAATATGGGTAGGTCGTCTCTCAAGGGTGGGTGGGGTCATGTTGTTTTGCGTTCCCCGTGACGTTCGTGGCGTTTTCGCACGCGCCAAAGGTTTCCGGAGTTCCTCGCTTTTTGCGGCGGCACTTATTCCGGCATTTACCTTTACCGGTGCGGAGCCTGCGCAGGCGCAGTTCTTTTTCGACTACGGGACCTACAGCCGTCCCGCCGCGGTCAAGAAGCCGAAAGTCAGGCGGTCCCGGCCGATAGAGGCCGAATACGATCACAGCTTGATCGAGCGCGGTAACAAGACGCCGGTTTCGGTTTCCGAGCGCCAGCCGGAGGGACCGCTTGTCATAACCGTTTCGCTGCGCCGTCAGCGCGTGAGCGTGTGGGACAAGAGCGGGCTCATGATGGAAGCCCCGATCTCGTCAGGCAAACTCGGCACGCCCACGCCGACCGGCATCTATTCAATCCTGCAGAAAAACCGCGTCCACTATTCCAACCTTTACGACAGTGCTCCGATGCCCAACATGCAGCGGATCACATGGTCGGGCGTTGCGCTGCATGCCGGCGCGCTGCCCGGGTATCCCGCGTCGCACGGCTGTATCCGGCTGCCGCATGGCTTTTCCAAGCGATTATTCGACGTGACGCAGATGGGCACGCGCGTGATCGTTGCCTACGATCCCGTGCAGCCTGTGCAGTTCGATCATCCCCAGCTCTTCGCCGCTTATCCGGAAGACGCCGGCAACCTGCATGCTCTGGTGCCCGGTGAAACGAGGGTGGCGGATGCGTCCGATGCCGCGCAGACCGGTTCGCCCTCGCAAGTCGGTAGCGTGCTGGGAGTGTCAACGGCACTCGCCAGCCATGCTCCGCAACGATTGGAAGCGATTGAGGCGCTCCGCGCTGGGAAGCGGACGGAAAAGGAACGGCTGGCAGCGGACGTGGCAGCGGCGCAAGACGGCAAGGCAGCGGCCGTGGCGTCGGCGACGGAAGTCACCAGACGTCTCGATGCCCGCAAACTTGCCGTGCGTGACGGCCGCGTGGAGGTCGCCCGGCTGACTGCGGAGGTCCGCAAAGCCGATCAGGTGGCCCGGACGGCGAACGAAAGGCTCAGGGCATTCTCGAAATCGCTCGTGCAGAAGACCGCCTTCACTCCGGGCGATGTCACGCAGGCAACGCAGGACGAAGACCGTCTGGAGAAGGCAGCACTCGATCTCGCCGACGCGGCAGATGCCGCGGCCATCGGCCGGGCGAAAGCCGTCGAAGCTCTCGCGGCCGCCGAAAAGGCGCTCGCGGACGCCGACAAGGAGCGGGTCGAGGCGGCGAATTCCGTCCGGCAGGCGAGTATCAAGCTGAATGCTGCACTCGAAGCGCAAGAAGCCGCCAAACGGCGGGACGCCAAGCGCAAGGATCCGGTTCACGTCTTCATCAGCCGCAAGACCCAAAAGGTCTATGTTCGCCAGGGCTATGAACCGATCCTCGAAGCGTCCGTCACTATCGAGCGGCCCGACGAGCCGTTGGGAACGCATGTGTTCACGGCGCTGGCTGTCGATCCTCAAACTTCCAAGGTGTCATGGTCAGCCGCTTCAGTGCCGACGGCGAGCGCACCGAACAAAGCAATGGCTGGAAAGGCGCCGACGCTCGAGGCGCTGCGCGCAGCGGCCAGCTTGCGTCAGTCGCAACCGCCGGAAGCCGCTTTGCAGCGCGTCAGTCTCTCGGATGACGTGCGCCTGCGCATAGAGGATGTGATGAAAGCTGGCTCGTCGCTGATTATTTCCGATAACGGGCTCAGCAACGAAACCGGCACCTATACCGACTTCATCGTTCCGGTTCGCTGATCCGTTGCGCCGGTTGCGTTCGAAGGAAAGGCCGCCCGGAAGCGGCCTTTCTTCATTTGCGCTACGTTTCTAAGCTGGAAGAAGCGGCTTGCCGATCAGCCATGCATGGCCACCGTGCAGCATGAAAGCGTAGAGGCCGACACCGGCGACGATCACGATCAGGTCGCCAACAAGGCCGCCCTGCCTTGATCCGAGGGGACCGGTTGCGCCGCGCTTCTTGACCGAAATGCGATCGTAAACGGCGTAGGCCAGGAACGATCCAAATAGCAGCAAGGAACCCAGATCCCAGTTCACGAGAAGATGCGCCAGTGCCCAGATCTTGATGGCCACAAGCATGGGATGTTTCAACGCCGTGTGAATGCGCGATGGGACATACGCCGCAACAAGCGCGATCATGGCGGGCAGCATGAGCAGCCATGCGACGTGATTAAGCCAGACCGGCGGATCGCCGAAGAAGACGTTCTTGCCCGGGTTCATCTGAAGCTTGTGGTAGCCGAAAACGATGATGACCAGACCCAGTAGCGACAAGAGCGCAAAGCCGATCTTGTAGGCCGGTTCGCCGAAGCGGGCGACGAGCCCGTTGCGCAGTTCAGGCGCAGTCGGCACGAGATGAATGCCGAGAAACAAGACGATGCCGACGGCAAGAAGCAGCATGAGGCCCCCCAGGGTTTTCTGTGGTTATCGTTGACCGAGTTCCCTCGACACAACGGCTGGCGCAAGATTTGGACTGGTTCTGCGCTGAAATCCAGCCGGAGCATAATTCTGAATGCCGGCCTGCCGGTTTTGTCTGGGATTGTTCAGAACGAATTGCCCGACTGCAACGCCGTGCCGGAGCGGCTTGCTGGGGCAACGCAATGCGGTTAATCTGTTTGTCCTGCGTTTTGAGGGGACGTGGGGTAAACATCCCTGGCCGGTCAGCGGCGGTCAGCCGGAGGTTCGGTTCCGAGCGTACGTGGGTCGGCGGGCAGTGCGCCTGGCGGCAGCGATCGATGGACGAGAGTGGCGGCCATTCGGGCTGTCTGATGCGCGTGATGGTCACTCGATCGTCGTCTCGGGCTTTGAGGCTTCGGCGTTTTGCCGGTACCGCTCATGTCGCACAAGCATCGAGTCCCATTATATCCTCATCACATCGCCCTCGATGGTCGCGGCGCGCTGCCGTCGCCGCTCGCTGATCGCCGTCGCGGCATCCGGGAAATCCGCGCAGTGACCGGCTCGGTCGATGCCCCAGAGCGCGCTGCCGGATGGATCGGACGGGCCAGACGGGAGCGCCGATCCGATCTCTTTCGCTCGGCAGTTTCCTGGGTCATTTCGCTCGCCATCGCCGCAATTATTGTTGGGTCGGCTCACCTTTTGATCCGCGGCATTTGGCCGTCTAACGATATTGCGGAGTTGGTCCGGCGGGTTGCGGGGTTCTGAAGGCGACCGTTCAGGCGCTAATTTAAGATGCACACGCTGTAATTTATTTATCATTCGGATCAATTTCTTACTGGATCGGGTTGAACCCGAACCGGAACCTGTCGAGCCCACTTTGATCAGGTTGACGGTTTCGGGATCGTTCGAGGTGTCCGTGGCAGCCGTTTACCATTTGCCGATGTCGCGTGGCCGGGGCAGGGTAGGGGTCCGTATAAGGCGCTGTCGCATTGCATTTCAGTCTCATTCAATCAGTCCGGTTTCAGCGTAGATATGGCGTCAATTCCGACACATGACCGGATCACCGCGTTCGGGCGATATATCGCTCTGAACTCGGCAGTGGTGATGGTTGCCGGGTTCTTGGCCGGGCAACTCGCTGGTCTGGCGGCAGAGCTCCGGCCTTTCATCGAGGGGCCCGAACCTGCGCAGCCTTCGCGTGTCGAAAAGTTCAAGATGGCCGAGGCCGCGGCGCGTGACCCCCGGCATCCCGTTCCGCGAACCGTGGTGGCCTTCGAGCAACCCGAATTACCGGTTCAGGTTCTCGCCGTGCGTATCGACGATGCCGAGGACGTGAAAGTGAAGCCGATGCGGCTCAAGGCCAAGCCGCAGCGCTACGCCAAGGTGGCGCGGACGAAGAAGGCCGCGGTGCGTAACCAGGCCGAATTGCTACCGATCCTCGTCATAAATGACGTGCCCGTAACCGGCCCTCCACCGGGCCGCCATCTGCGCGGCAAAGTGGCTGCCGAGAGTGCGCGCGATATCACCAATCGTACGCTCGGTGTGCTCGTCGCGATGAAGGATTAGACCGGGCTCACGCCACAGGCTTTTCCAAACCCGTGATCCGTTGCAGCAGGCTTTGGCGCCGGGCAGGCGCGGACGAATCGTCCGTCGGTCCTACGCCATCTGGCGCAACCTGTTCGGCCTCGTTCTCGTTCGATGCCATCGACGCCGTGCCATTGGGGATCTGGACGGGCGAGACACGCGGCGCGTTCATGCGCTCCGCCAGCGAAAGGCGCTGGGCTGCCGGTTGACTTTCTCTCCCTGCGGGCGGTGCCGCCGGACGTGTTCCCACGGCGAGCTTCTTCATTTCGTCCATGTAGAACTCGGCCTGGCGGGCCAGCTTTTCGTTGCCAGCCGCTATCTCGGCCCTAAGGCTCAGAATGATCGCCGACTGTTCGGCGGTTTCCGTTTCGAGTGCTCGGATCTTGGCGCCGAGCGCTTCGTTGTTCTGTGAGGAATCCGGCGAAGAAGCTGCCGTTTGATCCTGGCGGGCGGCGAGCCTCGTTCTCAAACCGGCGAGTTCGGCCGCCTGTTCCGCAACGGTTGCCCGCAACGCGCGAAGTTCGGCGTCGCTGTGCGTCGCTGCAGGACCATTGGCGCGCTGGGCGTCCTGCAAGGCGTGCTCCGCCGCAGACAGGCTGGCGCGGAGCCTTTCGAGTTCCAGGGCCGGATCGGGTTGTTGCGCGGTCTCCGACCGGAGCCTCGCGATCATCTCGGTCTGATCTTTCAGACGTGCGCGCAAGGCTTCGATTTCGGTTCTGAGCGCCACCTCAGTTTCGTGTCTCTGATCGTGGTCCTTGTCGCGCTGGCGGGATGCGCGCGTCGTCAACGTCGCATTTAGACGGTGAATGTCGTTGCGCTGTTGCGAATTGATCTGGGTCGCTTCCTCGAGTGCGATGGCCTGCCGTTGAGCCGTCTGGGTGAGAGTGAGGATTTCGCGGTCGCGCTCGAACAGAAGCTTCTTGGCTTCGGCGAGGCGATGCTCGATCTGGGGAAGGCGTTCGGTAATGGTGAGTTCGAGTACGCGCCGTGCGTTCTCATGCTCTTCGTTCAACGCCGAAAGCCGGGCGACGTCGCCCTCCAGTGCACTAATGCTGGCATCCCGGCGATTGATATCGACGAGCTGCCGCGCATTTTCGATCGTCTGGTGTTCAAGGCTGCTTTCGAGCTGATGCACACGGATGGCGTAGTCGGCGCGGATCCGGTCCTTGTCGGCGGCGATCTCTGCCTCGGTAAGCGGCATCGTCCGCTTCAATTCTGCCGTTGCGAGACGGGCTGCTCGCCGGCGATAGGCGGGCGCGAGCGCGCAGGCGATCAGCCCCGCGATCGAGAAGCCGAGCACCACCAGCATGGCTGATTGGATGGTGACCACCCCGTTCGTCCTCGTTCGTGCCGCGTGTTCACATCCGCGGCGGGACGAAGGTGGAATTGCGCCCCACTTGCCGATGCCGTTTCCCGCCAAACCCGCGAAACGGCTGCCTGCCGGAACCGCCTATAGCGGGTTCCAGGTTGGTGAACGGGTATACTTCATGTAGCCGACGTTGGCACCCAGCCTGAGGCCCAGTCCCGAACGGATCACGGCGAGTGTGACATTGCCGTGCTGCTGGACCTGCACACCGACGCCGCCCACGAGGTAGGCTGCGCCCTGAACGCCTCCGAATCGCTCGTAAATTTCGTTCGGGTCGGTCATGTTGTAGACCAGCACCATGGTCTTGGAGCCCTCGGCCCCTGCGTCGTAGCCGATCGAAGGGCCTTGCCAGAAGACTTTGTGCTGGCCGAACTGTTTGGAATGCAGCGTCCCCTCGCCGTAGCGAAGCCCAAGAACGAAGGCGCCGCCCGCATCTTCGCCGACGATATAGCCGTTGGGGCGTCCCTGGCTCTGGAATGCCCATTCCACGGCGTCGGCCAAGCCCTTGCTGACGCCGCCGAAGACCTTGTGGCCTGCACTGATGATTTCGGACTGGTTGTAACTCGAGGAATCGGCGGCCGCGTCGGAAGGGCCTTTCGGTTCGGGCAATCCATCGTTCGCGGACGGAGGCGCATAGGGCTCGCCATATCCGGCCGCCGGCGGAACATCCGGACCCGACCGGCTACCGCCAAAACTGTCGCCACCCTGCGGGCGATATGCTTCGGGGGCATACCCTTCGTCGGGCTGGTACCCGCCACCGGACGGCGCGGGTGCCGGGCGATAGACTTCTTCGGAGGCTTCGGCCGGTGGACGGTAGGCGTCGTTGACGGCGAGGGCGGCCGTGGTCGATGCCAGCGCCGTCAGCAGGACCGCAGCGACGGCTCTGGCTGCGTTGGGGAACAGAATGCGAGACGTCTCAAACGCCATGGGCGCACACTGGAGAAAGGCCGCTTGAGGCGGCTGGTTAAAGCTCGATCAACCATCTTCGGAAAGTGTTACCAAAGTGTGGCTGTCCGGGTGCGGAAATGGGCTCCGGATGTGGTCTTTCATGTGGCTTGGTTTGCGATGCGGCCGCGTGCGATGAATGCACCATTGAGAAAACCGGACCCGGCCTTGCCGTAGACGAGCGGCTCGCCGTTCAGTCCGGTTACGGTTCCTCCCGCTGCTTCCACGATGGCCTGACCCGCTGCGGTGTCCCACTCACAGGTTGGACCGAAGCGCGGGTAGACGTCGGCATCCCCGCGCGCGACCAGGCCGAATTTCACCGCGGAACTGGCGGGTGTGCGTGTGACGATTCCCAGGCCGGCCAGACGTTCGTCGAACTCCGGCCCGCATTCCCGGCGGCTGACGACTGCGCGAAGGTGTCCGGATTTGCCGGCGGCGGCGTTCAGCGGTGTCAGCACCAGTTCAGAAAATGCGGCCGGCGGAGCGTGCAAGTCGAGACGGGCCTCGACGGCCCGGCCTGACGCTATTGTGAGGAACAGTTCCGATCGAGCGGGAGCGTAGATCAGTCCAAAGACAGGCTGTCCGAGATCGACGAGGCCGATGTTGACGGTAAAATCGCTGCGTCCTGCCGCATAGTCCCGCGTTCCGTCCAGAGGATCGAGCAACACGAAAGTTTCTTCGATTTTCGGCGTCAAACCAGCTGCCGCTGATTCCTCGGCGACGATGGGGACGCCATCGAGAGAGCGTTGCAACGCCGCCGAGAGGATCGCTTCGGCGAGGCGATCCGCTTCGGTCACCGGGGAGTCGTCGGATTTGCGGTCGACGACGAGGCCGTTCTCGCGAACCTGCATGATAACGCGGGATGCTTCCACGAGCGCGGGCAGCAGCGAGCGGGCGAGACCGGCATGTGCGTCGAAGGGCATCTTCAATCCAGGTTGCAAACGGTTTGCGATGGCTCTGGCCCGCGCGGCGGCGGCCGGGAAAATTGATTCGCCGGCGGTGCGGGATGCCGACCGGCCGAAAAATGGTGGCGGGAATTCCGCGGTTCTCGCGGCAATTGTCGTAACGTGAGGCGGGGTGCTTTCAACTGCCGGTGTGCGCGTGTATCAGAGCATTCGTGCGCTGGGCAAGTGAGACGGTGATTCTGCCAGTCTCGCTCCATCTCCCGGCGCCAGAGTGCGGCGTATGGCTCTACTTTAGAGGAACTCCGCTGATGACCGATGCCGCAACGCCTTCCGACCTGGAGATCGCCGCACTGATCTCGAGCAAGATCTGCCATGACGTTATCGGTCCGGTCGGCGCGATCAGCATCGGGCTTCAGTTGCACGATGAGGAAAAGGACGAGGATTCCAAGCGCTACGCGCTCGACATGATCCGCAACGTGACCGGTCAGGCATCAGTCTGTCTGGAGTTTGCACGCTTTGCCTTTGGTGCAAGCGGTTCCGCCGGTGCGCTCATCGATCTGGGGATGGCTGAGAAGATATCGCGTGGCTATGTCGTGAACGGCAAGGGCAAGGCCAAGCATCGTCTGAATTGGAAAGGGCCTCCCGGCTACATGAGCAAGGACAAGGTGAAGCTCCTCCTCAACATCATCGCATCGGCCATCACCGCGCTGCCGCGAGGCGGCGACATCGATGTCACGATTGCCGGAGCGCTGGAGCAGCCTTCATTCGCAGTGGTCTGCAAAGGCCCCGGTGCGCGCTTCCCGCAGCACCTCAACGAATTCGTGACGGGCACGGACGTGCCGCCTCTCGATGCCATGACGATCCAGGCTTACTACACCGCCCGCCTTGCCAGGACGGCGGAAATGCCGATCACGGTGTCGAAACAGGATGCCGATATCTTGATCAAAGCCGGTCATGGCTGAACACTGGTCAACTGTCTCTTAACCTCCTGACGCCACAATCGTGACGAGAGATTTTCGCCGGTTGTCCGTTGAGGCCGTCCGGCCGATCGGTATGGCCGGGGTTGATTGAGATGAAGCGCTGCCTTGTGGTGGATGACAGCGATGTCGTGCGAAAGGTCGCCAACGCCATCCTGACGGCCATCGGCTATGAAGTCTTCGAAGCCGGGGACGGGCGGGAAGCCTATGAGATGTTCAAGGCCAAGTCGCCGGATGCCATCCTGCTCGACTGGCAAATTCCCGAAATGCCCGCGCACGATTTCATCACCAAGGTCCGGGGGCACACGGCGGGTGCGCGGCCGCACCTCGTCTACCTGACGACCGAGTACGATCGATCTGACGTTTCGCGCGCGCTTGCGGAGGGCGCCGATGCCTGCCTGATGAAGCCATTCGATCGCGTTTCGCTCGAGGAACTATTCCGACTGCCGCGCTCTGCGGCCTGAGCTGCACTGGCTGTCGCCCTGCAATCTTGTTAAGCACCGCGGACGTCTCAGACGGGGAGCGAACCGACGTGCTGCGGGTGGAGACCTTGAAACTGGCGCCGTTGCCGCCTCTCAGCTTCGAGGTGGCCGATGGGGAGTGCCTGGCTGTCGAAGGTGCATCGGGCACGGGCAAGACAAGGCTCTTGCGGGCCATCGCCGATCTCGATCCTGTGGAGGGGCTCATCTTTCTCGATGGAGCTGAGCGGGGCGAGATTCCCGCTCCCGCCTGGCGGGAAAAGGTGCGTTACGTCGCCGCCGAGCCGGGGTGGTGGAGCGACACGCCACGCGGGTCCTTCGATCCTGCCGTTTTGGGAACGGCGAAACTCGAGCGGCAGCTCGCCAACGTAGGAATGACTCTCGAACATCTCGATCGTGACATCGCCTTGCTGTCGACCGGGGAGCGGTTGCGGCTGGCATTCGTGCGTGCCCTGCAACGTGCGCCGAAAGTATTGCTTCTGGATGAGCCGACTGCGTCCCTGGACGGGGCCAGCGCCGCATTGGTGGAAGAACAGATACGGTTTCAACTCCACGCCGGGCGGACCGTGCTGATCGCTACTCATGATCTCGGTTTTTCGCAGCGGCTTTCGCATACGCGTCTTGTTCTGCCCAAGCCGCGCCCTGTCACTTTGGACGCTGCATGACCTATGTGTCGCTGACACCGTTCGACCTGGGGCTCGCCGCACTGTTGCTGGTCGTGACCGCCGGCCTGTCACTCGCCTTCAGACTGGGTCTGGAGCGCACGATCGCGTTGTCGGCCTTGCGCATGTGCGTGCAGCTTGCGGCTGTCGCGTTCGTGCTCAAGCTGGTTTTCGAAAGCGGTTCTTCCATTGCGACGGCGGCTTTCGCGCTGATGATGCTGCTTGCAACGGCCTACGAGGTGGGTTCTCGGCAGGAGCGCGGGTTTTCTGGATACGCCTCCTATCTCGTCGGCGGGATGGCACCGTTTCTGGCAGGGCTCCTGGCCTCCATTTTTGCCGTGTGGGCCATCATCGGGGCAGACCCCTGGTGGGCGCCCCGGTTCCTGCTCCCGATCCTTGGCATGGTGATCGGCAATGCGCTGTCAGGTGTGACGCTCGTTCTCGACCAGATCACCGGTTCGGCGGTTCGTGAACGCGCGGCCATCGAGGCGCGCCTCGCTTTGGGTGCCACGCGCACGCAAGCCCTGGAAGGTATTCTCCGGCGTGGTCTGAAGGCCGGAATGACTCCCATCCTCACGGCAATGGCGGTCGCCGGTGTGGTGTCCTTGCCTGGAATGATGACGGGCCAGATCCTGGCGGGCGCGGACCCCATCGAGGCAATGAAGTATCAGGTGATGATCCTGTTCTTGATCGCCGGTGCGACGGGGATCGCCGTCGTGCTGGCCGGTGTCGCCGCGGTGGGCCTGCTGACCGACGACCGGCATCGTCTGAGGCTCGACCGGCTGACGGCGCCAAAGACTGGTGCGGTGAAATGAAAAGGCGCGCCGGTCAGGGGCGCGCCTATTTCGATCAGTAATTGCCACCTCGTCAGGACTTGGGCTCGACCGGTGTTGCAGGCGCTGCGCTGGCAGGCGTTCCGGCGCCGAAGCCCGGCATTTCCAGTTGCGAAGGATCGGCTTCCTTGGATGCGGCTGCTGCTTTCTCGGCTGCGGCAGCAGCGCGCTCAGCGGCCTGGGCGGCCCGTTCGGCGGCTGCGGCGGCGCGGGTAGCCGCGTCATCGGCGGCCGCCGGGGCGGCGGGGATCGGTTCTGGAGAAGCAACCGTTCCCGTTTCGATGTTGCCGGTGGTAGCGGGTGCATCTGCCTTTGCGGCGGACTTTTCCGATGCCTCGGCGGTGCCCGATGCCCTCTTCTCACTCGACTTCTTTTCGGTGCTGGCAGCCTTGGACTGTGCGCCGTCCTTGCTTTTTGCGGACTTAGCCGGTTTTTCCGAACCGGGCTCGTCCCAGCAGACGTTCGCCGAAGCGGTGCAGGTGTGCTCGTCGAACAGGATCAGGTCCAGGTAAAGTTCGCAGGTCACGTCTTTCTTGCCGACCGTATAGTTCTTGATGCCGTTTTGCGCGGCCCATTCGGCGACGTGCTTGTCGAGCAGATCCTGTGCGTCCTTCGTTGGACCATCCTTGCCATAGTCGTTGACGAGGAAGCCCATTTTCTTGCAGGCCGCGTCAGCCGTCCCGGCTGTCACGGCAACCATGGCCGCAGCGACGGTAGCGGTCAAAGTGGCGGAAAACGCGCGCATGAAAAACATCTCCATTTGGCGTGCGGGGGCAGCCTGCATCAAACTGGCAACTCCTATACCCACAGTCCGGCAACGCGACCAGTGGCGAAGGCGCTGGAGAGGCGGATGCTTGCCAACAATCTGTTGATCTTGTGGCCGCATGGAGCGGTGTCGTCGTTTCCGCCTGACTCTGTGATATTTCTGCCAGCAACGGACAACGGACAGTGCGCCGGGTGGGCCTAAATGTTTCTCATGCGAGAGCGGCCGCAGCTAGCCTGCTGGCGGGACGGCATCCGCGATAATCCTGATGAGATTCGAAATAGAGCCAAGTGCAGAGATGGCCGTTACTCGGGACGCAGTTGCACGGCCTTCGGGCCTTTGCCGCGTTTATCCGGTTCCGTCTCGAATGATATTCGCATTCCTTCGGCGAGGTTCTGCAGACCAGACTGCTGGAGCGCCGTGATGTGCACGAAGATATCGTTGCCGCCCCCGTCCGGCTTGATGAAGCCGAACCCTTTCTGTTCATTGAAAAATTTGACAGTCCCAGTCTGACGCATCGTTGGCCACCGATCTTGCTGCTTTGTATCTGCTGACGACACCGTGCTCCCGCGACGCCCGAAACTGCGGCGCCATGTCCTATGCGATCAAAGTTTTTTACCTTGCGCAAGGCGCAAATGACACGGTGAGGGACAATTTTCCCGCCGGACCCCTTAACCTTGCCGCTTGCTTGGGGCGCTCGCGGCTTCACGAACGAACGGGCGGGCAGCGATCTTCGATCACGAAAAATGCGCCGTCTTCTGCGGCAAGGCGGCGGGTGATTTCGGGCATAACCGTCTTCAGGCGATCGGCGAGAGTGAACGGCGGATTGATGATGACGAGGCCTGTTCCGTTCAATCGATCCGGATCTGCTGGCGGGCGAATGAATAATTCGACGACGAGGACCTTCTCCAAACGGAGGCTCGATACCGAGGCCAGAAAGCGGTCGATCGGCCTCAATGATTTGACCGGATACCAGAGCAGGAACGTGCCCGTAGCGAAGCGTCGGAGTGCAGCGTCGAGGCCGGCCGTCATCCGCTCCAGTTCGCCTGCCTCTTCGAACGGTGGGTCGACGAGAACCACCGCACGGCGTTCTTTCGGTGGCAGCAACGATTTAAGTGCGGTCCAACCGTCGAGATTGAGGATCTTCGTCTGGCTGTCGCGCGCAAAAAGACGCGCGAGGCTAGCATGATCTTCGGGGTGCAATTCGTTGGCAACCAGCACGTCCTGTCCGCGCAAAAGACGCCGGGCGATGAGAGGGCTTCCGGGATAGGAAGTGAGGGTGCCGCCAGGGTTCCCGGCGCCGACGGCATGGAGATAGGGAGCCACGATCGCGCCGGCGTCGTCTGGCAGCGGGTCGGCTAGAAGGCGGCCGATGCCGCCCTGCCATTCGCCGGTCTTGGCGGCTTCCACGGAGGTCAGGTCGTAGAGCCCGACACCGGCATGGGTATCGATGACGCGGAACGGCGCCGGCTTGAGCTTCATGTGCTCGATGACGAGCGTCAGCACCAGATGCTTGAGGACATCTGCGAAGTTTCCGGCATGGTAGACGTGGCGATAGTTCATCGATCGGATGGCTGGCGGCTTGGTCGCCCCGGCATTCGGGGTTCCGCTTCATGCCTTCGTCCCGCGCCCCTGTCACGCACTTGCGCGCGCTGATGAATGGGGCATAAGCGGCGAGATCAGTCTTCAGGGCCTCATCATGTCACCAGTAACGGCGTCCGGGGACGCCGCGTCAGCGTCTTCCGGTTCTTCAAATCCCACGATTGCCATCGTCGGGCGGCCCAACGTGGGCAAGTCGACGCTTTTCAACCGCTTGACGGGAACGCGCGCGGCCCTTGTGTCGGACCTGCCGGGATTGACGCGCGACCGGCGCGACGGTGAAGCCGACTTCGAAGGCCACGTCCTGCGGATCACCGACACGGCGGGACTGGAAGAGGCTTCGCGCGGTTCGATCGCAGATCGGATGCGTCAGCAGACGCTCGCGGCCGTGGCTGCCGCCGACCTCGTGCTTTTCGTGATCGACGCCAAGGATGGCGTGACGCCGGCCGACGAAGCCTTCGGGCGCATCGTGCGGCAGTCGGGCAAGCCTGTGGTTCTGGCGGCGAACAAGAGCGAGTCGCGCTCATCGGCGGCGGGCTTCTATGAGGCGTTCAAGCTGGGGCTCGGTGAGCCGGTCGCGATCTCCGCCGAGCATGGTGAAGGGATCGGCGAGTTGATGGTCGACGTGCTGAACGCGCTTGGTCTCAAGCCGGTGGTCAAGAGCAGAGATCCGCACGACGAACCGGAAACGGGCTCGGAAGACGGCACGGAAGCATCCGTTGCGTCGCGGCCGCTTCGGGTCGCGATCGTCGGGCGTCCGAATGCGGGCAAGTCGACGCTGGTCAATGCGCTTCTGGGCGAAGACCGCATGATCACCGGGCCGGAGCCGGGCTTGACCCGCGACAGCGTCTCGACGGACTTCGAATGGAAGGGGCGCAAAGTGCGGCTCTTCGATACGGCGGGCCTGAGGCGCAAGGCGAAGATTTCGGAACTGGCGGAGAAGCTTTCGGCGTCTGATGCGGTGCGGGCCATCCGGTTCGCGGAAGTCGTGGTGCTGCTCGTCGATGCCGAACATCCGCTCGAACATCAGGACCTCACGATCGGAGATCTCGCGACGAGCGAGGGCCGCGCGTTCGTGGTCGCCGTCAACAAGTGGGACCTTATCGAAGACAAGCAGAAGCGCCTCAAAGAGATTCGTGACCTTGTCGCCATGAGCCTCGCTCAGGTGCCGGGCGTGGCCGTCGTGCCGGTGTCCGCAATCGGCGAGAGCGGTCTCGACAAGCTCATGACCGCCGTCTTCAAGGCCGCCGAGATCTGGAACCGGCGCATCTCGACGTCTGACCTCAACCGGTGGCTTCACGAAGCCCTTGCGCGGCATGCGCCGCCGGCGGCCGCCGGGCGGCGGATCAAGATCCGCTATGTCACGCAGCCCTCAACGCGCCCGCCGACGTTCGTCGCTTTCTGCCAGAGGGCGGACGACATGCCCAAATCTTACCTCAAGTATCTCACCAATAGTCTCAGGGAGACCTTCGGCATGCCTGGCGTGCCGATCCGGTTCAACCTCCGAAAGGGCGAGAATCCTTACGAAAAATCGAGCCGACGGAAATAGGCAGCGGAGCCGTTGAAGCGGCCTGCCGCAGCGGCCATCGGACGCTGGCGGGGCTGCGAAGGGGACGCTATTTTCCCGGACAAGCCGGGATGTTCAGAAACGAATGGGCGTCACTCACGCTCGATACATCGAAAGGTAAGTTCCCATGATCAAGCTGAAGCGCTTTGCCGTGGTGGCTGTTGCTGCGGGCTGCGCTGTGGTGGCTGCGTCTCCGGCGTTCGCCGTCAGTGCGAAGGTTCGCGAAGCATGCGGGGCGGACTACAAGCGGTTCTGTCCGAGCTACGAGCCGGAGTCGGCCAAGGCGCGTCAGTGCATGCGCCAAGTCGGCAAGCGGCTTTCTGTCGGCTGCATTGACGCGCTTGTGGATGCCGGTGAGATACGCCGGTCGAAGCGCTGATCACTTCGCGGTTAGGAGTTTCTAACGCCCCTGGCTCGCGCCGGGGGCGTTTTTCTGTTTGGGCTGTGACAGCAGATACCCAGAATCACAGTGGGCGGGAGACAAGCAGCGAACAGTTAAGAGGCTGCCGTCTCACCGCCCACACAGGCGTCACCACTAAAGGCGCCGCACCGGACCCCGACAGTTAGTCTCGTTGCGTGCGCGTTTCAAGATCCCTGCGTGGTGTCTGTGGTTATTTTTGTTCCGTGCGGCGATGTCGTTGCCGTATGAAATTCATGAGGCGATGCGATGCGAGGCGACGCGGCATGACCGGATTATCGGAAGTGATGTTCTACCATCTCGAGCAGCAACCGCTCGAACGCGTGCTGCCGGGGCTTCTTGAAAAGACACTGCAGCGCGGATGGCGTGCGGTCGTGCAGGCGGGCAGTGCGGAGCGGCTCGAAGCGCTCGACGCGATGCTTTGGACGTACCGCGACGACAGCTTTCTTGCGCATGGCACTGCGACCGACGGCTTTGCGGATGCGCAGCCGATTTTTCTCACCACCGAACCCGTCACCCCGAACGGGGCGGGCGTGCGCTTCCTCGTCGACGGCGCGGACGCACCCGACTATGCGACGCATGTGCGACTGGTGTTTCTGTTCGACGGCAACGACGAGGAGGCGAGGGCGCACGCGCGTCAGCAATGGAGTGCCGCGAAGGCGGCCGGCTGCACGGTGAGTTACTGGAAGCAGTCGCCGGAGGGCCGCTGGGAAAACAAGGCGTGAGGGCCGGCCCTCGAAGCCGGCACAAAAATGAAAAGGAGCGCAGCCGCCAGGCGCGCTCCTTTGTCGTCTTATTAGCGTGTCGCCTGGTCCGATCAGCGGCCGCTGATCACGGTGCCGATCTGGCGGACAAAGCTGTCGAAGAAGCCACCGAGGTTTAGCGGCTGGTTAGCGTGATGGTTGTTGCTATGCGTGCTCATGGTCCTAGCTCTTTTTTGGGCCCCGATTTTCAGGGCGATTTTCTGCGAGCCTTGCGCTTTTTGCGTTTTCAGCGCTAAACTCTACAACGATGAATATATATTCTGCGATGCAGAAGTCAAGGCTACGGCGCAGAAATAATTGTCTACGGTGAAGGAATTATTGTTGCAGGACGAACACGACAAATCGCGCCGCGGGCGGAGAGGCATTCGACGGCAGGATCTCGTCGAAGCGGCGTTGGACATGCTGGCAGCGGAAGGCGAGCAGAACTTTTCCGTTCGCAAGCTGGCGACGGCGGTCGGCGTCGACGGAATGACGATCCTGCATCACTTCAAATCGCGGGAGGGCCTGATGCGCGCCGTCGCCGATGCGATGGTGGCGACGCTCGACGTGGAGCGGCCCAAGGGAACCTGGCGCGATATTCTGCTCGAGGTCGCGCAGCGCTACCGCCAGCTGGCGGTGCAGTACCCAAAGGCGTTCAACATCGTTTCGCGTTACCAGACCAGCGGACCGGCGGATTTCGAACTGGGCGAGATGGTCTACTCCGCCTTGCTCGACGCGGGCTTCAATGAAGAGGACGCCGCCGATTACGGAATGGCACTGTTCACACTGGCGATCGGATTCGGCGTCGTCGAAGTCGGCGGGATGCTGAACCCCTGCACGCCGGAGGAACTGGCGGAGATCGAAGCACTCGATCCGCGGCTGTTTCCCGTTACGCGGAAGATGGGGCCGGTGTTCGCGCACGACGAGCGCGAACGCGTGTTCGAGATTCTGCTCGGTTCATTTCTGGACGGCATCGAGCGCGCACTGACGGCGAAGCCGCCAACTTAGCCGGTATTCTCTTCAGGATATCCAGCCCTTGTCGAGATCCATCGCCTGGCGGCTGATGGTCTTCCCGCCTGCATCACTGTGGACCGCCGTCCACGCGAGGTGGGTGCCGCCTTCTTCCGACGACCGGGAGCGCAGCGAGAGCAGAACGCGTTCGCCGGCCTTGGCGGGTATGGGTTCGCCGAGCGGAAAATAGAGCTGCTCCCAATGTGTGGAGGCTGCTCCGGGGGCGGTCGAGATCTCCAGATCATCGACGAGGCTTGCCGACCACCAATAGGCAAAGCCGTAGATCCAGCAGTCTTGCGCGACCTGCCAGGTCATTTCCCCTTTGCGGGTGCTCCTCTGGGGCTTCGTCAGATCGATGTCGTCCCATTGGATTGCGGTCCGGCCCTCATCGAGCAGGTCCGCCGGTCCGATCGGCCGGACGTAGACGTTGTTGACGCTCATGGCGCGGGCGGGTTCGAGATCGAGACCGTGGCCAACCTCCCGCCATGCATCCATTTCCTTGGCGAACCGTGGCGAGGTTACGGGGCAGGCGAACTGCCGGATTCGGTTGGGGATGACCGTGCCGCCGGGTTTCAGCATGCGGTCGAGCGCATCGGCGAGTGTTTCGAGAATGTTTTCCTCGAGTGCGTAGTTGCCGAGCGTTTCGGAGATGACGATATCGACCTGCGGAGCATCGATCATGTCCGTCGAGCGGCAGGGGTAGAGGTGGCAATTGCGGGCGCGGTTCTGCTTGAGGACCGCGGCCGCAAGCGCGGCGACCTCTTCCGACGCTTCATAAAGATGGACGTCCCTGGCGCCGAGTTTAGAAGCGATAAGCCCGAGTATGCCCGATCCCGCGCCGATGTCGGCGACGATCGACTTGCCTTTCACGACGACGCGTTCGAGCGCCGCGATCAGGGCCTCGTTGCGCGGCTTATCGGCGATCAGGGTGCGGTGGTACTCGATACGCATCTCAGGTCAGGCCGGTGGAGTGGAGCGGGCGCGATAAATGAAATAGACGCCCAGAAGAAACATCGGCAGGGAATAGAACTGGCCGGCCGTGAAGGGTCCGAGGTTCAGGGCGTGGACGGTTTCGGGCTCGCGGAAGAATTCGCAGATGCTGCGGGCGATCGCGTACCAGACGAGCCATGCGCCGGCGATGAGGCCGGGCCGTTTCAGCCCTCCGAAGGAGTGCGTGAGTATGCGCAGGATCACAAACATCACGAGGCCTTCGAGTACCGCTTCGTAGAGCTGGCTGGGATGGCGCGGTAACGGTCCGCCGTTGGGGAAGACCATGCCGACGGCGGCATCCGTCGTGCGGCCCCAATGCTCGGAATTGATGAAATTGGCGATGCGGCCGAGGAAGAGTCCGAACGGGGCGGCAGCGGCGCTGAGGTCCATGATCGACAACGCTGGGACCTGGAACTTGCGCGCGAAGTAGATAAGCATCAAGCCGGTGGCGATGAGCGCGCCATGAAACGACATCCCGCCCTTCCAGACCTTGAAGATCTCGGCCGGATTGGCGAGGTAGAACCCAGGGTCGTAAAGCAGCACCTGTCCCAGCCGTCCACCGACGATAATTGCCAGCGCGAGATAGACCAGCAGGTCGTCGGCCCGGTCCATGTCCATGGGTGGCTGGTTATTGTCCCAAAGGCGGTGATTGCCGAGGAGCGACCGGGCGTACTGCCAGCCCAGCAGCAGCCCTGCCATGTAGGACAGGCCGTACCACTTCACGCTGACCGGACCCAGCGAGAAGGCGACCGGGTCGATTTCTGGAAACGGAATGGCGAAAACCGTCATGCATGGGCCTCGAGTTCGGCGGCGGCGGACGTTAGGTGCAGGGTGGGTGAAAGTCCAGTGCCGGGCCCGCCGGGTTGGCGGGCCGCGCGGTGCGGCCGGCAAGCGTGGAAAGTTGCGCTCCCTCCCGGCAGCGCCCATAGTCCGGCGAAATTTCAGGAGCGCGACAGGCTTGCGACATCGAGCCGGCGTAGAAAGGACATGCGATGACCCAGACGACCAACCGCTTCTTCGACGAACTCGGCAAGCTTATGACGGACGCGGCCGGGGCGGCTCAGGGTGCGCAGCGCGAAATGGAAAGCTTCATGCGCGCGCAAGCCGAAAAGATGCTTGCCGGAATGGATCTCGTGAAACGCGATGAATTCGAGGCGGCAAAGGCCATGGCCGCGAAAGCCCGCGAAGACAGCGAGGCTCTTGCCGAAAGGCTCGCCGCGTTGGAAGACGAGGTCCGGCGGCTGAAGGGCAGCGTGTAGAACTTGGTGCCGGTGCCGTTTCCGGCAGCCCGATGCGCGATTTAGCGCACGACGGGTGAGATGACGTGCCTGGAATCGACCGGCGCGGGCACCGGGCCCGCTTTCCACAATGCCTTCCGGCTTATCAACACATGGGTGCCGACGGCGTGCCGTGGAAGCCGCATTTCATGCGCAATCCCCGGTTTCTGTCTGAATGAGAGCGGCATTCGTCGTGGACAAGCCTGAGGCAATGTTGCGACTCGTGTCCGGCTGATGCTTTGTCGGGCCGTCGCGTTACCGGCGAACCCATTGCA
>JALOTA010000059.1 GCA_025458125.1 Hyphomicrobium sp.
TCAGACGAGGACGTTTTTTGCCTCTATGACGACGGGGGGCTCGATGAGCCGCGGATCGAGCGGCTTCTTCGGCATGATGAGCGGATCATGTGACGGGCGTTGTTCACCCGGCCGCAGTTTCCAACGCCAGCCTCCAGGTCCGGGAACCTTATCGAGCGCGATCGGGTAGACGGTCGCCCGGTCTGGCTCCAGCCGGATGCGCAGGAAATGCTTGTAGTTCTTGATGCCGAGCGCGCCGAACGCGTCGCCCGTGTGCATGTTCAAAAGCGTCGACGTGAGCGTCCAGTATAGGCCCATCACGAATCCGCCGATCAGGCCGCCGAGGAGAAGGGTGATCACGAAGTTCCAGGTCACCCGGATGATGTCGGGCCAGGGGTCGGGCATGTGATACTTGAGCACCGTGGAGAGCGGGACGCCGACGCCGCTGGCGATCCAGCTTATGACGAGAAGCGCGACGACGTGCGCGGCAAAGTGGGTTGTTCCGATCGTAAACTTCGCGAACGATCCGGCCGAGCCGGGGCGTGTATCGACATAGTTCACGAGGAGGGCCCACAGGCCGAGCATCATGAATGCAAAGAGGGGGCCTTGCTGACATGCGGCCAGCAGCGCGGTCGGATTGAGGACTTCGTCCAGCGGGCTGTATTGCCGGAAGAAGACGACGAGGTAGCGCAGCCGCTCGTCGATCGAGAGATTTGTCATGCTTTCGAGTTCGCGGATCTGATGATTGAGCTGGACTTTGCGTCCGCCGTCGACCGCCTTGCTACGCTGATCCAGATCCGACCATTCCTTCAGTGCCGGCTGTTCCTTGGCGCGAGCGGACGCGAGTTGTTGCTCGAGCACGACCATTTCCGTTGTCTGCGGCTTTCCGGCGGATGCCTTTTCCAGGTCCTTCAGGCGATTCTGGAGGTTCGTGATCGCCGATCGGATGTTGTCGTATTCGGTGCGCGCATGCTGCGCCTGGACGGCGATGTCCTCGGCCAGTTTCGTCATGACCGGCGAGTGCCTGGGATCGGAGGACGACCACACCCAGGCAAAGACGAAATAGATGATGCCGACCAGCATCGCGAATTTCTGGTTGCGGAACGGCAGCACGAGGTTGTGGAGGCAGAGAAGCCGGCTTTTCCAGCGTGACGGGTAGATGGCTGCTGCCTTGAGCCGGTAGCTGTCGCTGGAGATATTCTCCTTGCGGATCGCTTTCGCACGGCGGCCGGGACTTGGGCCGGCGTCGACGTCGGAGATGGGTTTGGGTTCAGACACGCCGGACATTCCGGCCAGCTTTACTGCTGCGTCTTGCATGGCCCCGGCCGGCCCGCCGCCCGATATGAAGGGAATGGGCGGGATGGTCCGTTCGGGTTCGCGAGCGTCCACGCCCACGTTCAATGAGAAATCCGGGCCTTCCGGGCCGATCACCGATCGCTCCATCCGGTTGAATTCTTCCGGATCGGAGGGATCCGACACGCGATGCGGCGCACCTGTCAGGCTTGCCCAGTTCAGCGAGATGCGCCGTCTCAGGCCGTGGGTCGCGTGCGCGAAGGCGCCGCCGCCTCCGCAGGTGATGAATTGCACGCCGAGCCGGTCGCAGGTGTAACGGCTGTAGTGGTGCCAATCACCGGCAAGCACGGCCATGATGCAGGCGCCGTTCTTGCGCGCGAGCATGCTGATCTCGTGCAGGTTGTCGTAGTTCTGGTGCAGCCAGCTCGGTTCGGCAATGCAGAGGATGATCTTGTCGCCGGGCTTGGTCTGGTCCGCCATCAGGTCGAAGTAGTCGCGCTGGCTGTCGTCGAGATTGTCGGCGAGCTGGATGTCGGGACCCCAGATCCACCAGTCGTGCGGGAGCTTGATGGCGAAGTAGCTGCGGTGCTGGTGGCAGCGCCACCCGCCGATCTGCGTGCCGAGGCCCTTCGATATCCGGTCGCGCGCCGAACAGAAGAGTGCGCTGAAAGACGACAGCCCGTCGTACCAGTCGTGGTTGCCGGGGATGGCAAAGAGCTTGCGCTGCGGGACGTCGCTGGAGAAGGCCCAGTCGTAGGGGTCTTGAAGCCGCGTCTGGTATTCGTGCTTGTTGGCGTCGGGGTAGACCTGATCACCTCCCATGACGAGGAGGCTGCCGCCGGGCAGCGGTTCATCGCTTCCTTCGACCTTCAGACGATCCTCCGCCATCAGGTAGGCCATGGCGTAGGTCGGTTCGAACCCGTCGCCGAGATCGGCGATGTAGTCGACCCAGACGGCGCCGCTCGCATCCGGCCTCAAGGCTGAGGACGGCTGCCCGCTGCCGCTGTAATCGTATCGCGTCTTGAGTTCGTCCTCGGTGGCGGGATCGGTCGCCGCCTGGATGAGGCGCTGATCGGTATAGGAGCCGATGGTGGACGACAGGATGGAGCGGACGCCGACCTTGGCCAGCAGGTGCGGGTCGAACCAGTCGACCATCTGGGGCAGTTCGCCCGCCCGCAGCCGCTCGATGATCTGGCGGCCCTTGGTGGACTGGGGCGTGGCGTCCTTATCCCGGCCAAACACCTTGTACTGCATACTGACCCCCCTGGAGACGCGGTCGCACCGCATCCTTTTATCCGTTGCAGAACGCCGGCGGCATCCGGTGAGGGCGGAGTTGGCAAGGGTTTGCCGTAAAGACGCGAGCCTGTTGTCGCTGGGCCACGCGCCCGGGCGGGCGGATCGGGACCGCCTTCGATGCCCATCTCATTCATATGATGGAAATGCAACCTATCTCCGGGCGGCGGGAGCGACGTTGGGCAGCTTTCGCGAGATCGCTTCTAATATATTGATTTATATCGTTTATTTTTGTCCCGTCTGGGGCGCCGAGCGGCCAGGGCCGCTCGTGCGCCGTTCATGACGACCGCACGACGTTTGATAGCTTTTTTCTATCAAACCACGGATCGCTCGCCTTGAAGGTCAAAGTCAGCGGGAGGATAGCTAACCGAGAGAGATTCAGTTGATGAGAGGCCATTCGATGTCTGTGCACGAGCCTTGGAGCGAAGCGCGAACCCGCGCCATCGTGCAGGCGCATACCCACCTCGAGGGGCCGCTCATGCCGATCCTGCACGCGGTGCAGGAAGCTTTCGGATGCGTTCCGGAAGAAGCCGTTCCGGTGATCGCGAAGGAGTTGAACCTGAGCCGCGCCGAAGTGCACGGGGTGGTGACGTTCTATCACGATTTCCGGCGTGAACCGGCCGGCGGCACGGTGATCAAGGTGTGTCGCGCCGAGGCATGCCAGTCGATGGGATGCGAATCCCTCGTCAAGCGGGCCGAGGACCGGCTCGGCATCGATTGTGGCGGCACGACCGCCAACGGCCGAGTGACCTTCGAGACCGTTTATTGCCTCGGGCTGTGCGCCACCGCCCCGTCCGCCATGGTCAACGGGAAGATCGTCGGACGTCTCGACGAAACCAAGCTCGACAAGATTCTTTCGGAGGCTGGCGCATGACCATCCGCATCTTCATTCCGCGCGATGCTGCGGCCGTTGCTTGTGGTGCGGACGATGTCGCAGAGGCTGTCTTGAAGGCGGCCGCCAAGGCCAAGCTGGATGCGCAGGTCGTCCGCAATGGTTCGCGCGGCATGCTCTGGATCGAACCGCTGATGGAAATCGAGGACAAGGGCGTTCGCTACGCCTTCGGTCCGATGACCGAAGCCGATGCCTCCGTGATCGTCGCATCGCTGGCAAAAAGCGGTGCGTCCAAAATCAAGCATGCACTCGCGCTCGGCCCGACGGAGGAAATTCCCTTCTTCAAGAAGCAGACGCGTCTCACCTTTGCGCGCTGTGGCATCACCGATCCGGTTTCACTGGCGGATTACAAGGCGCACGGCGGTTACAAGGGCCTGGAGCAGGCCTTGAGCCTCAAACCCATCGATATCGTCGATCAGGTCACGAAATCCGGTCTGCGCGGCCGTGGCGGCGCGGGGTTCCCAACCGGCATCAAGTGGAAGACCGTTCACGATACGAAAGACCATCAGAAATACATCGTCTGCAATGCGGACGAGGGTGACAGCGGCACGTTCGCGGATCGCATGATCATGGAGGGTGATCCGTTCGTGCTCATCGAGGGCATGACGATCGCCGGGATCGCGGTGGGCGCCACGAAGGGCTACATCTATCTTCGTTCCGAGTACCCGCATGCGGAAGTTGCGCTGAATGAAGCCATCCGCAGTGCGCGGGCCGCCGGTCTGCTCGGCTCGCGGGTTGCGGGTTCGGATCATGCCTTCGACATCGAAGTGCGCATGGGTGCGGGTGCTTATGTCTGCGGCGAGGAAACGTCGCTTCTGGAAAGCCTCGAAGGCAAGCGCGGTCTTGTGCGCGCCAAGCCGCCGCTGCCTGCCCACAAGGGTCTGTTCGGCAAGCCGACCGTGATTAACAATGTGCTCTCGCTCGCGGCCGTTCCTTTCATCCTGTCGGAAGGCGCGCAAGCCTATTACGACTACGGAATGGGCCGCTCGCGCGGGACCATGCCGATCCAGCTCGCCGGCAACATCAAGCATGGCGGTCTGTTCGAAACCGCGTTCGGCATCACGCTGGGTGAACTCGTCGATGAAGTCGGCGGCGGCACGCTCTCCGGCCGTCCGGTCAAGGCGGTTCAGGTGGGCGGTCCGCTCGGAGCCTATTTCCCGCGCGCTTATTTCGATACGCCGTTCGATTACGAGGCGTTCGCGGCGCGTGACGGCCTTATCGGACATGCCGGCGTCGTGGTGTTCGACGATACGGCCGATATGGCCAAGATGGCGCGCTTCGCCTTTCATTTCTGCGGCGTTGAAAGCTGCGGCAAGTGCACGCCCTGCAGGATCGGATCGACGCGTGGCCGTGAGACGATGGACAAGGTCATCGCGGGGCAGAACCGCGAAGCCAATCTCGCCGTCATTGAAGATCTCTGTAACACGATGAAGTTCGGTTCGCTTTGTGCGCTGGGTGGTTTCACGCCGTATCCGGTGATGAGCGCGCTCACCCATTTCCCTGAAGATTTCGGCCGGTCGCCCAAGCTGCCTGCCGCTGCGGAGTGATATTCATGGGTCTGATCAAGGAAATCGACTACGGCACCAAGGCTTCCCGTTCGGAGCAAATGGTGACGCTGACGATCGACGGCGTGGAAGTGACGGTTCCGGCCGGCACGTCGATCATGCGTGCGGCCATGGAAATCGGGACGACGATCCCGAAACTTTGCGCGACGGACATGCTCGACAGTTTCGGCTCGTGCCGCCTCTGCCTTGTCGAGATCGAGGGCCGGGCAGGTACGCCTGCGTCGTGCACCACGCCGGTCGCGCCGGGCCTCAAGGTCAAGACCCAGACGCCGCGGCTGAAGCAGATCCGCAAAGGCGTGATGGAACTCTACATCTCGGACCATCCGCTCGACTGTCTGACGTGTGCGGCGAACGGCGATTGCGAACTGCAGGATATGGCCGGCGCGGTGGGGCTGCGCGATGTCCGCTATGGCTATGACGGCGCCAACCACGTCTTCGACCAGGTGGCCAGCCGGGAGAACCCGCTCTTTCTCAAGAAAGACACGTCGAACCCCTACTTCACCTACGATCCGTCGAAGTGCATTGTCTGCAATCGCTGCGTGCGCGCCTGCGAGGAAGTGCAAGGAACGTTCGCGCTCACGATCTCCGGGCGCGGATTCGATAGCCGCGTTTCCGCCGGCATGGACGAAGAGTTCCTGAGTTCGGAATGCGTGTCCTGCGGCGCTTGCGTCCAGGCATGCCCGACCGCGACGCTCTCGGAAAAGAGCCTCATCGAAGTCGGCCAGCCGGAGCATTCGCATATCACGACGTGCGCCTACTGCGGCGTGGGCTGCACGTTCAAGGCCGAAATGCGCGGCGAGGAAGTCGTTCGCATGGTGCCCTGGAAGGAAGGCAAGGCCAACCGCGGCCACTCCTGCGTCAAGGGGCGGTTCGCCTATGGGTACGCGACCCATCGCGATCGCATTCTGCAGCCGATGGTTCGCGACAAGATCACCGATCCGTGGCGCGAAACGACATGGGAAGAGGCGATCAAGCGCGTTGCTTCCGAGTTCCGCCGTATCCAGACGAAGTACGGTCGTGGCGCCGTGGGCGGTATTACCTCGTCGCGCTGCACCAACGAAGACGTGTACCTCGTCCAGAAGCTCATCCGGCAGGGCTTTGGCGTCAACAACGTCGATACCTGCGCGCGCGTCTGCCATTCCCCCACGGGGTACGGCCTCAAGACGACATTCGGTGAATCGGCCGGCACGCAGGACTTCGACAGCGTCGAGCACTGCGACGTTATGATGGTCATCGGGGCCAACCCGACGGACGGCCATCCGGTCTTCGCGAGCCGCATGAAGGCGCGCCTGCGCGATGGCGCCAAGCTCATCGTGGCCGATCCGCGCCGGACCGACCTCGTTCGCTCACCGCATATCGAGGCCGACTATCATCTCGCGCTGCAGCCCGGCACCAACGTGGCGCTGCTGACCTCCATGGCGCATGTGATCGTCACGGAAAAGCTCGTCAACGAAAGCTTCGTCAGGCATCGCTGCGACTGGGACGAGTTCCAGGAGTGGGCAGCCTTCGTGTCCGAAGATCGCAATTCACCCGAAGAGATGGAGACTTACACGGGCGTTCCTGCAGATCAGGTTCGCAAGGCAGCGCGGCTCTATGCGACTGGCGGCAACGCGGCAATCTACTATGGTCTGGGCGTGACGGAGCACAGCCAGGGCTCCTCGACCGTTATGGCGATTGCCAACCTCGCAATGGCCACCGGCAACATCGGTCGCGCCGGTGTCGGCGTCAATCCGCTGCGCGGCCAGAACAACGTGCAGGGTTCCTGCGACATGGGCTCGTTCCCCCACGAGCTGCCGGGTTACCGGCACGTCTCGGAAACGGCGACCCGCCAGATCTTTGAGAATGCGTGGGAGTGCACGCTTGATCCCGAGCCCGGTCTGCGCATCCCGAACATGCTGGATGCCGCCGTCGACGGGTCGTTCAAGGCGCTCTACATCCAGGGCGAGGATATTCTCCAGTCCGACCCCGATACGCATCATGTTTCGGCGGGCCTCGCCGCCATGGAATGCGTCGTCATCCAGGACCTGTTCCTCAACGAGACGGCCAACTACGCGCATGTCTTCCTGCCGGGTTGCAGTTTCCTTGAGAAGGACGGAACCTTCACCAACGCCGAGCGCCGCATCCAGCGCGTCACGAAAGTCATGACGCCGAAGAGCGGCTATGCGGATTGGGAAGTCACGCAGCTCATCGCCAAGGAACTCGGATTGCGCTGGAACTACGCGCATCCGTCCGAGATCATGGATGAGATCGCGCGGCTGACGCCGACGTTCACGGGCGTTTCGTTCGACAAGCTGGCGGAACTCGGCTCGATCCAGTGGCCCTGCAACGAGGCGCATCCGGAAGGCTATCCGGTCATGCACATCGAAGAGTTCACCCGCGGGCGCGGCAAGTTCGTGATGACCGAGTACGTGCCGACCGACGAACGGACCGGATCGCGCTTCCCGCTCATTCTGACGACGGGCCGCATTCTGTCACAGTACAATGTCGGCGCGCAGACCCGGCGCACGGAGAACGTCAACTGGCATCCGGAAGACCTCCTGGAGATCCATCCGCACGACGCCGAGCAGCGTGGCGTGAAGGATGGCGACTGGGTGACGGTGCGCAGCCGGGCCGGTGAAACGGCATTGCGTGCGCTCATCACCGATCGTGTGGCGCCGGGAGTGGTCTACACCACGTTCCACCATCCGCTGACGCAGGCGAACGTCATCACTACGGACTTCTCCGACTGGGCCACGAACTGCCCCGAGTACAAGGTCACCGCGGTGCAGGTTTCGCCGTCCAACGGTCCGACGGACTATCAGAAGAAGTACATGGACTTCGCCGACCAGAGCCGCCGTATCGTGACGGCGGAGGCCGCGGAGTGAGCAACGTGACGGAACCGCTGGCGAAGCTTGCGTGTACGAAGGTCCGGGCGGGTGCCGCGGAATCGTCGTCGCGGGTGCTGCCGGTGGAGACGCCCGTGGCGCTCGTCTATGACGGATCAACGCATGCCGTGATGATGGCGACGCCGCGGGATCTTGAGGATTTCGCGGTCGGCTTCAGCCTGTCGGAAGGGCAGATCGAAAGCGCTTCCGAGATCGTGGAACTCGATCTCGTGGAGCAGGATCTGGGCATCGAACTCAGGATGTGGATGCAGCATGGGGCGGGTCAGCGTCTTGCCGCACGGCGGCGTGCCACTCTTGGTCCCACGGGGTGCGGGCTCTGCGGCGTCGAGAGCCTGGAAAAAGCGATGCCGGGTTTGAAGCCTGTCTCGTCCTCCCTGAAAGTTTCGGCAGTCGAAATCGAAGCTGCGGTGGCGTCTCTCGCACCCGCGCAGCTTCTCAACGCCGAGGCGCGTGCGCTGCATGCCGCCGGGTTCTGGACACTCGCGCAGGGCCTTGTGATGGTGCGGGAAGATGTCGGGCGGCACAACGCGCTCGACAAGCTGGCGGGTGGTCTGGCGCGCGCCGGTGTCAGCGCCTCCGGCGGCATCCTCGTCATGACGAGCCGTATTTCGATTGAACTCGTCCAGAAGGCGGCGGTGATGGGGGCGCCCGTTCTCGTGGCGGTCTCCGCGCCGACCTCGCTCGCCGTCCGCATGGCTGACGAAGCCGGTATCACGCTCGTCGGCATCGCGCGCGACGACAGTTTCGAAATCTTCACGCATCCAGAGCGAGTCGCCATCGACGATGGACCTCGCACCCGGACCTTCAGTTTTTGCGGCAAGGTGATGACCCATGCAATCTTCTGAAAAGCTCGTAATGATGGCCAATCAGATTGCCCGCAATCTCATGGTCCACGGCGACGACGAGGCGGCCTCGCTCACGGCCGACCACATCCGCAAATTCTGGGAGCCGCGGATGAGAGAGCAGATCCTCGGATGTCTTGAGCACGCCGCGCAGTGGAGCAGATCGCGCCGGCCGCCCTGGCGCGTTAAGCACCGGACCCATTCGTTCGAACGGGTTCGTGCTTTATCCATCTGGCTGCTGCCTGCATCAGGTCACAACCGTTTTCGCTGATTGCGCCGGTTGTTACCGCGCTTGTGCCGCCTTCGTTGCACTGGTGGACTTCTGCAACAGACTTGCTGTGCACTTCGCGCTGTTGCGAAGGTGCGTGCCGAAGAATGCCTTCTTCATCGCGAGGCGGTTGGCGCGGTGAGTACGCGATCCCGTCAGGACGTTCTGTCCCCGAATTACGCAGGACTTGGTTTGGTTTGTTCGAATTCGTCCATGGCGTCTGCAATCGTAATGAAGCGGTTGGTTCCGCCGATCCGAGTTTCCACGCCTTCACTGTTGAGGCGGTCTCGAACGCCCGATCGCGCCTCAACCACTTGCAGGCGGACATTGAGCGAGCGCAATTCGTCTGCCATATGCGCAAGCGTATCTGCACTTTGCAGATCCATATAAGGTGCGGCAGACAGGTCGAGCACAACGAGCCTCGGACTTACGGTCTCGCGGCGAACACGTGCGAGAATCGTGTCGCAGACATGATCTATGTTGAAATAGATCAGGCTGCCCTCGGGTCGCACGATGAGTGCGCCGGGAGACGCCTCGTTGTCCGTGTGGCGCTCCATATCCGAATAGCGACGAGTACCCGGAATGCGCCCAAGTACAGCGACATGCGGCCGCGACGCACGGTGCAGTAGTTGCACCAAAGAGATGATCGCCCCGATCATCACACCGCGCAGCAATCCAGAGCCAAGGACCCCGAATAACGAGGCCATCGCCACAAAGAAGTCAGGACGGCTGGCGTGCCAGAGATGTTTCAGAGCGTTGATCTGAAACAGGCCGGCAACCGCCATGAGGACGACGGCGGCAAGCACTGGCTGCGGTAGGGCGCTCAGTTGATCCGAAAGAAACAGAACAACAAACAGAATAAAGAGCGCAGCGAAGGCCCCCGAAAGCGGGGTGCGGGCACCACTCCCCTCGTTCACGAGCGATTGAGACATGCCGCCGCTGACCGGAAAGCCGTGGCCCAGTCCGGCGGTTAAATTGGACGCAGCGAGCGCCAGAAACTCCTGATTGGCATCCAGCCGGCCGCCATGCTTCGCAGCGAAAGTCCGGCCGATGGCGGCGGTTTCGACGGCGGCGAGAAGGAAGCACGCAAAGGCGAGCGGCAACAGAGCGTTGAAGTCCGACCAATAAACCTGTGGCCAGCCAAATGGCGGCAGACCTTGCGGCACCGCACCCAACAGTTTGACGCCCTTCGTATCGAGTTGGAGCAGGGTCGAGACGATGATCCCGCCAACCACCACAAAGAGAGCGATGGGTTTGTTCGGCAGGATGAGCTTACCCAGAACAAGGGCACCAAGAGCCGCCAGTCCGATGACGAGGGAGAACGTGTTGGTCTCACCCAGATGCTTGATGAGATAAGCGCTGTTCTCCCAAAAGTCGCCATGCGCACCATGGATGCCAAAAAGTTTCGGGAGCTGCGTGCTGGCCAGGTAAAGCGCGACGCCACATTTAAAGCCGACCATCACGCTTTCGGAGATGAAATTTACGATGGCCCCGGCCCGAACCGCCCAGGCGATCAGCGCAATGATGGCGACGAGAACTGCCGTGCCGGCTGCCAATGCAGCAAACCGCGATGCGTCGCTGCCTGCGAGATCGGCAAGGGAGGCGCCCACCAGCAGAGAAATTGCTGACGTAACCGAGACCGCGGTATGCCTTGAGCTGCAGAAAAGCCAAAACACAAGCCCCGCGAACAGGCAGGCGTACAAGCCCGCCTGGGGTGGGAGGTTGGCGAGCGAGGCATCTCCGAGGCCTGCAGGCAAGAGGTAGGCTGCAAGCGTGAGTCCCGCCACCACGTCGCCGCGGAGCCACGCCTTGTCGTAGGACCGCACCCAGACCAAGGCTGGAATCCATGTACGGCGATCGCTCGTGCTGGACCTGATATCCTCATCCATCACACGCTCTCTCGTGAATTCTGTGCCTGAGACCTACACAAACCTGGGCCACTTGCCCGGTCCGCTGCCTGCTCCTGACCGCTGCGAGCACTCGTGATGCCAACAAAGTAGGGGCGACGCATCGCAGGCTCCACCGGCCTTGCTGCACCGATGAAAGGCCGAAACAGGCAATCGCAATCTACGTCCGAACGGCAAGCCCGGCATCCGTGTGCAACGGCTTGATGTGACACTCATCGTGCAGCTGAACGTCAGAGCAGAGCTTCTTCTCGACCTTGAGCTGCCGACCCGTGTCCCGCAGTCTGTCCCTGCCGGTCTCCACCGGTCTGTGTTCTGCGGAACCCGATTGCCGCAATGCGGATCAGTCGATCAAGAGCGCATCAGCCCCACTTGAGAAACATGCCCACCTCACCCGGCATGCCGCCGGGAAAGTTTATGATATCGCAGTGCAGCCGGTAGCCGAGAGGCTTCAGCTCCTTTTCGTAAAACTGAAAAGCCCGCTTCGCGAAACCTTCGAGGGACTCCGGCCAGTTCGGATCGAGATTATTGATCCGGCGACCGCCATCATTGCAGTACGACGCAGGGAACGTCATAACCTGAAGTTCGATATGGCCTTGCTCAGCGGCGCGACGAACGGCCTGATTGATGCGGTCGCGAACCTCGGGATGCAATTCCTGAGACATGAAAGCTTCTTCGAGTTCCCTTTTCTGCTTGACCTTCTTCTCGCGCTCTCTGCGCTCCTCGTCGACTTTCGCATCGTCTGCGGCGCTACTGATCAGGCTTAAATCTTTAGGGCTCAGAATGCCGGACATCGTCGCGATTTCCTTCTCGTCTAGGGATTTTCGTCAAATATGCTTCGGGGGTCCCTGCTGATTTCGAACTCCGCCTTCGGGGGGCGTGCCAACGTCTCCTATTAGCCAACTAACAGCCGAAACGAACCGCTTTGTTGACGTGGGTCAATATCGAACCCTGCATCTGCGAAGTTCATGCGAACAGTCACGTTCTCCGACAGCGTGAGTCTAACCGCCCAAAGTCTTGCGCAAGCACACAGCTTCGACGTGGCGCCGAAAGGATCATGGTCCCGCCGCTTCCGATCAGTAGACCTCGGGAATGAAGCGGAAGGCGAAGTCGTCGTTCTCTCTAGGCTTGGCGACGTGCCGCTTGGGTAGTTTGACTTTCTCGCGCGGCACTTTCTCGTATGGCACCTTGCTCAAGAGGTGCCGGATGATATTAAGACGTGCGCGCTTCTTGTCGTCAGATTTGGCAACGTACCAAGGGGCCCACGCCGTATCCGTGGCGTGAAACATGTCGTCTCGCGCCTTGGTGTAGTCATCCCATCGCGCATACGACTTGATGTCCATCGGCGAGAGCTTCCAGATCTTGCGGCCATCGTCTACACGGGCTTCGAGCCGCCGGGTTTGTTCGTCGGGGCTAACCTCTAACCAATATTTCAGGAGTATAATGCCCGACTCGACCATTGCCTTCTCAACGGCGGGGGCCGCATCGAGAAACTTCTTGGCTTGCTCTTCCGAGCAGAAGCCCATGACCCGCTCCACGCCCGCGCGATTATACCAGCTCCGATCGAATATCACGATCTCGCCTGCGGCCGGAAAATGGGGAATGTAACGTTGGACGTAGAGCTGCGACTTCTCGCGTTCGGTCGGCGCGGGGAGGGCAACGACCCTGAACGTGCGTGGGCTGACGCGCTCCAGGATGGCCTTGATCGTTCCCCCTTTGCCCGCGCCATCACGTCCCTCAAAGACGATACAGACTTTTGCTCCGGTATGGCGGACCCACTCCTGCAGCTTCACCAACTCGATGTGGAGCTTCTTCAATTCTTTCTCATAGACCTTCCGTTTCAACGGACCGCCCTGGGCTTCCGCCTCATTCGTCTCGCTGAGGTCTTCTTCGCTTTCGCGGGCCTTCTTTGATTTTTTCATACAATACACCGTGTATTGAGTTGTGCGGATCAATGCCGGGCCGGAGAAACTTGGCAGTGTCGGCCCGAGTCAGGGTTGAAACCTTCCGTTTGAAAATGCCGGCTTATGTGGTTGGCGGTTCAGGGTGCACCGGTTCCGGCTTGCTTGAACCATCAATCTCATTGATCGACGCGATTCCCAGCCGGGCCTTCACCCACTCGCGAGCGGTTTGCACGATCACATAAAGGCCCGGGATGACGAAAATGCCGATGAAGCTTGCTGCCAGCATGCCGCCGAAGACGGCTGTGCCGACAGCTCTCTGGGTTGCCTGACCGGCTCCGCTCGCAATGACTAGCGGCACAAGACCCAGGATAAACGCGAACGACGTCATCATCACCGCGCGGAAGCGAAGGTTGGCACCTTCGATGGCAGCATCGACGATGGATTTGCCCTCCCGCCGCTGCTCCATGGCAAACTCAACAATGAGAATCGCATTTTTAGCTGCAAGCGCGATGAGGACGACAATTCCGATTTGCGCGAAGATATTGTTGTCCAGCTTGAACAGCTTGAGGGCAAGCATGGCGCCGAAGAGACCAACCACCACCGAAGCAAGGACGGCGATAGGGATGGTCCAGCTTTCGTAAAGCGCTACGAGGAAGAGGAAGGCGAAGAGAACGGCCAGCGCCAGAATGGAAGCCGTCTGCCCAGCCGCAGCTTTTTCCTGCAGCGCGGTTCCAGTCCATTCGTAATCGAATCCGGAAGCCAATGTATTACTAGCCACCTGCTCCATCGCTGCAATCGCTTCACCGGTCGAGCGCCCGGGCGCCGGGCTGCCGTTGATGGTGACGGAACGAAGGTTATTGTAGCGAATGATGAATGCAGGTGCCGTAACCAGTTCGATGTCGGCGACAGCCGCGAGTGGAACAAGATCTCCGCTCGCCGACCTGAGGCGGACACGGAAAATGTCCTCGCTGTTCATGCGATCCGCGGCGTCCGCCTGCACTTTGACCTGCCATGTGCGCCCGGAGAGGTTGAAGTCGTTGACGTAGCTGCCGCCCAAGGCGGTCTGTAGTGCTGAAAAAATGTCGTTGATGGCAATGCCCAAGGTCTCGGCTCGCTCACGATCGATCTTGAGATAGATCTGTGGCGTCGCTGCGCTGTAGGTAGAGAATACCCCGGCCAACCTCGGATCACCATTCGCGGCAATGACCAAGCCACGCGCCACGGCGGCGAGTTCTTCGGGCGACGCTCCCGACAGGCTCTGCAGCTGGAACTCGAAGCCGGAGCCGGTGCCAAGGCCAATGATCGGCGGCAGATTGAACGGAATGATATTGGCCGCGGCGAGCGGACGGAATTCCTGCCGCAACTCGTTGATGGCAGCAAAAGCCGAGAGGTTTTGATCTTTTCGCTCTGCAAACGGCTTGAGACTGACGATCGCCAGGGCCTTGTTGGGCAGATTGAGTCCATCGATGAGGCTGTAGCCGGTGACGGTGAAAACGTCCTTCAGCCACGGCTTGGGCATCACCTTCGACTCGACCTCCTGCACAATCGCGCCGGTCCGCTGCAGGGATGCTGCGTCTGGAAGTTGCATCTCGATAAAGAACGCGCCCTGATCCTCCTCCGGCAGGAAGCCGGTGGGGACGAGCTTGGCCAGTCCAACGGTTCCGCCCGCGAAGAGCGCGACAAGGGCGAGAGCCAGTACGGAGCGGCGGACCAATGGGCGAACGAGCCACACGTAACGGCTGCGGCCTTCCTCGATACCCCGCTGTAGGCCGGCCATGATGCCCGTCGGCTTACCGCGATGTTTCAGAATGATGGAGCAGAGCGCTGGAGAAAGCGTCAGCGCATTGATGGCCGAGATTATCATGGAGACCGAAACAGCCACGGCGAACTGCTGATAGAGCTGCCCGGTGATACCTGGAATGAATGCGGTCGGAACAAAGACCGACAGGAGAACCAGGGTTATTGCAATGATCGGACCGGTGATCTGGCCCATCGCCTTCTCGGTGGCTTCCGCCGGCGACAGCTCCGGCTCGTGCTCCAAGACGTGCTCGACGGCCTCTGTGACGACGATGGCATCGTCCACGACAATACCAATGGCAAGGACGAGAGCCAGCAATGAGACGGTGTTCAGCGACAAGCCAAGGGCGAGCATGACCGCGAAGGTGCCCACCAGCGCCACGGGAACCGCGATGATCGGGATAAGCGTTGCTCTCAGATTGCCGAGAAAGATGAAAACGACGATGCCGACGAGTACAAAGGCTTCAATCAGCGTGTGTTTGACGCTTTCGATCGTGGCCTCGACGAACTGCGTCGTATCGTACATGACATTGTAGGAGACCCCTGACGGGAGGCGGGACTCCAAATCTTTCAGTGCTTTCTTGACACCATTGGCAACCGCCATGGCGTTCGCCCCGGGCGACTGGTAGATCTGGATGCCGGCCGCCGGCTGGCCATTGTAGCGGCCGTAGGAGTCGCTGACCTTGGAACCAAGCTCGACCCTGGCAATGTCCTTGATACGGACCATGCTGCCGTCAGGCATCGTGCGAACGAGTATCTTCTCGAATTCCTCGGGGGTCGAGAGGCGGCCTTGGGTCGTGATATTGAGCTGGAAGTCTGTTTCATTCACGAGAGGCGAGGCGCCGACACGGCCAACTGCTGCCTGAGCGTTCTGCGAATTGATTGCCGCTATGACATCCTGCGACGTAATTTGCAGGCTCGACATGCGATCGAGATTGAGCCAGACGCGCATCGAATAATCTAGCGGTCCGAAAAGCCCTGCCTCACCGACCCCGGGGACCCGCGCCAGTGTGTCGATCACGTTGATCGTCGCATAGTTTGAGAGGAACAGAGCATCCCTCGAATTGTCGGGCGAGTAGAAGGCAATCACCTGCAGCAGGGCCGAAGACTTCTTTTTCACCGTAACGCCGAGCTTCTGCACCTCCGGCGGAAGCTGCGATAAAGCCTGGTTGACCCGGTTCATCACATTGACGGTATTGAGGTCGGGATCGGAGCCGACCTGAAAGCTCACGGTGAGCGAATAGCTGCCGTCGCCTCCCGACGTCGACTTCATGTAAATCATGCGTTCGACGCCGTTGACTTTGGCTTCGATGACCTGGCCGACGCTCTGCTCCACCACCTGGGCCGAGGCGCCGGGATAGGTTGCTGTCACCGAAACCTGAGGCGGCACGATTTCAGGAAATTGGGCAACCGGAATAGCCGTCAGCGCGATCAGGCCGGCGATGGTGATCACGAGCGATATGACAACCGCCAGTCGCGGGCGGCGAATGAACACCGAGGAGATCATGGCTGGCCGGCGCCTTGCTGGGAGGAGGCAGGCGAGGTGGATAACTGAGCCGTCACCTCCATGCCTGGCCTGACTTTCTGCTGACCCTCCACGATGACCAATTCGTTCGCGGCCAAACCGTCATCGATGGCGACGAGGCTACCTTTCTGCTTGCCGAGCTTGATCCGGCGCTGCTCTACCATGTTCTTCTCGTTGACGACGAACACGTAGGGCCCCGACTTGTCTATGGCGACAGCGGCCTTCGGCACGGTGACGGCCTTGGCCGGGGCTTGCTGCTCGATCAAGACCCGGACTGTCTGGCCGTCCGTCAGTGCCATATCCTTGTTTGGTAGCAGAGCCCTTACGGTCTGGCCGTCGGTATTCGGGTTGACCTGCACATCAAGAAAGTCAATCCGGCCAATTTCATCGTAGATGCTTCCATCGGCCAGCATGACCTGGACCGTCAGTTTCCTATCTGCACCGCCGGTCTTTCGGTATTCGAGAAGCTCGCGCTGGGTGACGGGAAAAAGGATCTGCACCGGATTCTCCGCAACCACGGCCGTGAGCACCCCCGTGGCGGGTGAGACAAGGTTCCCGGGCGAGACCGCTGCGAGACCTACACGGCCGTCGATCGGCGATTTGATCTCAGTGTAGGAGAGATTGATCGTCGCTTCGGTGACGGCGGCTTCCGCATCCATCACCGCTGCCTGCGCCTTGGCCTCATCGGCGATGCGCTCGTCGATCTGAGCCTTGGAAATGGCCGATGAGTTCTGCTGAGAAAGCTCACGTGCCCGCTGAAGCTGCTGCTTTGCGAATTCCAAATTGGCCTTGGCGCCGGCAAGCTGAGCTTGACGTTGGGCCAAGGTAGCCTCGAATGGCGCACGGTCGATCGTAAACAGGACCTGTCCCTGTTTGACATTGTCGCCCTCATTGAATGCACGCGGCCCGAGGAAGCCCTCGACCCGCGCCCGCAGCTCGACTTTTTCCATGGCCTTGACGCGCCCGATAAACTCCTGCCTCCGGTCCAGCGATTGCAGCTCCGCTGGTTGCACGAGCACCGCCAGTGGGGGCGAAGTCGGTTTTGTGGCGTCAGCGGCGCGGGCGGGCCCATTGCAAAGACAGGAAACCAACGCAACGGCCGCGAGGAGTGGAAATGCACGGCGCTGCCGAACGCTCACCAACAGCTCAAGTCGCGTGGCGGTGCTTTCTTCAGTGGTGGGCGACATTGAGTTTCCTTTCGTGACGATCGCACACTCGCCGTATCCTCAAGCTTGGGCGCTACCGCAAAACAGATGTAAAAAGACTACCATTCGCTCCTGACGAGCGTCTAGTTCGAATCCGGATTCAACGACTGCGTACTCATGGCGATCCACCATCGGCAGCGTTAAGCGGACCGATGCGTTTTTGCGGCCGCGACCACCGTGGCCAGACCATCGATATCCGCACCCACACGACAGATCCCGCACGTCGAATGTGTCCGTCGTTGAATTTAATCCGATGGTCAAGCGCCGTTCGCGATTTCTTCAATCGTTCAACAGCCGCTTACGCCACGTATTCACGAGAGTTCCACTTCGCCGTCTTCAGAAAACGCGGCGAGCACGAGTCTGAACTTTGCCTCAGGGTCAGCGTCAAGCACGTGCCGGCTCGCACCGAGCCCATTCGAGAAATAGTTGCTTAGTTCAGAAAGTGGCCACCGGCCCGCGTCAATACTCAGCGCGCCTCGTTCTTGCGCGGTAGAGCATCTATCGATGCAAGTAGATCGGACCCCACGATGGGCTTTTTCAAGAAAGGTGCCCCGACGAGAGCACCCCGAAGCTGTCGCTGCGAATAGCCGGTAGTGACAACGAATGGAATGCCATGCTCTCGCAGTTCTACTCCCACATCGTCAGCGCATAAGCCCTTCAGGTTGGCATCGACGATGGCTACATCGATATCGTGTTGCTCGATCTTCTCGATGGCTTTGTCGACGGAGCCTGCAATGCCAACGACCGTATGACCAGCATCGGTCAGAAGCTCGGCCACCATTTGTGCAATCAAAAACTCATCCTCGACAATAAGAACCCGCATTCTGCCCTCTAAACGAAAATTGTCTTCGGCGGCTCCGTGATTTCTCCGGCAGGTGCCCTCATTTGCCAGATCAAGCCGGTAGATTCGTAAGATACCGATACCTGCGCAGCCAGAGCAAACTCGAGCATGTCTACGGTTATCGACCGACCAAAGCCGAGGCGGGAGGGCGGCATCACCGCAGGACCATTCTGTTCCTTCCAGGAGATCTCGAACTCCGCGTCCCTGGTATTGCCCGAGATGCTCCAACTCACGTGGATCATTCCGCTCGGACTGGAAAGTCCTCCGTACTTGCTGGCGTTGGTTGCAAGCTCGCGCAAGGCGATACCAAGGTTCTGCGCCGCTGATGACCGCAAGAGAATAGGTGGTCCATCAAGAACAATGCGCGTGCCGATTAAATCGGCAAAGTGCGTCAGCTGTGCCCGAATGAGAGACGCGGTATCCACGCCGTGCCATTCGGCCTCAACCAAAAGATCGTGGGATGCGGCGAGCCCCGCCAGTCTCTCGTTGAAGGCTTGTACGAACTCCTTCGGATCGTCCACCTTGGAGGTCTGGAGAGCCAGAGCCTGCACGACAGCAAGTAGATTTCGTGCCCGGTGATTGACTTCTGCCGTAAGGAGACGCTCCTTTTCCTCCGCGAGCTTGCGTTCGGTGATGTCCTGCACGGTGCCGAGCAGCGCCTGCGGCATCCCCTGCGCGGCGGTTGCCAGTTCGCCTTGCCCCAGGATGGTTCGTATCGATCCGTCCGGACGAATGACCCGGAACTCCAGTGTACCGGCGTTCTCACCCTTCCGTGCCACATGATGCCAGCCCTGAAGACCCGGCCGGTCGTCAGGGTGAAACAAGCTCAAAATGCTTGAAGCGGTGACCTCGAATGTCTCGGGCTGAACGCCGAAAATCCGGAAGGTTTCCGGCGTCCATTCCCCACGCCCCGACTGAACATCCATCCTCCAGCCGCCGACATGGGAAATGCGCTGCGTTTCAGACATCAGCGCCGTCATTCTTTCCAGTTGTTCCTCGGCCTCTTTGCGCTCGGTAATATCCATGTTGACGCCGACCATGCGGATCGGCTGGAGACTGTCATCGCGAACCGTCGTCGAGCGCGCGAGAATCCAGCGGACGGTTCCGTCAGGCCAGACGATGCGATGCTCTAACTCGTAGGGGCTATCCGGATCGTCCAGCGCTCTTTGGGCCAGCGCCTCGGCATTGGCGATGTCGTCCGGATGGACCAATTTCTTCCAGTGCTCGTAGGTTCCCTCGTAACCTCCTGCGGAAAGACCCCAGATCGCCTCGGTTTCCTCAGACCAAAGCACTTTTTCCGTAACCAAGTTCCAGTCGAATGTGCCCATCTGCGCAGCATCGAGGGCTAGAGTCAGGCGTTGCTCGCTCTCCCGTAGAGCGATCTCGGCGCGGGAGAGATCGATAAAATCCGCCGCCTGGCGTGCCAGTAGATCGAACAGGCGCAACGCACGCACGTCGGGCCGCCATGGGGTCTTGTAATGCGCAGAGAACATGCCCAAGCAGTTTCCGGAGCGACTCACGATAGGAGTCGAGTGCACGGCTCGGACACCGGCTTTGCGCTGGACCTCAAGTGCGGCGGGCGCGCCAGTGAAGATTGGGTCTATCTCCACATCTTGCACAATGACGCGCTCTCCGCGCTTGATTGCCGTCGCGCAAACGCCCTGGCCCTTGCCGATCGTGTCCCAGAACTCAAGCCACCACCGTGGAAAGCCGCGCTGCGCAACGATTTTCAGATCTCCCGTCTCGGGATCGACTAACTGAATATTACCAAAGTCTGCTTCGGTGACGGTAACGCCGACCTCAAGGATCTCGCTGAGAACCGAAGCGTCAATGCCGAAAAACGGCTGCACACTCATCGGTTCTGGCCACTTCGTAGATGTCATCGCTGAAACCTTAGTGCGCGGAACCAAGTATTGAAGTTCGAAATTCGCGAGTCATCGATGTCACACCGAACTTCGGAGAGTATACGAGCAGAAACTGCCAGAAACGAGACCAATGACTGTCTAAGAAAGCCACAGTCGAGGCCATGAGGGAGCTCTTATCAGCTTGGCGGCATCGTTGGTTTGCATCAATTCGGTGCGGTATCAATGAGGGTTGCCTTGAAGATTTCGACGCTTCGATGATGTCGCGCCGCGAAGGTAAGCTAGGCGAAAGGACGTACAATTGTATCAGGCGGAAAAAAGTTGCTCGACGATTGGATCGGGTGAATTCACGTGAACCTTGAATAGCTGGTCGTTCGCTGCCCGAAGCCGTCGACTGACTTCACGTCCCATGTTCATCTGTATCAATGTGAATTGCTTTAAATCTTGGCCATAAACTCGATAGAGATCGCCCGAAGAAATGGGGATTGCGGAGCAGTCGTCCACGGCCCGGATCGAGGCGCTGCGTCGACAGTGATCCATCACCGCCATCTCGCCAAAGCAATCCCCCGCTGAGAGGGTGTGGATCAAGTGGTCCTGGCCGCGCCAGGATTTTAAGACTGCTGCTTCGCCACTCTCCAGGACGAACAGCGTATCTCCCTCGTCACCCTCATGGAAAAAGTACTCGTTCCTGGAGACGGCGACGACCGGGCATAACGCAACCAGGAACTGGAGAATATCCAACCGTACCCCTCCAAATATCGCCATCCGTTGCAGAAGTTCGATCCGCGCATCGTGCATGGCGCGCTCCAAATTCCAGGGCCATGGGATAAAATTCTTCTAGATATAGCACGTCATGGACGGCCGCACTTCACACGCTTGAGGCTTCCCGGATCATGGTCAGCAGCTACTCCGTCGTCGATTCGCAATGCGGCTTGCTGTGATGCTGCTGGTGGAGAGCCGCCGCATAGTCGTGGCCCACTTTGTATGGAATGGCCTGAACAGCGAAACTTCCCGCTGAGATCTTACGGAAGATGTCCGATCTGGCGATGGTCGGACGGCTCGTGCTGCAAATTTCGCTGTCAATCGGCGCTGTGGTCTGCCTGACCTGGCTCTTCAACAAGGCCGCTCGGATTGTAAGCCACGGGCTGAGGCTCGCTCTCAATCCGCTGATAGTCTCGCAGAGGAAGGCCGTTGCTTGCGGCAGCGACATGCAGGAAGCCCTGGTACCCGACGACACCGAATGGCCGATTTCGCTCTCGTGCGGATACCCGTATTTACCCGAGTGGATTGCAGCCGATCTGGAGCAGGCCAGCACTTGCGCGATCAGCGAAGTCATTCCCAATTGCCGCAATATTGTCGAAAGTCCGACCGAGGTCACTTCAAGGCGGGCAAGAGCCGATGTCTTGGCCGGCTATCTGACCTGGAAGGTGCTCATCTACACTTCGTACTTCGACCAAGACCACTTCATTAAACTCGTGGCTCATGCACTCGGCCAGAGTGAAGGGTTCAAACCACCCCCAGCAGTGACGTGTTATCGCGAGTATACGCTGGTATCAGGTGCCCAAGCGACGAACACGCAAGGCGCGATGGCCAATGAACTTCCGATCTGGCAAGCGAATTCTGGCTTCCAGGGCATTCGCTGTGGGTCCATAGGCAGCACGATCCAGCGGCATTGCACACGCCAGCGCCAACGCTCGAGGCTCAACCGCTTATTTGAGATGATAAGCTCAGCAGTTCTTCTTGGTTCGGCGGAGAGTTTGGCACGGCTAGCGTTCCCGGCAGGTACAGCTTCTGTCACAGGGGACGCAAATGTCATTCCAGAAAATCACACGTCGCACGGCCATCGTTCTTGGCGCATCACTCGGTCTGGCCGGGCTTGCCGGCGCCGCGAGCGCCGCTGAACTGCTCAATGTATCCTATGATCCGACCCGGGAACTCTACTCGGACTATAACGCGGCTTTTGCCAAGCATTGGAAGGAAAAGTCCGGCGAGGACGTCAAGATCAAGCAGTCCCATGGCGGATCGGGCAAGCAGGCTCGCGCCGTTATCGACGGGCTTGAAGCGGATGTCGTGACGCTAGCGCTGGCGGGCGACGTGGACCAACTCTACAAAAACGGCGGTCTAATCCCGGCGGACTGGCAGAAGCGGCTTCCCAACAATTCGTCGCCCTACACATCCACGATCGTTCTGCTGGTCCGCAAGGGCAACCCCAAGGGGATCAAGGATTGGGGC
>JALOTA010000003.1 GCA_025458125.1 Hyphomicrobium sp.
TCGGTCGCGTTCCCGTCGGCGGCGACGTTCTGGACGATCATATCGACGTTGATCGAGGCGTTGGCGAGCGGGCCGAAAATGCGCGCGGCGACCCCCGGCTTGTCGGCGACTTTGAGAAGCGTCACCTTGGCTTCGTCCTTGGCGTACGCGATGCCGCTCACGACCTGCTGTTCCACGATTTCGTCCTCGCTGCAAACGGTGGTACCGATGTTGTCCAGGTTGTCGAGCCGCACCGGCTCCATCTGATCGGGGGCGACAAAGCTCGACAGGACCCGCGTGCGCATACCATGCACCATTGCGAGTTCCACCGAGCGCGTCTGCAAGACTTTCGAGCCCGACGATGCCATTTCGAGCATCTCCTCGTAGGAGACTTTCGGAAGGCGCCGCGCCTTGGCGACGATGCGCGGGTCGGTCGTATAGACCCCGTCCACATCGGTATAGATATCGCAGACATCGGCCTTGAGTGCGACCGCCACAGCGACCGCGCTCGTATCCGAGCCGCCCCGCCCCAGTGTCGAAATGCGCTGCGAACCTGGTTCGACGCCCTGGAAGCCGGTGATAACCGCGACCTCACCGTTATCGATCGATGCGCGCAGCTTTTCGCCGGGAATTTCCAGGATACGGGCCGCGCCATGCGCGTCGCTCGTCTCGATCGGGATCTGCCAGCCGTTCCAGGACCGGGCCTTAATGCCCATCGACTGCAGCACAATCGCCGTCAGGCCGGCGGTGACCTGCTCGCCAGACGCGACGACGGCGTCATATTCCCGTTTGTCGTGGAGAGGCGACGCTTCGTTGACCCACGCAACGAGCTGATTGGTTGCTCCTGCCATGGCCGAGACCACCACGGCCACCTTGTTCCCGGCGTCCACCTCGCGCTTCACATGGGCAGCCACGTTGCGGATCCGATCCACATTGGCCACCGACGTGCCGCCAAACTTCATCACTACCAGTGCCATCGCGTCTCCAGCCCGGCGTTCATCCCTCGCGGCCGCGGGGTCTTCGCATTGATACTCTCGACAGGAATGCTCCGGGGCAGGGTCGCACCCGCTCAAGCCCCCGTAAATCTTCAAGGAGCGCCGTCGCGATCGGATATGCCCGGTTCGGGCGTTCTCATAAAGGCATCAGCCCCGAACGGCAACCATGCACTGCCGCATTGACAGGCCCGCCCGAGGCTAGTCCAACTGGAAGAGATGAACACAACCGAAGAAAACGCCGCCGGGGCCATATCCGGCAGCCTGAACGTCGATGACGCCGAGGTCGAGCGTTTCCGCCGTATCGCCTCCGAATGGTGGGATGCAAAAGGCAAGTTTCGGCCTCTGCACCAGCTCGCTCCGGCGCGGCTGACATTCGTTCGCGACGAGTTGGTGCGGCACTTCGAGTTGAAGGGCACAAGTCTGAAGCCGCTAAAAGGGCTGACGGTTCTGGATGTCGGCTGTGGCGGCGGGCTGGTCTCAGAACCGCTGGCGCGCATGGGGGCTCGCGTGACCGGTCTCGATCCTGGGCGCGAGAACGTGGAGGCAGCCCGCGCCCATGTGGAGGGACAGACCGGCCCCGGCGGGCTCGACCTCTCGTATCGCATCGGCACCATCGAAGACCTGGCCGCTGAAGGCGCAAAATTCGACGCCGTGGTATCGCTCGAGGTCGTTGAGCACGTTCCTGATGTGGGTGGCTTCATCAAGTCCTGCGCGCGCCTCGTGCGTCCCGGCGGTGCGCTTGTGTTCTCGACGATCAACCGGAACTTAAAGTCGTACGCGCTTGCGATCGTGGCGGCGGAGTATGTTCTGGGCTGGTTGCCACGCGGCACGCATCAGTGGGACCGCTTTGTGACCCCCGATGAATTGGCTGGCTATGTCGCTGCTGCTGGGCTGTCGCGGCCAACCTATCGTGGCATCGTCTACGACGTGATCAACGATACGTGGTCGCTCTCGGACGATACCGACGTAAACTATTTGGCGTTTTGTAGTGCGCCGAGCGGCACCCTTCCGGAGAGCCGGCCGCACGGCGCATGATAGATGTTTTGCGCCGGAGAGGCCCCAGATCCAGACGCTGGCCGTGTCGTGGCGCCGGGGGGCGGCGGAGCCCCGGCCCCGCCGCCTCAGTGCTTAAGCGAACTTCGACTTCAGGAAGCCGATGACGGCGGCGGTGAGCGCGCCGCTGATGCCGCCAGAAGCGAAACCCTGGATGATCGTATTGACGTCGAGACCGCTGGCGGCAGCAGCTCCACCCATTCCCAGGAGCGGCCCCAGTATCTGGGCGCCGAGACCGCCGCCCAGCGCGCCGGCTATGGTATTACCGAGCGGGCCCATGCTGATGTTCTTCGCGACGGCGCCGGTGGCGTTTCCGCCAATCGCACCGGCAACGGCCTGAATGAGCAAGCTTGTCAGATCCATTTGTAATACCTCCCAAAAGGCGCACCCCTTCTCCGGGCGGGCCTTCGCTTCCCCTGTTCGAACGCCTTCAACAATTAGCGGCACCGACGATTGCCAATTCTTCGGCCGGCAGCCGCGTCAACATGATAGCGTGATTTGCAGAAATCTCAGATCGGGAATTCTAGAGGCCCATTTCGTGGTGAATCGGCAAAACAGAAAAAGTCTTTCCCGGGATTGAAATGGCTTGCTTCTGCGCCGCAATAAACATCGCGCACAAACTTCTGGCACCATGAAAGCTTTCATCCTCTCCTCCAGCCCCCGTCAGAACGGCAATTCCGCGATGCTTGCCGAGGCCGTTCGCGATGGTCTTGTTGCGGCCGGGCACGACGTGGCGTTCGTTTATGCAAACGATGCCCTGTCGTCGTTCCTTCGTGATTGCCGGCAATGCCGCCGGTCGGACGGGGAGTGCGCCATCGAAGACAATTTCCGAACGGTGTTTTTCGAGAAGTTTCTTCCTGCGGACGGATTTATCGCGGCGACGCCGATCTACTGGTATGGGGTCTCCGCTCAGCTCAAGGCCTTTTTCGACCGATCATTCTGCTACTACGCCGCGTCCTACCCTCGATCGGCCGAGGTCATCGAACGCATGAAGGGTAAGCGCATCGGGCTCGTCTTGTCCTCTGAGGAAACCTTCCCGATGGTTTCCGGCGGCATCCTCTCGCAGATGCAGGAATACGCCCGCTATACGCGTGGGCAGTTTGCGGGCGTGGTGCATGGCGTCGGAAATGCCCGGGGGGACGTGGCCAGGGACCCCGAAAACCCACTTGGCCAGGCACGTCGCTTCGGAGAAACATTCTTCACCCGGCACGTCAGCGACTATCAGATCGACACACCGCGCCGAGGGCGGGTCTGGGACTGATCGAGCGCCCGGCCGGCTGCTTCCGCATACCGTCTTGCATATCGCATGCGGTCGGAGCCCTCATCTTCTTGCACGGCTCGCAACAGATCATATGGCTGGTAGCCCGCTCTCGAGCTATAAGGCAGATGTGAAACCCGCTGCCGCTCCGTAGCAGTCCGGTATTTGGCCGAGCCCTCGTTGTTTATCGAAATCCTCGTCGTTGTCGTTCTGATCGTCCTGAACGGCCTGCTCGCCATGTCCGAATTGGCCGTGGTGTCGTCTCGCCCCGCGCGCTTGCAGGTCATGCGCGACCAAGGCCAAAAGGGCGCCGGCACCGCACTCAGTCTCGCGGAGGACCCTGGCCGCTTCCTCTCCACCGTGCAAATTGGCATCACGCTGGTCGGTGTGCTTTCGGGAGCCTATTCGGGTGCCACACTCGGCGAACGGCTAGCCGAATTTCTTCAAACACAGGGCTTTTCGGAGGCCGCATCGGAAACGCTGGGGGTGATCAGCGTCGTAATCGCGATCACCTACCTCTCGCTGATTGTCGGGGAACTCGTTCCCAAGCAGATCGCGCTGCGCGATCCCGAGCGTGTGGCGGTTCGCGTCGCGCCCGCGATGTCTCTTCTCTCCCGGCTTTCTTCGCCTCTCGTGTGGGTTCTCGACCGTTCGGGCAAACTGCTCCTTCGCATCCTCGGGCAGTCGGGTGATGCGGGGCAGCGAGTCACGGAAGAAGAAGTAAAGACCATCATCGCTGAGGCCGAAAGCGCCGGCGTGCTGGAGTCGGAAGAAAAGGAGATGATCTCCGGGGTCATGCGGCTCGCAGACCGTACGGCAACCGGACTGATGACGCCGCGCCGGGAAGTGGAGATCCTAGATCTCGCCGACCCGCCGGATGAAATTCTCGCGAAATTGCGCGCAACCAGACGTTCGCGCCTGCCGGTTCAAGACGGAGAAGCCGATGCCATCGTCGGTGTGGTGACGGTCAAGGAACTCTATGACCGCCTCGCGATGCAGGCAGCAACAGGCTCTGCGCTCGACATCCGCGCTGTTGCCGACATCCAGACCGCGCCTGTCGTCAGCGACAACACGCGTGCGCTGGACGTACTCAAAGCCATCCGGTCCTCGACGGTTCACATGGCGCTGGTGTTCGACGAGTACGGACATTTCGAAGGAATCATCACTGCAAACGACGTGCTGGAGGCGATCACCGGCGCTTTCCAGGAGGAAGGCGAAGACGAGCCCGCCTTCGTCGTTCGCCGGGACGGTTCATTCCTAGTGGCGGGCTGGATGCCGGTCGACGAGTTTGCGGAGAAAATCTCCATGCCGCTCGATCCCGATGCTGACTACGAGACTGTCGCGGGCCTCGTCCTGAACTCGCTGCATCACCTTCCCGAGGTGGGCGAAACCTTCGAGCGCGGTGACTGGCGCTTCGAAGTCGTCGACCTCGACGGCCGGCGCATCGACAAGGTTCTCGTCAGCCGCTCGACGTGACGGTTGGGAGCAGTGCTTCAGGCAAACGAGCTCGTTTTTGTCCCGTAGCTGCCTGGGTCCAGATTGGGAACGAGTTCGCTCGGGTCTTTTGATTTCTTGAGGCTGCCTTCGAGAAGCGCTCCCTCGGCGACCGATAGCGTCTGGTGGAGAATATCGGCATCAACCTGGGCCGTTGGGTGTACGATGACGACCGCTGCTCGAATGGCGCCCTTTACGCCGCCGTGAACTTCGATCTTCTCGGCGGACACGGTGCCGATCACGGAGCCGTCGCTGCTGATGGTCACCTGCTTTCCGACCACGTCGCCGCGGACATCGCCATCGATCTGAAGTCTGTTCTGCGAAATGATCGCGATGTTCTGCCCGAGGATTGTAAGGTCGGTTCCGATCACGGAAAGTCCCGCCCCCTGGTTTGCGGACGGGGCAAAGGGAGACGATCCCGGTGCCGGCGGGGGCGTCGAACGCAAGCCCATGCCCATCGACATCATTCCCGTGTTCGGTGCCGGATTTGCCATCGCGTGAAACTCCCTCTCGACTTGCCGGCCGGTTGACTGCGGTGCCGGCGCGATCTCAGACTGAAACGAGCCGGAACAGCGCTTATTCCCCGGGTGGGAACAAAGCCTGTGGATTGACGAGTGCGGGAAACGGCGAAGGCTTCGCTTCAAGGCATATCGATATCGCGAGCAAACAAGCGTATTACTTGCGTTTTCAGTTGGGGAACGAACACATGACAACGATCACAGAACAATCGGAAATCAGCGAAGAGACACGCTCACCGCTGAGGCTGGCAGGCTATATTGCCATCGCTCTGGGCGTGCTGGCCCTGTTTTCGCCGCTCATCGCGGGACTCGTAGTCACGCTCCTGCTCGGGGCCAATTTTTTCGTCGGCGGCATCCTGGAAGCGATCGCGGCCTTCAAGGCGGAGAGGTGGTCGGGCACCATCGGGCTTCTGCTGTTCGCGATCATCAGTATTGTTGCGGGTCTTGTCATCTTCGCACATCCGCTGCTTGGCCTGACCACGCTCACGCTCGTCGCCATCATTTCGCTCGTCATTGCGGGCTTTGCGAAAATCTTCTGGGCGTTCAAGGTCAGCGACGGACGCTGGTTCCTGGTTCTCAGCGGCGTACTGTCCATTCTGATTGCCGCCATGCTCTACACCAGCTTCCCCTTCTCGGCGGCTTGGGCGCTCGGCGTCCTGGTCGGCGTCAACTTGATCGTCGAAGGCATAACCTTGATCGCGTTCGTCCGGTCGACCGAGCATTGATGGCGCGGCATTGACGGCGCATTCGAAGATTGCTCACTCTCACCGCGGAATGGGCGGGGGGTGAGCAATGTCGGATGAGCCAAGTGCAGAGACGACCGGCGGCGATGTCCGGCCCGTCGTTTTCACGATCCACGGCACGAATGACGCTCACCCGGAAAGCCGCGGGCCTTTGTGGTGGCAGTCCGGGTCCACGTTCGAAGCGCAGCTGCTGAGCGAACTCGCCCGGCGCGGCGTAAGCGGCGTCGAAATCATTCCCCACCATTGGAGCGGCGCCAATTCCGATGCCGACCGCCTTGCGGCCGCCCGAGCGCTAGCGAAACGCATCGATGCGGCTGCGCGGCAGTCGCGCCCCGTTGCACTGCTCGGGCACAGCCACGGCGGCAACATCGTTATGGAAGCTGTGACCCAAGGGCGTGCAGGCCGCCACGTCCGCCGGATCGCCACCTTCGGTTCCCCGTTCTTCCACCGGAGGCTCAAGGCGGTTCCATGGCTGATTGCGGCCTTCCAGATCCTGCTCGGTCTCGTCATCACACCGATCATGGCCGGCTATATAGTGCTGGTCCTGCAAAGCACGTCAGGTCCCAGAATCGAGGCCGCACTGCTGTTCAGCGTCGTGGCTCTATTGGGTATTGCCGGCCTCTACGCCGGTGCCGGCAAGATTTTCCGGAGACAGTTGCAGCAGTGGAACGCCCGGCGAACCATCAAGCCCGAACACTGGCTAGCCGTCCACAGCCCGCGCGACGAAGCGATGAGGGTTCTCGAAGCGGCTGGTGCATTGAAGCCCAGCTATGTGACCGTCGAAAGTGCGCGACGCTCGCTCGATGCTTTTGCAGCACTCGCTGGTGTCGTCGGAACCTTGGGCGTTTTTGCCTGGTTCGGAGGATATTTCCTCGAGCCGATCGTGAGCAAGATCAAGAGCGGGAACTACGGATTTGCAACGCTCGTCGACTTCACGTTCCTGCTTCTGGTGCCGGTGGTTTTCGTGGCGATCGCCGGAATTTTCCGGCTGCTTGCCCGGCTCGGCGGCGCTTGGGCCTATGCGTCGATCCTTAATATGCTCATCCACGCCGGCGTAGTGGGGGCCGCTTACGGTGGGGACGACGCATTCCACCTAACGGGCGTGTCTCGCGTGCCACCGGTCGTTCCGAGCGTCAGGGAACTTCGCATCGCGGCCCGCGATCTCGGTGGCATCGACGACCGCGCGGTTTTCGAGGCTGCTCACAAGGTCTACGACGGCATTGTTGCAACGGACGAGGGCGGTATCGGCGACCCCGATCTAATGTGGAAGCGCCTGAGCGACGCGCTCTATCACAACGCCTATATGCGCGACGGGCCCGTTGCCGCCGCTGTCGCCGATCATCTCGCCTCTGGGTTGCGGCAGAGCGCGACGCCCAACTAAGGCAGCCACGTTCAACCCTTTTCCTTCCAGATGAGCAACATTCGGGAGTCGACCTGGAGAGTATCTATATATGTCTGGCAAAAATTGTCTTTTCCCAAGAATTGAACAATGGTCATTGACATTGCTCCGACGTCGGCACAAATTAATTAAACAGTGCTTAATATTTTCACCGGGCAGGAATGGCCGTCGATCGGGCAATCTCAGGTAGCGATTTGCAGCATATGCCGGGTTCGGAGGTTCGTCGCCGTCCGCCGCTGTTCGTTCGAATTGGGAGGTCTCAACGGACACGGCTCAAGTGGTCGCCGGGAGAGACGCGCCCGGCAATTTCGCAGTTCGCAAGCGCACCTTCCCGCGGTTCTGGAGTTCGTGAATGAGTAACATCCGCATCGAACGCGTACCGATCCAGCAAAACGCACTTTGGATCATCAGGGCCGATCACCTGATGCTCACCTTCCAGCAAGACCCGCTCGACGACGGCGAGTACCAGGACCGCTGGTGGGTCATGGAAGGAACGCGTGACCTTGCACCAGATGGCGAGGTCACGATTGGAGTCGACGGCGCGAACGGCGTTACGACCCTATCGGCGGCGAACGGAAACAAAGATGCCGCGGCTCTCCTCAAGGCCATCTCGACGCCGTGGTGGCGCGGCTCGCACATCATCCCGAGCAATAATCCACTTAGCGATTGGCTTCTCATGGCTAGCATCGCGCGCAACATCGATGCAGAGGGCTTACCTTATCATGCGTTCAACGTAGATCTCAGCCCGCTTCCGACCGCGAATTCGTCGTCGGTTGTCGCCTCACTGCTCTACTATATTGGCATCGATATTGCCCAGAATATGCCTTCGGCTTTTCTTTCCTTTACCGTCGGCACACGCACACTGCTCGGCACGTCGCAGGCCGACCAATTGAAACTGGAATGGTCTTTCGACACGATCCTTTCCGGTGACGGCGACGACAAACTGCAAGGCACGGACCGGCCGGCCACTGTCGAAAAGTTCTATGGCGGCAGCGGCGACGACGAGTTCCTCTGGAGCCAGGGCAGTCACGTCTATCACGGCGGCCAGCCCGGCTTGGCGTACGGAAGCGACGGCTTCGACACCGTTGACTATACGGCCATCGGATTCGTCAGGATCGAAGCGCCCGATAATCCCGTGCCGCACTTGCGGGCGGACTTCCTCGCTTTTCACGCGACTGGGATCGATCGATTTTTCTCCGTGGATGCGATCAAATGGAATGATCGATCCGATACGATCTCACTCGGAGACGGCGTCGATATCGTCGAGTTCAAACCGCTCCTCGACCTGAAGGGGCAGGAAAAGAAGGATAACGGAGACACGCTCGATCTGTCCGACCGAACGCGTGGGCTTATGGTCGCTCCATCGGACGAACCCGACGTGGTTCTCGTCGGTTCGCGCGCGGCTGACGGCAATTTCGCCGACGGCGGGTTGTGGGCCCGTTCTCTCGAATGGCTCATCGGTTCCGCTGGCGACGACCGTATCTACACGGGCCCGGCAATGACCGGAGCCGAAGGCGGCAAGGGCGACGACCTCATCAGCGGGCGGCTTTCAACGCCGCTTACGGGAGCGAGCAGCAACGGTTTCGACATCGAACTTCTCGGCGGTGATGGCAACGATACCATCGTCTCGGGTACGGGCCGGTCACAGGCGACCGGCGGTAAAGGTGCCGACGTCTTCGTGCTTTCATCTCTGTCGGCAGAGAACCGCATCACAGAATTCGTGATTACGGATGCCGATACCGCCGACCGGCTCTTCGTTCCTTATAACTTCCTCATTGCGGACGTGGCCGGGTTTGCCGGCTCCCTGCTCTTTCCCATTCTCGGCGCCATTACGCCCGTTATCGGCGGCGCCACCTTCGCACATCTGCCTCAAAACCCCGGACCGGGCCCAACCAACGGCTACGATTCTCCCGGGTTCTTCTATCTCGCAAGCCAGGTCCCCATGGATGGGTCATGGGACGGCTCATGGAATGGCTTCGTCAATATCAACGACCTCGTTCTCTTCAATCGTGATGGCGATGATCTGCTGATCCACGTCTACGGCGGGGGCGGTGAGGCCTTCACCGATATGTTCTTCACAGTCGGCGGTCAGGATTACACTTTTCAGGAACTGGATGCCGACCCCTTCACCGAAGCCGTTATTCGCGTCGTCGACTTTCAGGAAGGCATGCTCGGCATCAATTTCTATGAACTGGGCGAGGAGACCCCGTTCCCATTCCCGGGCGGCGATGGCGACCCCAATCCTGCGAAGCTGTGGAACACGGTTGAGTTCGCGCGGAACGGCGACACCTTTCTCCGCGATCCGCTTGAAGCTGAACCCGAAGCCCCTCACTTCAACAAGCCGGACGAGGGGCAGACAGACGAGAGACAACTGTTGTCAGGCACCGACGGCAACGATGTACTCATCGCCGCCGCAGTGACCACAAGCTTTTCGAGCGGCAGCGATATGAGCGGTGGCGCCGGCGACGACGAACTCCAAGGCGGATCAGGGGATGACGTCCTCGATGGGGGAAGTGGCACTGATGTCATGTCGGGTGGTCGCGGAGACGACCGGTACGTCGTCGATACATCGGCCGATGTGGTATTGGAATCCGCAAACTCCGGTATCGATACGGTTCTATCCAGCGTGTCCTACGTTCTTCCGGGCAACGTGGAAAATCTTACTCTCACCAAATCTGGCGCATTCGGCGACGGCAATGCTCTAGGAAACCGCATCACCGGTTCGGATGGCTCCGATACGCTCAGAGGCTTTCAAGGCAACGATACGCTCTTCGGTGGACCTGGTAATGACGTGCTCGATGGCGGCGCGGGCAATGATTGTTACGTCTACTCGGCCGGAGACGGAGACGACATCATTCGCTCCACTGACGATCCTGGCGGGGTCGATACGCTGGCTCTGATCGGGTTCGGCACCCCCGACGTCAAGGTCTTCGAGGCAACCAACGGCTCAGACGCGATCCTGCGTCTTGGAGACGGGGCTCGTATCGTTCTCGAAGGGTTCTTCTCCGGAGGCTCGATTAATGCGGCCGGCTTCGAAGATGGAACGATATGGAATACAGCGTTCCTGACGGCCGCCGCCCGCGCATCAGGTATGCTTGTTAACGATGCCCCGATCGCCCGTGACGATGATGGGCTGATGACCTTTTTCAAGGATCTCGTCATTTCGAAAGACGTGCTGCTTGCCAACGACCGGGATCTGGATGGCGACGGCATCACGATCGTCGGAGCCGTCAGCAGGACGGCGGGTGCCGATGTGACCGTTACTGGCAGCGGGGACGTCCGCGTGAGAGTGCAGCCGGCTCAAACGGGCGTCGTCACATTTGAATACACAGTCTCTGACGGGCGCGGCGGACAGGCATCGGCGCACGTCAATCTGGAGATCATGCCGAACGAGGCACCGGTCGCCAGCGCGCCGCTGCAAAATCATTCGGTTCAGGCGGGTCGCGATTGGTCGTACACCCTGCCTGCCGGCGCGTTCATCGACCCCGATGGTCATTCGTTGTCTTACGATGTGAGCCTTGCAGACGGCAGCGCTCTCCCAGGCTGGTTGACCTATAATTCTCAACTGCGAAGCTTCTCTGGCACACCGCCTGAACAGTTCAACGGCACATTCTCCATTCGCGTGACGGCGAGTGACGGCGTGGCACAAACGAGTGCGACCTTTGACCTGACCGTCACGGGTCGTCCGCCAGGCGCAACGTTCACCGGGACCGGGCGCCCCGATCTTCTCATCGGCGGAGAGGGCGACGATATCCTCATTGGATTGGCCGGCAATGACACAATGCGGGGTGGACGTGGCGACGACACGTTTCTTGTCAAAGGCTTCGCGGGATTCGATTACTTCAACGGCGGCGAAGGCTTCGATGTCATTCGCGGCTATAACGCGGACGACATCATAGCCTTGATGGGTGACGGAAACATTCCATGGGGCACATTGCCGGGTTCGTCCACGGCGGGGCCGCCGCGGTTAGACAATCTCTCCGGCATCGAGGAGATCGACGGTGGAGACGGCTATGACGTGCTTCGGTTCGAAGACTCCGGCGTCAGCTACGATTTCTCATTCATCACAATCACCGGCATTGAACTGATTGCCGGAAGTCAACTTGACGACTGGATTATCGGATCAGCGGGTGACGACGTGATCGACGGCGGTCGCGGCCAGGACGTTCTCTTCGGCGGATCGGGCAACGATACCTTCCGTATCAGCGGGTTGGACAACCGGGATCGCTTCGACGGCGGCAATGGTCATGACACCATACTCGGAACGGGTTCTCGCGATGTCTTGCAACTTCGCAACGCTGCGCGGGATCTCGTTTCAATCGAAGCCATCAATATGGGACTGGGGAACGACGTCCTGCAACTGAGCTCGGAAGACGACGAGATAGATCTGTCGGGAATTTCCGTAACCGGTCTGGAACGGATCGAAGGCTTGACCGGTAACGACCGAATCAGAGGCAGTTCATCAAACGAAGAACTTGCCGGAGGCACGGGGCGCGACGTCTTCGTCTTTGCTGGCGAATTCGGACACGACAAGATTGTCGACTTCCAACGCCCCAGTTTCGTTCGCGGCGGCGACCTCATCGACCTGTCGGCCTTCCGTTTCGCCGCCTTCGCACAGGTGCTCGATGCCACGAGGCAAATCGGCGCCGATAGCGTTGTTTCCATCGAAAGCACGTCTTCGTCGGTGACGATTTCGAACATCTCGAAATCGCTGCTGAAGGCAGATTTCTTCATTCTATGACGGCAGGATGTGGCCGGGCAGTCCGCATGATCATTTGCGCGCTTGTCGGCGCCGTCATGTCCGGTGCCGCGCAGACTGCAGACTCCGGAGCATGTCCGCCCGAAGCCGCGGAGACCCGAGCTGTCGCCGATATCAAGAGCGCTGACGAAGTTTCACTTGAGGACGGTAGTTCTGCCCGGCTGATGGGCATTCAGACGCCTCGTCGCCGCGACCTGCCGACAGCGCCAATAGGGTGGCCTCCAGAAGCGCAGGCCGTAGCCGAACTGAACCGTCTTCTCGCCAACCGCACGATCCTGATTGCGGAAGCAGGTGGTTTCCGCGACCGCTATGGACGGCGCGTCATACACGCCTTCACTGCGGGCGAGCCGAAGCAATGGCTACAGGCAGCGATGATAGAAGCGGGCCACGCCAGGGTCTCTGCCTTGCCAGGCGAGACAACATGCCTGCGCGAGCTTTTCCTGCTGGAAGCGGTCGCCCGCGCGAAGCGCGTCGGGCTCTGGGCAAATCCAGCTTACGACGTTCGCGCTGCGCGCGACGCCCGCGCGCTCGCTGCACTCATTGGTACTTTCCAGCTCGTGGAAGGCTGGGTCTCCTCCGTGTCGCGTCGCCGCAATACCGTCTATCTGAACTTTGGCCGTGATTGGCGGTGGGATTTCACGGCGGCGGTCGATCTCAGGCGTGCCGCCGTCAAGGACGCTGTCGCCGCCCGCCTCCAGGCTCTACAGGGCCGGATCGTGCGTGTTCGCGGGTTCGTCGAGAGGCGCAACGGGCCATTCATATCGCTGGCGTCTCCCGACGCCGTAGAAGAACTTCCTGAGGGAGCCGCGGGACGCTGATCACGTTGGGCAATAAAAACGCCCGGACTTTGGAAAGTCCGGGCGCAATTGTTCAGCCGTCGCATGCATGTGGCGGTTCAGGCAGCCTGCACTTCTTCCGGCTCGCCTTCCTCCGCGATGCGCCGTCCCTTTGCACTCTTGGACAGCACCTCGGTGATCCGCTGTACGGCGCCGCGATCGTCCAGCTTTTCTACGGCTGCAATCTCGCGGGCCATGCGATCCAGAGCGTCTTCATACAGCTGGCGTTCCGAGTAGGATTGCTCAGGCTGCGCTTCGGAACGATAAAGGTCGCGGACGACTTCGGCGATCGAAATGAGATCACCGGAGTTGATCTTCGCGACATACTCCTGCGCGCGGCGGCTCCACATCGTGCGCTTGATCCTGGCGCGGCCCTTCAGAATTTCCATCGCCCGCTTGACGATGTCATCATCGGCGAGCTTGCGCATGCCGACACTCTGAAGCTTGCCCGTCGGGACACGCAGGGTGAGCTTTTCTTTCTCGAAGTTGATCACAAAGAGCTCGAGGGACATGCCCGCGATCTCCTGCTCCTCGATTCCGATGATGCGTCCAACGCCGTGAGCGGGATAAACGATGAATTCGTTGGTCTTGAAACCGTGGCGAGAGTTCACCGGCTTCTTGTTGGCATCCGCCCGAGCTGCCGCCGTTTTTTCGGCGATCGCCTTCGGAGAAGCGGGCGCCGCCGAAACCGATGCGGGAGCTGCGATCTTCGTGTTTGCCGCAGACTTAGATACGGATGCGGGCACGGCGCGAGCGGGCGCCGCGGCCTGCGCAGCCTGCGCGCGATGAGCGGCAAAGGCCTGAGCCGCCTTCGCAGCTTCGGTGCGATGCTGCTGAACGGACGGGACCGCCGGCTTCTTCTGAGCCGCCGGTTGAGCCTGCGGTGCTTTTGAGGGAGCAGGTGTCGGCTTGGCTGCCGGGACGGCCGACTTAGCCGTCTTGGCGGCCTTGACAGGCTCCGCCTTCGCGCTGGCCACCGGCTTTACCGGCGCGGCTTTCGCGGACGTCGACGGCTTCTTATCCTTCGACGTAGCCGGGGCGCTACGTGGCGTGGCAGCAACTGAACGTGTGCTTACAGCAACACTACGTGGCCCGGCCGTTGATGAGGAGGTTTTTTTGGGTTGAGCGACGATCTTTGCTGCCTTAGCCTTCACGGAGGTCTTCTTCTTCTGAGCCATGCGCGTCGTCTCACTCTCAAGCGTCTACATCGATCACTACGTCTCGCCCTTGCGGCGACAAACCGCTACCTGCTCAAGGGCCGCAGGCACCAACCACGGTCAGGCTCCCCCCAACCGTCCAATGTCCTCTCTTTGGGCGTCTAGGACGCGCCGTCATCCCCGTCCGTATAATCGAGACCTGCGGGTTCGCAGTTCGATGGAAGCGCGTCAAAAGACCGGCAGGACACGCTGTGGTTGTTATCGGCCACGATTGTTCCCGCACGGTTCGAGTGAACCACTACTTAAGACAACGATATCACATTTCCTGCCGGAAATGAAGGGCGGTGCATAAAAGGTATCTAATGGACGTGAACGGATCGTTTTCGCGATCCAGTTCTGACGTCAGAACGCGCGGCGAAACAATGCCGCACGCCGGGGATTTAAACGACGCCCCGATAAGGCTTTTCAGTCCCCCTCGCCGGGATTGGCGGAGAAATACTTCTCAAACTTGCCCTGTTCGTCCTTGTGCGCATCGGCGTCGGGCAAGGCCGGCTTCTTGGCCGTCAGGTTCGGCCACTTGTCCGAATACTCCCGATTGAGTTCGAGCCACTTCTCAAGCCCCGGCTCCGTGTCCGGCTTGATCGCATCGGCCGGACATTCCGGCTCGCAAACCCCGCAATCGATGCATTCGTCGGGGTGGATGACGAGCATGTTCTCGCCCTCGTAGAAGCAGTCCACGGGACAGACCTCGACACAGTCCGTGTACTTGCACTTGATGCACTTCTCATTGACTACGTAGGTCATGCGTTTACGTCCCGTTCCGAACCGCTGCCGCAGAGAGGCCGCTGCGCTGTTTGGCGGTCAGGTCTCATAGCGGCGCTGTGGAGTCCGCACAATCCGAAAAAAGTCGGCCTTCGTGTCGAATGGTGAACCGTTGTCAGGTGTCCCCCTTGAGGCGGTCGAGGAGACGGCGGTCGCGCTTGGTCGGCCGCCCCGTTCCGGGGTCGCGGCGCACGACATCGGCTGCTCGGGGCTCCTTGATGGCTGCCGCCTCGGCAGGTGCCGTTAGATCGTCAAACAGCAGCCGGGCGACCTCGGGCGAACCACGCCGGTCTCCCACAGCCTTGACTGATAGGACACGCACTCGCGGCCCCAACGACGCCGTAATAACATCACCGGCCTTGACAATGTGGGCGGGCTTGTCGGTCTTGATGCGGTTGACGCGGATCTTGCCGGCGCTCACAAGCGCGGCGGCCTGGGTTCGCGTCTTGGCGAGACGCGCGCACCAGAGCCATTTATCGAGACGCTGCGACGAAGCTGCGGCAGGAACCAGCGCCTCTTTGCCCGGCTTCTCTCCCGCCATGATCAACCCTTGTCGCGCCGCGCCTGTTCGAGCTGAGATCGAAGCGCCAGGAGCGAGGCGAACGGGCTATCGGCCTCCGCGCCCGTTTTGCCGCGCGGCGGAGCCGCCGTCAGCGTCCTGGGTTCACGACGCTCCTCGCGACGCTGGTCCCGGCGGTTCTCGCGCCGGTGTTCGTCGCGGCGGCCCTCCTTGCGCGGTCCATGCTCGGTGCGCTCGCCCGCCGGCCGGTCCGCTGGCCGGTCCGCCCGCCGCTCATCCCGATTGCGGTTGTCGCGGCGTGAGGAGCGGTGGCCGCTGCGATCGCGGTTCCCGCCGCCATGATGCTGGCGCGCGGCCGCGTCGGTTCCAGGCTCGCCCTGCGGCGCAACGGCCACAACAGTTTGACCTTCTGCCGGCTTGCCTCGGCCGTGCCGGCGATCGCGACGGCGATTTTCCGTTCGGCCTTCGCCACGCTCTTCGGCGTCCCGGTGATGACGGCGCGGGCGCCAGACCTCTTCGTACTGGATCTCGGCTGGAGTAGACGACGCCGTGGCGGCGGGTGCCGCAGCATCGACCGCAGGCGTGACCATTTCACCGGCCTGCGGTTCCACGCTAGCCGGCGCCGGCGTCTCTTGCGCAGGGCTTGCCGCGTCCGCTGCCACCGCTTCATCGGGGACGGATTGAACATCATGCGGCTTGGGCTCGGCCTTGACCGGGCGGCGGTCGAGCCGGAACCCGAGAGCTTTGAGCACTTTCCCGAGTTCTTCCGGCGAGCAGCCCAATATCGACATCATCTCGGGTGTCGCCAGAAAACCGCCGTCGCCCGTCGATCCCTTCGGAGGCTTGGCTTCGGAGTCACGGTTAGCCCGCCACGCAAGAAGCGGCCGGATCATATCGGCCAAGCGCTCCAACATATCGAAGCGGACCGCCCGGGGGCCACAGACGTGGTAACCGAATGCGCGATAAAACGCCTCCGGAGTCGCCGGATCGGCTGCGGCCGACGTCAGGCCGGCGCGCGGCGGATCGGGAAGCTTGTCGAGGTCCAGGCCCGCCTCGGCTGCGTGCTTCAGAGCCCACAGAGTGAGCGTCAAGTCGGCTGGAGCCGGCTTCAAGAGCACCGGAAAATGAATGTTAAAGGCACCAAAGCGCACGCCATATTTGCGCAGCTGCGCGCGGGCCTGCTGGTCGAGGCTCTTGAGTTCCTCGGCAATGGCATCTCGCTTCAGGACGCCAAAGTTCTCCTTCAATCGAAACGCGATCCCACGGGCGAGCCCCGTGACGTCGTCCGCTTTTGAAAGATCCACGAGCGGTTTCAATTTGTCGGCCACGTGCGACGTGAGCCATGTGTCGAGCCGGCTTTGAATCTTTTCGCGATCGGGCTGTGAAAGGTGCTCGTCGGCCAGCAGCTCGATGGAAGGCTTCAGCGGATCGTCTGCGGCGACAAGCCGAGCGATCTCTTCGTTGCGCCAAAGAATCTGACCCTTGCGGTCGATCTTGAAGGCGTCGGCTTGCGCGGCGGCGACGCGGCGCGCACGCATGGCCAGTTCCCCGGCGAGCACATGGGCGGCGGCGCTGCGCGCAGCTTTGCCGTGTACGCCTTCGGCCTGCGCGTCAGGCGTGAAGCGAAATCCGCGCAAGCGGCCTACGAAATGCTGCTCCACATTGATGGAGCCGTCGTCCTTGATCTCAGCCTGCAATTCTTCTTTATCCCGCATGCCCTTCATGAGGGCACTGGTTCTGCGATCGACGAACCGCTGCGTCAAGCATTCGTGCAGGGCATCGGACAGAGAATCTTCGATGGCCCGCGTCCGGTTCTGCCAGTGGGCGGGGTCCTGCAACCAGTCGGCCCGGTTGGATACGAATGTCCAGGTGCGGATATGGGCGAGCCGCGTCGCCAGCGTATCGATGTCGCCGTCGGTACGGTCGGCAATCGCCACCTGACGGGCGAACCAGTCTTCGGAGATCCGGCCTGTAGGGCCCATCAGGTCCTTGTAGAGCGTTGCGACGAGTTCGGCGTGATTCTGGCTGGAGATCTTCCTGTAGTCGGGGATCTGGCAGACTTCCCAAAGCCGCTCCACGGCCGCGGGGCTCGTGGCGAGCCGCGCGACGGCATCGTCGTCCGCCACCGTCTCGAGCGCGATGACGTCATCGGCCATTCGCGCGCGGGTCAGCCGCTGTTCGTTCGGAACCGCTTTCAGGCTTTCGCGCAGGCGCCCAAGCGAGCGGAAATCGAGTTCGCGGTTGCGCCACTGGAGAACACGAACAGGATCGAAGGTGTGGCTTTCGATGCGCTCGATGATGTCGGCATCTAGCGGATCACACGCCCCGGTGACACCGAACGTGCCGTCGTTCATGTGCCGGCCGGCGCGACCGGCGATCTGGGCGAGTTCAGACGGGGTCAGGTTGCGGAAATTCTGGCCGTCGAACTTGCGCGTCGATGAAAACGCTACGTGATCGACGTCGAGATTGAGCCCCATGCCGATCGCATCGGTAGCGACCAGGAAGTCGACATCGCCCGATTGGTACAGGGCAACCTGGGCATTGCGCGTGCGCGGGGAAAGCGCCCCCAATACGACTGCCGTGCCGCCGCGTTGGCGGCGGATAAGTTCGGCGATGGCGTAGACTTCGTTGGCCGAGAACGCGATCACCGCGGTGCGCTGCGGAAGCCGCGTGATTTTCTTTTCTCCGGCGTAGGAGAGCTTTGAAAGACGCGGGCGGGAAATGAAGTTGGCCCCCGGGATCAGATCGCCGATCGCTCCACTCATCGTCTGGGCGCCAAGCAGCAGCGTTTCCGAACGGCCCCGCGCGTGCAGCAGCCGATCCGTGAATACGTGGCCGCGCTCGGGATCCGCACAGAGTTGAACTTCATCGATGGCGAGGAATTCGACATCGACGTCGCGCGGCATGGCTTCAACGGTCGCCACCCAATAGCGCGCACGTTCGGGCTTGATCTTTTCCTCGCCGGTCACGAGCGCGACTTTCTCCGCACCGACACGCGCGCAGATCTTGTCGTAGACTTCGCGCGCCAGGAGGCGGAGCGGCAGTCCGATCATGCCGGACTCATGACCCAGCATCCGTTCGATCGCGAGATGGGTTTTTCCGGTGTTGGTCGGTCCCAGCACCGCCGTTACGTTACGAATGCGGGATTCGAGGTCGATGCCCATAAACGGCTCTCTGACAAAAGCATACCGGACGGCCGGCCGCCTTGGCATTGCATCGCCGGATGGGGAGATCAAGGCTTTCTTGCGCCGCGCCGCAACCCCGGACGATGGAGCCCGGTTCCAGGCCCCGGAAACGGAACGGGCAGGCCTGCCGGCCTGCCCGCAATGGAGAAAGCCAGAGAGCCGATCCGCCTCGCGAATTAGTCCACGAGTGCGATTTCAGCCTGCCCTGGTGCGCTGATATCGTATCGGGTTGCTTCAAGCGAGATAAAGCCCGCGACTGTGGGAACTGTCACACGATATGGGGTCCACAATCTGGCCTCGGAAACTGGCCGGAAGGTGACTTCGATGCCGGTGTTTTCAACCAACGCCCGCGTCTCGGCGTTGTTTCGATAACCAGCCACAGGTGTGTACTTCACCCGGCAGACGACGCCCTCGACCGTCGCTCCGTTGCGACCGGCTGAGACCGCTTCGCGGCGGGTCGGGAGTAGCGCCAGGTCGAAACGCTGCTTACCGTCGAATACCGCGAACTTGCGGCCGCAGGGTTCGGCGGACGGCCGGCTGACAGCCACGATGGCGCTCAAGGGGTCGATGACCGACTTCACATGAGTGGGGGCGAGAGGCACGAAATCTTCCGGTTCGGCCGTCAGCGGAATCGCCATCAGCTCGGACACGGCACCTTTCTCGAAGCCGATGCGGACGGAACCCGATTTGGATGAACTCTCAAACTGGAAATCATAACCCGATGGAACGATCTTCTCGCCCGTAAGGGTTCCCGATGCGCGGGTGACGCCCTTCCACCGGAAGGCCCCGAGCAGGGCCGAAATCTCGATGTCGGAACTCGCGGTATAGGTGCGCCCGGTTACACGTTGGTCGATGCGCGCATCGCCGATATGGAACCCGTTGAAGGATATGGAATATTGGCCAGCTATTTCGACCGAGCCGTCCTTGGACGGGGTCGAGCCGGCGGCTAGACCGGGCCGCAACGCCGCTTCGCCGGTGATGAGGGCGAGGGCGGCAACACCGAAAGCGGCCCATCTGGGACGCACACACATACGCGACATCGAGACACCACTGAACGCGTGCCGCAGGGGCTGCGGCAGAACTGCACATTATTTGTCCAGACCGGATCCGGACCCTTGCGATCCTATGCTGGGAGAAAATGGTAAAAACTTTACCCAAATCCGCAAGAAATCGGGACGGTGGGGCCTGCTACTCCCTGATCCGGGCCGCTTGACGGTGGAAGGCGGTCTCAGTATAGAACCGCTCATCGCCCCGCTGGGCCACCGGCGGGGCCATTCATTTTTGGATCGATGCCCGCGGCGCGGGCTCGCGCGGTTTCAGAAAAAAGAATTCGCGCGAACTTCTCGGGAGATGGGACCTATGACCCGGCGTTGCGAACTGACGGGAAAGCTGCCGCTGGCCGGCCAGCTCCGCAGCCATGCTGAAAACAAGACGAAGCGCACGTTTCGTCCGAACCTCGTCAACGTCACGTTGATCAGCGAAGCGCTCGATCGCTCGGTCAAGGTTCGCGCGAGTGCGCACGGTCTTCGGTCCGTCGAACACAACGGCGGCCTCGACGCCTATCTTCTGAAGGCGCGCGACGAGCAGCTCTCGCCGCAGCTGCAGAAGATCAAACGTGAACTGGTCAAGTCGAAGGCCAGCTCCGCAGCTTGAGCCGGCTGCAGATCTGGAATTTGTCGCGCGGGGGCTTCGCGGTTCCCGCGCTTTTTATGTCTGCAAGCTCAGGACTGAGCGCGGCTCGGAAGCGTGAACTGCAGCAGAAGAGTTCTCTGCAGCGTCCGATTGAAGTTGTCGTCGGACATGATGGTCAGGACGGTCTGTCCTCTGGCGTCCTTATGAACGCCGAGCGCCTCCATGTTGTCGATCTCGCTGGACAGATCGGCTTCCATCAGAACGTCGCCGTCGAGAACCGCGCCGGGCTTGACGGCAGCCGGGTCGATGCGGCGCAGACGCATGCGCACGCCTTCAAAGATCGTGAACCGGCGCTCCAACAGCAGGAGCGTGCCGTCGTCCAAAGAGGCGGCGGCCGTCAGGGCAAAGCCTCCGAGTGAAACGACGTCGAGCGGCTTGGGTGTATCGCCGATCCAGATCCAGCCGTTGTGGCGGCCGTCCGGGCCTGCGTTTTCTGAGAATGCAACCATGCGTCCGGCGAACGGGCCGCCCTTAAGCACCGTCATGGCCTCCATTCCATCCACGGACTGCCGGCGCAAAGCCGGTGGGGGTTCGATGATCTCGATGGGGCGATGCAGTCCGGCTGATGTGAGACGATAGCGCACGATCCGGTTCTGACGTTCGAAAGAGACGAGCGCTTCTCCTTTTTCCAACGTTCCGGCGGAGAGTGCGATCTCTTCCGCATCACGATCCCGGTTCCGGCGAAGCGGCTTTCCATCCACTGCCACGATGGCGCCGAGCCAGGCGTCCGTCAGCGCAACGGGCTGCGATCCCTTGTAATCGATGCGCGCACGAAGCCATCCTCCCGCATCCGAGACCGCAACGAGGTCGCGACCGTCCGCCGACAGGAGAACACCCGAATATCCCCCGAACTTTTCGGTATCGGCGGACAGAACCAATCCTCCGCGCCATTCGAGTTGTCCAAACCGTGCACCGCCGCCGTTCTTCAAGAAGTTTGTTATTGGCGTTGCCGTGATGGTGACAGGCACGGGCTTTTGCAGATCGATCGGCGGTTTGGAACTGGCACCGAGAGCCAGCGAACATGTCAGCACCAGCGTAGCAGCTATCGGAGCGGCCTTACCGAGTATGATACGAGCGGTAGCTCGACGGTTTTTCATGGAAAGGGCAATCCGGAATCCTGAAAGCGCCGCCAGGAAGATCAACGCACTCCTTATCGGAGAACGTGATGGGCCGCTAATCTCAAATCATGTTCATGGCTAAATCGGCATCAAGACGGCAAAGGAGTCGTCGAGCGTCCGGCGCAGGAGCGCGCGATAACGGGCATAGTTCGTCTGTCCCTGGGAGATCCGGCCAAACACCGGCCGCGCCCCGGAGGCGATCGGCAGGAAGGCAATCGGGGCTGCGACCGGTGTCGGCGGGGCGCCCTTGCCCGAGTGAATCGTGGCCAGTATCCCGTGCATGGATCCCTCACGCGTCGGACGCGAGAGGATAGTGAGGCGCTGCTGCCCGTGGCGGCTCGTCACGAGGTAGACGTGACCCGACTCATTGGGCATGGCAACGCGGCCGCGGTGCATCGAGCCGCTGTCGGCGCGCTCGCTCTCGCTGAAAACAAGACTCGAGCCGGAATTGTCCCAGAGAATGTCTGTACGATAAGCCGAGATAGCCGCGCGCTCTGCGAATGACGGCATCAGTGTCACGTAGGACCCTTCGAGCCACCCGGCCTGGGCGCGGACGTAGTTGCCCAACTCGTCGGGGGCGACGGGAAGACGTTCCGGCGCAGGTCGCGTTCCCGCAGACGGTACCGGACGCAGGGTGATACCGAGCGCATCTTCGAGACGAAGAAGCGTCGCGAGCGTGAACGTGCGCCGCCCTGACAGAACCTTTTCAAGCGTGGAAACACTGATACGGGCATCGTCCGCCAGTCGCTGCCGCGATATGCGGCGCCGCGCGAGCTCCTCGCGAATGCGCGCGATGATGGTCTCGACATCTTCTTTGGACAATTGGCGATCGGGCATGGGCGGACACAAGGAAAAAGGGGCGCACGTACTGCGAGTTGAGGAAGGTTCAGATATCCGACCACAACGGGGCAGGATCAGGGCAACGGGTTGTGAACAGCCTGTTCAGCCCCAGTTCATTGGAAAAATGGCTCAATGCCCTCACGCCGGACCGAGTTGGGCCGCGCGCCGGTTCAACCGGCCGCATTCGAGGAGAGAACATCATGAAGCGCTTTATGACCGCCGCCTTGCTTTCGAGCGGACTGCTACTCGCAGCGGGCACGGTTCCCGCATTCGCCGATCCGGGCAACGGCGGCCGGTACGAACGCGGTTTAAAGGACGATGGCTTTCGCGACCACGGGCGCGGCGGTTATGACCGCTTCAAGGAAGCCGGCCACCGTCACAACCGCTGGTATCGCGGTGGCTGGCGCCGCAACTGCTTCTGGGATCGGGTGTGCATCCGCGATCGGTGGGGCGACAAACACTGCCGGGTTGAGCGCGTATGCCGTCCGCGCTGGTGGTAGACGACGAGACGCGTAGCGGTTTCCGGTCCGGCTCTGCGGAGCCGGACCGTTTGCGTGGTGGCAACGTCACTGCTTCTCATCCGGCGCGTAGGTCGATAAGGCCAGGGCATGCACGCCACCGGTCAGTTCATCCGCAATCAGCTCATTGACAAGGCGGTGGCGCGCGACGCGCGAGAGCCCGGCAAATTTTGCCGAGACGACCACCACGCGGAAATGGCTCTCGCCCGTGCCCGGCGATGAGCGGTGCCCGGCGTGCAATTCGCTTTCGTTGATCACGTCAAGGCGGACCGGCGTCAGTCCAACCGTTAGCTTGTCGCGTATCTGCTTTTCGAGTGACATCGTCAATCCTGTGTCCGCCTGCGACGTCGGCCGGTACCGGCAACGAAGGAAATCCACCTTCCATTGATGCATCTCTGGCGACGCCGGGACCTGTCCTGTGATAGAGTGCCCGGCTCGTCAGGGCTAGGTGCTATCAGCATATCGTCGCTTATGAAGCTGCAATCGAAATATTTTGATTCCATCCGTGTCGGCGGAAAGCGTACCCAACAGGACGAAACGCCCAAGGGTGGTCCTCGCTGCCAGCGCAAAGGGTGCGACCAGCCTGCGACCCACCGTGCGCCGAAAGGACGCGGCCGGGATGGCGAATACTTTGCGTTCTGCATCGACCACGTACGCGAGTACAACGCCACGTATAATTACTTCGACGGCATGTCCGACCGCGAGGTCGCCGACTTCCAGAAAGATGCTCTGACCGGTCACCGGCCGACCTGGAAGATGGCTGCCAATTCCTGGGCTCCGGGCATGCGCGAAAAAGGCGCTGCTTCGGCCCGGGCTGCCGACCCGGCGGCGGGCTCGGGAACTCCCCCGCCCAATGACCCGAGCGCATTCTATGCTTGGCGGGCGCGCCAGTCCCGCGCCCAGCCCGCCGACAGCCGGCGGCAACTGCGGCCTCTTGAAAAGAAGGCGCTTGTGACGCTGGGGCTGGCACAAGGCGTATCGAAGGACGAGATAAAGGCGCGTTTCAAAGAGCTGGTTAAACTGCATCATCCGGACGCGAACGGCGGCGACACCCGTTCGGAGGAGAAGTTGCGCGAGATCATTCAAGCCTATAATTATCTCAAGCAGGCTGGTCTCGTTTGACGGCGAACATCGTAACCTGATGGGTTACCGCCCAGGCAAGCTACACCCCAAACCTGGGCAGCTTTGGTTCCAGCTCAACTTCCAGCGGCTCTGCCTTCCCCGCGCGCCGCCAGAACTTTTATCGCTAAGGACGTCACATGCGCGCGCCGTCACCCTCCACCCCGTCGAAAGAAGCCACGGCCCTGCCCGATCTCAAGCTGTCGGTGCGCCAGGTGTTCGGGATCGAGACCGACATGGAAGTGCCAGCCTTTTCCAAGCCGGACGAGCACGTGCCGGATCTAGACCCGGATTATCTCTTCAATCGCGATGTGACACTCGCCATCCTCGCAGGGTTCAAGCACAACCGGCGCGTGATGGTGCAGGGCTACCACGGCACCGGCAAGTCGACGCACATCGAACAAGTGGCCGCACGGCTCAATTGGCCGTGCATCCGCGTCAACCTCGACAGCCACGTCAGCCGTATCGATCTTATCGGCAAGGACGCGATCGTCCTGAAGGAAGGTAAGCAGGTGACGGAATTCCGGGAAGGCATTCTTCCCTACTGTCTGCGCTCGAATACTGCTCTCGTTTTCGACGAATACGACGCGGGGCGGCCCGACGTAATGTTCGTGATCCAGCGCGTTCTGGAAGTGTCGGGCAAGCTGACGCTTCTCGATCAATCGAAGGTCATCAAGCCGCATCCGGCGTTCCGGCTTTTCGCAACGACGAACACCATCGGCCTCGGTGATACGTCGGGGCTCTACCATGGCACGCAGCAGATCAACCAGGGCCAGATGGACCGCTGGTCCATCGTCACGACGCTCAACTATCTGCCGCACGACGACGAGGTGAAAATCATCCTGGCGAAGGTGAAGTCGTTTGCGAAAAGCGACGCGAGGCGCAAGCAGGTCGGCGCCATGGTGCGCGTGGCCGATCTCACGCGGTCGGCGTTCATAAACGGCGATCTTTCGACCGTCATGAGCCCCCGGACCGTCATTACCTGGGCTGAAAACGCCGACATCTTCGGAGACGTTGGCTTCGCCTTCCGCGTCACCTTCCTCAACAAGTGTGACGAACTGGAACGGCCGCTCGTTGCGGAGTTCTATCAGCGCGCCTTTGGCGAGGAATTGCCGGAGAGCGCCGCCAACGTGGCCTTGAGCTGATCGGAACTGCCATGACGGCACCGCCGCCCAAACGCAAGGAAGCCCCGAGCGAGCCCTTGAAGCGGGTGGTCGGCCTGACCGTGCGCGCGATTGCCGGCGACGAGAAGATCGACGTGGAGTTCTCTCCCGGAAAGCCGGGGCTCACTGGCAGCCATGTCCAATTGCCCGAGCCCGCACGAGTTCCTTCCAAGCGTGAAGTGGCCGTCGTGCGCGGCTGGGCCGACAGCCTGGCGCTGACGCTGGCCTGTCACGACGAGAAGTTGCATCGCAAGATTGCGCCGCAGTCGGGCGAGGCACGCGCCGTTTTCGAGGCCGTCGAGCGCGCGCGTGTGGAAGCCATAGGTGCCAATCGCATGGACGGAATGGCGAGCAACCTCGCCGCAAAAATCGAAGACCACTTCGCCCACGGCCGATATGCCAACGTCACGTCGCGCGAGGACGCGCCACTCGACGAGGCTTTGGCGTTGATCGTCCGCGAACGGCTGACGGGACAACCCCCGCCGGCGTCGGCGAAGGCGCTGGCAGATGTGTGGAGGCCGCTGTTGGAAAAGCGCTGCGGCAAGACTCTGAAGCAGCTCGCCGCAAAATCCGGCGATCAGGAAGCGTTCGGGCGTCTGGTGCGCGATCTTTTGCGCACGCTGGAAATGGCAGAGCAGCCCAACGAAGGCGACAACGAAGACAACCCGGACGAAGAAGAGCAAACACCGCAAGGCGGTGAGCAGGAGAGCGAAGGCGACGAAGAATCCGACGAGGGCGAAGAAAGCTCCGGCGAGGAACGCGACAGCGAAGGCGAGAGCGGCGAGACCGCCGAAGCCGACGATGCCGGCGAAATGCAGGACATCGAGATCGAGGCGGAAGGAGAAGCGGAAAGCGATACTGCTGAGCCGTGGCGACCGAACCAGTCGGTTCTCGATGCACCGGAGAACTTCGGCTACAAGGTCTACTCGAATGCCAGCGACGAGGTGATCGAGGCGGAAAAGCTTTCGACACCCGAAGAACTCGACCGGCTTCGCGCCTTCCTCGACAAGGAACTTCGCGTGCTGGCTTCCACGGTGTCGCGGCTTGCCAACCGGCTGCAGCGGCGTCTTCTCGCCAAACAAAACCGGGCGTGGGACTTCGATCTGGAGGAAGGGACGCTCGATGTATCGCGGCTGCCGCGGATCATCATCGATCCCATGCATGCGCTTTCTTTCATGCGCGAACGCGATACGGATTTCCGCGACACCGTCGTTACTCTTCTGATCGACAATTCGGGATCGATGCGAGGCCGCCCGATCATGGTTGCGGCGTGCTGCGCCGACATCCTGGCGCGCACGCTTGAGCGCTGCGGCGTGAAGGTCGAGATATTGGGCTTCACGACCAAAGCGTGGAAGGGCGGCGAAGCGCGCGAGAAGTGGCTCGCGGCCGGAAAACCCCCCAATCCGGGACGGCTCAACGATCTGCGCCACATCATCTACAAGACTGCCGACGCACCTTGGAGGCGCGCGAAGCGCTCGCTGGCGCTGATGATGCGCGAGGGTCTGCTCAAGGAGAATATCGACGGCGAGGCGCTCGCCTGGGCGCATCAGAGATTGCTTTCGCGGCCAGAGCAGCGGCGCATTCTTATGATGATTTCGGACGGGGCGCCGGTGGACGACTCCACACTTTCTGTGAACACGGGTAGCTATCTCGAACACCATCTGAGGCAGGTGATCCAGGAAATCGAGACGCGGTCGCCCGTCGAACTCATCGCCATCGGTATCGGCCACGACGTGACGCGGTACTACCGACGGGCCGTTACCATCACCGACGCGAGCGAACTTGCCGGAGCAATGACCGACAAGCTCGTCGAGCTGTTCGAAGAGCAGTCCGGCAGCCGCGGCGGCGGCATGACCAAGCCGCGCAGCTTGCACTAGGATCAGCCGCTGTCGTCCTCGTCCACCAAGGGCAGTTTCTGGATGCGAAGCGCCGCGATCTTGTTGCGCGACTTGCGAAGGATCTCGAAGCGATAGCCGTGGAAGATGAACACCTGTCCGGGCTCCGGGATCGTCTGGGCCTCGTGGATGACGAGCCCGGCGATCGTGGTCGCCTCTTCTTCAGGCAGGCTCCATTCCATGTGCCGATTGATATCCCGAATGGCGACCGTCCCGTCGACGTTCACGGTGCCGTCCGCCTGGGGACGGATGGACATTTCGTGGGTGTCGTGTTCGTCGGCGATCTGCCCGACAATCTCTTCCAGAATATCTTCCAGCGTGATCAGCCCCTGCACTTCCCCATACTCGTCGACAACCAGCGCCATCTGCGCCTTGCGCTTCAGAAACTGGTTGAGCTGGGTCTTCAGGCTCGTCGTGTCGGGCACGAACCAGGGCTCCTGCGCGAAGCTCATGATTTCGAGCTTGGATACATCCCAACCGACGCGCCCCAGCGCTGTCAGTAGATCCTTGGTGTGCAATACGGCGACGATGTTTTCCGGCTCGTCGCGCCAGAGCGGCATGCGCGTGTACTGCGACTTCAGGATCTCGTCGATGACGTCCTGAGGGTCGCTATCGGCCTCCATCGTCTCCATCTTGGTGCGGTGGATCATGATGTCGGACACCTGAAGATCCTTCAGATCGAGAACCCCGCCGAGCATTTCGGCATCATGCCTGGGAACCGTGCCTTCCTTGGCTTGTAAGTCGATCGTGCCGCGGATCTCCTCGTGGGCGGCAAGAATGTTGGCCTCGTCGTCTGCCTTGGTAGGCGTAAGCCGAAGTATCTGGCGAACCACCAACTCAATGGTCTTGGTGAACGGAGCCAGAGCGGCAACGACGGTCCGCATCAGTGGAGAGACGAAAAGCGCCACGCGGTCCGAGAAAGCGAGTGCGTAGGTTTTCGGAAGGACCGCACCGAAAATGACGATCAGCACGGTCATTATGACAGTAGCGTAAAGCACGCCGATGTCGCCCATGAACCCCACCGCCAATCCCGACGCCAGAGCCGATGCCAGAACGTCGACCAGCGTATTGCCGAGCAAAATGGCGCCGAGCAGTTTTTCGGGCCTGCCGAGCAGCCGGTTCACCGTGGCGGCGCGGCCGTTGCCTTCCTGTTCAAGTGCGTGCATGCGCGCTCTGGACGAGGCCGTAATTGCCGTTTCCGATATGTTGAAGAAGGCAGAAAGCGCGATCAGCAGGGCGATCGCGGCTACTGTCAGAATAATTTCGATGCTCATGGCATGATCCGTTGCCGCCCGGCTCGACGAGCCGCGCGGGCACTATAGGACAAACAGCTGGCGCTAATCCAACGGGAGAGACGGCGGTTCAGCTGCTGATTTCGCGTTCAAGAAATGCTCGGACCCGGCCCGCGTCTACGTCGCGCGCTACGAACGCATCGCCGATACCGCGCACAAGAATGAACGTGAGCTTGCCGTCGCGGACCTTCTTGTCCTGGGCCATGAGCCTGAGAAGTGTATCGGCATCGGCCTTGTCGCCGGGTATGTCACTCAGCTTCGTCGGCAACCCGACCTGCGTAAAGTGTGCGGCTACGCGCTGTGCCGTGCCGGGAGCGCAGAGGCCCTCGCTTTCGGAAAAGCGGAAGGCCTGCACCGTTCCGATGGCCACGCCTTCGCCGTGAAGCAAACGGCTCGAATAGCCCGTCCAGGCTTCGAGCGCGTGGCCGAATGTATGGCCGAGGTTCAAGAGCGCGCGGTCGCCGGTTTCGAACTCGTCGCGGGCAACGATGCCGGCCTTGGCTTTCACGCTCGTCTCGATCGCGCGCGTGAGATCGGGACCCGAGTTGCCGAACACGCCCTTCCAACTCGCTTCCAGCCAGTCGAAGAACGGAGCATCCCCGAGAAGACCGTATTTGGCGACTTCGGCGTATCCTGCGCGCATTTCTCTGTCGGGCAGCGTTGCGAGAACGTCCGTGTCGGCGATGACGAGGCTCGGTTGGTGGAAAACCCCGATCAGGTTCTTGCCCTGGGGCGTGTTGATGCCTGTCTTGCCGCCAACGGAGCTATCGACCTGGGCGAGAAGCGAGGTCGGGATCTGCACAAAGCGGACGCCGCGGCGGAGAATTCCGGCCGCGAAGCCCGCAAGATCGCCGATCACGCCGCCGCCGAACGCGACGACGAGATCGCCGCGCTCCAGTCCCATGGATAGCAGTCCTTCGCTAAGCTGTGCGAGATGGCTGAAACTCTTGGTCGCTTCCCCAGCCGGAAGAACGATCGAACCGGCGTGCCGGTTTTCGGCCTTGAGCGCCGCTTCGAGAGTGGCGAGGTGATGGCGCGCGACGTTGTCGTCGGTGACGACGCCGCACTTGCCCTTGCCGACCCGCGTTGCAATCAGCCGGCCCGCTTCCTGAAGCAGGCCGGGTCCGATCAGGACATCGTAGCTGCGGCTTCCGAGCTGAACGGGAACCGTCTTCTCCGCGCGGGTGAGGCCGGTCATGGAGTGGACGAGTGTGGGCATTGCGGTTCGCTTATCCTTGGTTCAGTCCGGCCGCCGGCACCTTGGCCAATTTCGTCTTCAGCGCCGCGATCACTTCATTCACGATGACGTCGTGGGGGACGTCCCGGCTTTCAACGGTGGCGTCGGCTTCAGCATAGACCGGATAGCGCTTGGCCATCAGGTCACGCATGGTGGCTTCCGGATCTCCAGACTTCAGCAGGGGCCGCGTATCGCGCTTCGACACGCGGCGCATGAGAACCGGCAGTTCAGCGCGCAACCACACCGACACACCGCGTTCGCGGATCTTGGCGCGGGTCTCGGGATTGATGAATGCGCCCCCCCCGGTCGCCAACACCTGAGGACCGCTGGCCAGCAATCGACCGATGACGCGGCGTTCTCCATCCCGGAAATAGGCCTCGCCGTGGTCAGCGAAGATTTCGACGATGGTCTTGGCGGCAACGCGCTCGATCTCCTCGTCGGCATCGACGAAGCCGATGCCCAGGCGCGAGGCCAACCGGCGGCCGACGGATGACTTTCCACAGCCCATGAGGCCGACGAGCACGATGGACCGCTCACCCAACAGGGAAAGCAGCGCTTCCGTGCTGTTCATCTCCTTCGGCTGGTCCATCGGTCTCCAACGGGCGTGCCCCGAATCGTGCAAAGTTCCGGGCAAACACAGTCCCGAACCGTGTATTGCTTATCGCCGCGCTAATTTCAAATGCCGGATCGGGAAGGTCCCCGGGTTGCGGCTGCCGTCAAGGTTTGTTTACCGTCTGCCCGGACCTGACCACATTGGTGCCAATTTACACGGACAGAAATCGTCCAGGGGACGGATCAACCACCATGCCGAGCCTTATCCGTTTTCTTGTTGTCGTGGTTTCCGTCGCTGCCTTGTTCACCGGCGCGATGTGGGTGCTGGCGACCAAGTACGAGCCAACGCAGCGCGAAGAGGTCAAGGTCGTGCCGGGCGTCAAGATCCGCAAAGAGTGAGCCTTTCGGGCCATGCGCTGCATCCTCCGCTCGCTGCTGAGCCTGGTCTTCTGCGGCGCTCTGGCGACCTGCGGCTGGGCTGGAGCCATTCCAAGCCCATTCGCGGAACCCGAGACGTCCCGCACGCCGGCTGCAAAGCAGCGCCCTGCCGCGCAAACGCTGGGAGACGACATCATCAAACCGTCCGAACTTCCGCCTGCAGGGGGCGGAGCAATCGAGACGATCCAGCGGGAATCTCTTGCTCCGCTCGACGCACCGGCGGCACCTGCCGGCGCGGCCTTGCAGCCGCCGGCCCTAGCCTCCCCACCAGCCGGCGCGGAACCCGTTCGATCAGCACCGGACGCGGGGGCCGATCCCGCGTCGACGTCCGCGGCACCTAATCCGCCTTCCAATTATCCTTCTGTATATAATGACCGGTCTGGAGAGGTGGCGCGGGGCGACCTCGCACCCGTGATGGCGCAAGATGGAACGGGGCTGCCTTACGAGTTATGGCAAGGTATGACCATCGAAGAGGTGGAAAAAGCAATCGCGACTCTCGAAATACCACCGCGCTCACCCGCGCTGCAGGGTTTGTTTCGCAAGCTGATCACTTCGAATGTCCCACCGCCACAAGGCGGCGTGAACGACGTCCGTTTCACTGCTATCCGGGTGGAGGCTCTCGACCGGTCGGGCTTCATCGACGAGGCCGCCGCCTTGCTTTCGGAGCGCGTTGCGATGCCGGTGAACGATCCGGTTCTCTCGGTGCTGGCCGCGCGCACCGCCATCGCGCGTGGCGATCGCGACGCCGGCTGCCGCAATGTCCAGGCCATCAATGCCGGGAAGTCTGCCCTGCCCGCCGGGCTCAAGGGGCAATCCATCCTCGTTCGCGCCTACTGCGCCATCGCCTCGGATCAGAAAGAGTCTGCCGAATTGCAGGTGGCGCTGGCGCGCGACGAAGGCGTTGCTGAAAGTGCCGGGCTCTCTGCCATCGATGCCATATCGGCGGGCTCGAAACCCACGCTCGCAAAGGGACAGAAGGCCGGTCCTGTCGACTGGCGCATCCTTGAACTTGGCGGCGCCACGGATCCAACCGGGCTCATCGAGACGGCCTCGCCGGGGCTTCTCACGATCCTGGCGCGAGATCCTTCGATCGATCCCGCGCTGCGGCTCGCGGCATTGGAACGTGCGGCTCAGCTGAATGCTGGCCGTTTCCAGGATCTCGCCGCGGCTTACCGTGCGTTCGGGGGCGGCGCGCCCGGTGCCGAGGGTGCCGCCGGCCAGGCGACCCGCCACGCCGCGTTGTTCCAGGCGGCGCAGGACGAAGCGACACCCTTAAAGAAAGCCCGGCTCATCCGGTCGTTCCTCGATGAGATGCGGACGGCCGGGCTCTACTGGCCAGCCCTGCAAATGATGGCCCCCGCCGCGGCGGCGGTTCCACGCGTGCCCGAGATCGGCTGGTTCACCGAGACAGCCATCGAGATGGGGCTGGCGTCCGGCGACTTCGGCTCGGTGCGGACCTGGGCGGAATTCGGCGGAACACTCGACGGTCTCCAGGCCGGTCCCCAGAGCTACGCGCACTGGCTGGCGCTCGCCGACGTTGTCGATCCGGCTCTCACCGACGGACGCGGGCGCCATCTCGATGCTCTTCAGGATCAGGCGGCCCGTGGCCGATTCACGCCCGAACAGCTGCACCGGGTGGTCACGGTTCTCGACGCTCTGCAAATCCAGGTTCCGATCCCGTTGTGGGATCTGGCGAGCCGCACACCGCAACCCGACACGGGGCACCTGCCCGAGACCGGTGTTCTCAGTGCGCTTTCGGCCGCGGCCAAGAAAAGAGAATTCGGACATACGGTGCTCCTCACCATGCAGTCGGTCGGTCCAAACGGAGCGGAAGGCGCCCACATCATCGCTCTTGGCGATAGCATTCGTGCTCTGAGAAGCGCCGGTCTCGACAGCGACGCCAGAGCGCTTGCCCTCGAGGCCCTTTTCATGAGCTGGCCAAGGGTCACAGGTTGAGGTCATGGCAGCCGACGACGAGGCACTGATCGCGGGCTACCTCGACACGCTCGCTTCCGAGCGGGGAGCCTCGCAGAACACGCTCGACGCCTACCGGCGCGATCTCCATGATTTCGCGGGCTACCTGCAGACCCATCATGCCGCCGTGCGCAGCGCCCGCCGCGAGCACGTCGCAGGTTATCTGGAAAAACTGGGGCAAGCAGGACTTTCTCCAGCTTCGCGAGCGAGACGATTGTCGGCATTGCGACAGCTCTACAAGCATCTCGAAGCGGACGGGTTGGTGGACGAAAACCCGGCTTCCGGCGCACGGGCCCCGAAACTCGGCCGGCCTTTGCCGAAAACTCTGTCAGTGTCAGAAGTCGATCGCCTGATGCAATCGGCTTCGCGTGCCATCGAGGGCAAAACGGGCCGGGAATTCGCCAGCGCGGTGCGGTTCCACGCACTCCTCGAAATGCTCTATGCCACGGGCATGCGCGTCAGCGAGCTCGTTTCGTTGCCCCGCGCCGTGCTCAGCGGCGATGCGCGGGTTCTCGTCATAAAGGGCAAGGGCGGCAGAGAGCGGCTCGTGCCGCTGAACAGCGCCGCCAGACAGGCGCTCGATCGCTATCTGGCACTCGGCAGCGACCCTGAGGAGGGCCTGTCGCCCCTGTTGCCGACGAAGTGGCTGTTTCCGTCGCGCGGCGCGGAAGGACACGTGACGCGCCAGGCATTCGCGCTCGAATTGAAGTCATGCGCGCAATCGGCTGGTCTAGATCCAGAGCGCGTCTCTCCCCATGTTCTCAGGCATGCCTTCGCGAGCCATCTTCTGGATCGGGGCGCCGATCTTCGCACGGTCCAGCAGTTGCTTGGACATGCGGACATCTCGACCACGGAAATCTACACGCATGTTCTGGAAGAGCGATTGAAGAAGATCGTTTTCGAACACCACCCGCTTGCCAAGAAGTGACCGTCAGCGGCCGAACATCTGGTCAGCGAGAGTGTTGATCCCTTCCCGGAGCGCATCGAAAATCCCCGGCTCGGTCATGGCGTGGCCGGCACGCTCCACAAAGCGGAGCCGGCATTGTGAGCCCCAGGCGGCCGCGACGGCTTCGGCAGCGGCCGGTGGACAGAGCAGATCATAGCGGCCCTGCACGAGCACGCCGGGAATGCCGCTCAGCCGCCATGTCTCATCGAGAAGCTGTCCCGGCCGAAGGAAGAAATTATTGGCGATATAGTGAGCTTCGAGGATGGGTGTCGGCGGCGTCCGCGCTCCCTTGGCCGAGCTTCGCTCGGGAAGGACGGGTGCCGACGGGACCAATTCAGAAAGAGCGCGTTCGTATGCGTTCCAGACAACCGCAGCGGGGACATGAACATTGGGATCCGGATCAAGCAACCGCGCCACATAGGCGCCGAGCGGATCGGATCGTTCGGCGACGGGAAGCTCGTGGACAAAGGCGCGGAAGAGTTCGGGGCGGAAGCGCTTCGGGCCCTCCAGGAACGCCCAACGGATTTCCTCGTCCGTGCCGAGAAAGATCGCGCGCAGCACGAGGCCTGAAACCCGTTCTGGATGCGCTTGCGCATAGGCGAGGCCGAGCGTGGACCCCCACGAGCCACCGACGACGAGCCAGCGCTCGATTCCCAGATAAGTTCTGATCCGCTCGATATCGGCAATCTGATCGGCCGTCGTGTTCGAACGGGTGCAAAGATAGGGATGACTGCGCCCCGCGCCGCGTTGATCGAAGAGGATCGCGCGGAAGCGGCCTGGGTCGAACAGGTCGCGATGCGAATGCTGGGCGCCGCTGCCCGGCCCACCGTGCAGGAAAACAGCCGGTATGCCTGTTCGATCACCACATTGTTCCACATAAAGCCAATGACCATCTCCGGCGCTCAGCATCACCGCATCGAATGGACGTTGTGGGGTACGCGTTTCGCTCACGAAAGGGGCCTTGTTTCTGTTGCTCGATTTCCAGTCAGCGTACGGCATCGGACGGATATTGGCAGTTTCAGTGATCCCGATCTTGAACCCGCAATTCCTTTACGCCCAGTGCGTCGGCGAGCCGCGCGCTGGCAGAACCGGGCTGCAGCGGCTTCTGCTGGCTTTCATGCGGGGCCCAGGCGGTCATCACCAGCATTTCAAAGGTCGCGGGAATTCTGCCGTCCGGATCCCTAAAGCGTTCGGCGTAGATCTCTTCGACACGCTGCAGAATATGGCGGCCGACTGGGACACGCCGGCGGTCGCGCAGCACGTTGCCGGCGCCCATCGCGCGCAATTCCAGCATAAGGGCGAGCGCGGAAGGGTAGCGGACCCTGAAGCTGTCGGAGTCGACGACGGGCAGAGCGAATCCGGCCCGCTGCAACAGGCCACCGAGATCGCGCACATCCGCGAAAGGCGCGACACGGGGCGAGGCGCCGCCGTAGACCTGGGCTTCTGCTTCCAGCCAGGACTGTCTCAGTTCGTGCAGTGTTGCGCCGCCGAACATTCCTCCGAGGAAGAGGCCGTCGGGCTTCAGGCAGTGGCGAATCTGGAGAAGCGTCCCCGGCAGATCGTTGACGAACTGGAGCGTGAGCGGTGCAATGACAAGATCGAAGCTCTGCTCGGCGAATGGAAGAGCCTCCTCGTCGGCCAGCACGCGCAGGTCCGATTGCGGGCCGAGGAGATCGAGCACTGTTTCGGCCTCCACGATCATTCTCAGGCCGTGCCGTTGCAGAAGCGCGCCGATCGCAGCGCCTTGCGCCCCAAGCACCAGTGCGGAGCTAAAGCTGCGCCGAATGAGGCTCAGCCGTTCTTCCAAATCCTGACAAAACCGGTCGAGCAAAAAATCGTGATCGCGCATGTGAGGCGCAGCGCGACGGCGTCTCAATCGCAGGAGGCCACGATCAAAAATGTCGTGCGGGTTATTCATCGCTCAGATCACCTGGGCACTCGCGCCGGCCGATGGTTCCGACTAACATAGGGTATGGCAGGACGTGACTTCAAAATAGCCGAACCGGCGGGTGGGATCGGTCGCGCGCGTTTCAAGGCCCGTCTCCGGCGCACATGGTCTTCCCTGTCCGACCTCATCCTGCCGCCGGTCTGCCTCAGTTGCCATGTCCCGATGACGGCGCACGATACGTTGTGCGCCTCCTGCTGGAGCGGTATCGACTTCATACGGCCTCCGCTCTGCGACCGTCTCGGCCTTCCTTTGCCTTTCGCCACGGGAGAGGTGTCGCTTTCCGCCGCAGCGATGGCCGCCCCTCCGGCTTACGATCAGGCGCGAGCGGCCGCGCACTATGCGGGGTTGATGCGGCGCCTAATCCACGACCTCAAATTTCATGACCGGGACGACCTCACGCGTCTCCTAGGGGTATGGCTGGTGGATGCCGGCAAGGACATTCTGGCTATCGCGGATCTTGTCGTCCCCATTCCGCTCAGCCGGTCGCGACTGCTCCGCCGCCGCTTCAATCAGGCGGCACGGCTGGGTGGCGAGGTTTCCCGGCGGACTGGTGTGCCTGCCGACCCGCTGTCGCTGGTTCGGGTCCGATCCACCGCGTCGCAGGTCGGTCTGAGCCGCCGCGAACGCGAGGAGAACGTGCGCGGCGCCTTTGCGGTCCGTGAAGATAGACGAGAACGGATCGAGGGCCGGAGGATCGTGCTGATCGACGACGTCGTGACCACGGGGGCGACCGTGTCGGCCGCCACCCGCGCGCTGCGCCGGGCAGGCGCCGAACACGTCTCGGTTCTGGCGCTGGCCCTTGCGACGGGCGAGGGGACCACCGAGTAGGGGCACGAGATGGCCGGCAATGCCTGAAACCGGCCCATGATTAAAAGTTAGAAAACCACCGGACTGCGGCATCCGCGGTCTTTTCCGCAAGGCCTGTCGCACCCTATTATGACGGCGCTGGTGCAAGCTTGGAGGGCCGCGCACACGATGCAGAAAGTCGTCATCTACACCGCCGAGTACTGCCCTTACTGTCACCTCGCCAAGGAACTTCTGCGCACCAAAGGTGCCATGTTCGAAGAGATCGACGTGACAGGGAACACGCAACTGCGCTCGGAGATGTCGGCGCGGGCCGGCCGCTCGACGGTGCCGCAGATCTGGATCGGCGAGACGCACGTTGGCGGTTGCGACGATCTTCATGCGCTCGACCGTAACGGCAAGCTCGACGGTCTACTTACGGCCTAGCCCAGCACGGCCTCGGCACAAATCGCTACCGTTTGTTCGAAGGGTTCCATGTCTCATTCCAACACCGGCCGGACGTTCCGAGCCGCTCTCGTGCAACTCTGCTCCGGGCGTGATGTGGACCGGAATATCGCGGATGCCGTGGCGCTGATCCGTGAAGCGGCTGCAGGTGGCGCGGACTATGTGCAGACGCCCGAAGTCACGACACTCATGGAACTGGAGACGGCGAAGCTGTTCGCGGCCGTCGAGCCGGAGGATGGCAACCGGGCGCTCGCGCAATTCCAGGCCCTGGCCGAAGAATTGAAGATCTGGCTGCACATTGGATCGATGCCGGTGAAGGTCGCGGCGGACAAGATCGCCAACCGCGCCTACCTGCTCCGGCCTGACGGCGGCATCGCGGCGAGCTACGACAAGATTCATATGTTCGACGTCGATCTCCCGGGCGGCGAGAGCTATCGAGAAAGCAAGAATTACCGGCCGGGCGAACGGGCGGTCGTCGCCGAACTGCCGTGGGGAGGACTGGGCCTGTCGATCTGTTACGACCTGCGCTTTCCTCATCTCTACCGCGCATTGGCGAAATCGGGGGCGAAGTTCCTCGCCGTTCCGGCCGCCTTCACCAAGGTCACCGGCGAGGCGCACTGGCACACGCTGCTCAGGGCGCGGGCGATCGAATGTCAGTGCTATGTCTTCGCTGCGGCCCAGGGCGGGCGGCACGAGCACGGCCGCGATACGTTCGGTCACAGCCTCATCATCTCGCCGTGGGGACAGGTTCTGGCCGAGGCCGGCGTTCAGCCCTCAGTCATCTTCGCCGATATAGACTTGAACGCGGTCGAGGACGCTCGATCTCGCGTACCTTCCCTGGGGCACGACCGCCCATTCACGGTCGAGAACCGGAGCGGAGCATGATCAAGTACAGCCTTGTCTGCGGGACCGGTCACGAATTCGATGCCTGGTTTCAAAACAGCAGCGCGTTCGACGTTCAAAGTGCCCGAAGCGCCTGCAGTAACGTCCTCGGACGTGGCTGCGCCCACGGCCCATGCCTATATACCGCCGGCCATCGCCGAGATCGTCCGCAAGATCAGGTCCGAGATCGAGAAGCGTGCGGACTACGTCGGTCCGCGTTTCGCCGAGGAGGCTCGAAAGATCCACTACGCGGAGGCGCCGGAACGCGGGATATACGGAGAAGCGTCGCCCGAGCAAGTCGCTGAACTCGATGAAGAGGGTATCAACGTCTTCGCCCTGCCCGTCCTGCCGGAAGAACGGAACTGAAGTCCCGGCCCTTACATAAAACCTTCAAGCTTGGCGCGTAGCGAAGTTCTGCTTCGCGCTGCCATATCCACTGACGGAAACCTTCTCATGACGTCACCGCCGGTCCTGCCGAACCTCCCGCTTGACGAGGGGGAAGACGAGCCGGCCAATCCATCCAGCAACCGGACCTTCGGCGATGTGCTGGCCGAGCGGCTGTCGCGCCGCGATCTGATGCGTGGCGCACTCGCCGTATCGGTGGCCGCGACCGTGGCCGCTCCGCTGACCATGAGCGGCGCAAAGCCGGCAGCGGCTGAAAACGCCTCGCCGGTATCGCGCTTCGACTTTGCGGAGGTGGCTGCAGGATCGGATGAAACGCACCATGTCGCCGCCGGCTATAATGCCGACATTCTGGTTCGCTGGGGCGACCCCGTGCTGCCCGGCGCTGCGCCGTTCGATCCGGCACGACCGTCGGCTTCGTCGCAAGAGCAGCAGTTCGGCTACAACAACGATTTTATCGGCTTTATTCCGCTCGACGGCGGACGCGACCGCGGGCTCCTCGTCGTCAATCACGAATACACGAGCGACGAGCTCATGTATTTTGGCCTGACAGGCGACAAGCGCGCCGATCGCGTGAAGGCTCTCTCCGACGAGCAGATCCGCGCGTCGATGGCGGCTCACGGCGGCAGCATCATCGAGGTCGAGCGGGTCGATGGCCGTTGGCGCGCCGTGCCTGATTCCAAGTACGCCCGCCGCATCACCGCTTCGACACCGATGCAGATCTCCGGCCCTGCCGCCGGACATCCCCTGATGAGAACCAACGCCGATCCCCCAGGCACGAAGGTTCTGGGCATGCTCAACAACTGCGCCGGCGGCGTGACGCCGTGGGGCACCTGGCTGACGTGCGAAGAAAACGTCAATTACTACTTTTCGAACAAGGACGCTGCCGCAGCCTCGCCCCTGGCGAAAGCCTACAGCCGCTATGGCGTTCCTGAAGGTTTTTATCCGTGGAACCGTGTGGATGGGCGTTTTGATGTCGGCACAGAGCCGAACGAGTGCCACCGGTTCGGTTGGGTTGTGGAGATCGACCCTCTCGACCCCGCGTCGACGCCAAGAAAGCGCACCGCGCTTGGCCGCTTCAAGCATGAGGGTGCTGGCAACGTGGTCAACAAGGATGGCCGGTTCGTCGTCTATCAGGGCGACGACCAGAGGTTCGATTACGTCTACAAATTCGTGACCGAGGGCCGCGTTGATACCAGCAATCGCGTTGCAAACATGGATCTCCTCGACGCCGGGACACTGTATGTCGCCCGCTTCGATGCGAATGGACGCGGAGAATGGCTGGCGCTGCGTTCGGGCGACCCGCGGCTTGAGGAGTTCGCCGACCAGGGGCAGATTCTCATCCATGCCCGGCTGGCCTCAGACCGGCTGGGCGCGACGAAGATGGACCGGCCGGAGGACGTGGAAGCGAACCCGCGAACGGGCAAGGTCTACGTCATGCTGACCAACAACGACAAAAGAACTGCGGCAGAGACCGAGGCCGCCAACCCGCGAGCCGCGAACCGCTTTGGGCATATCGTAGAAATCACGCCCGACAGCGGCGACCACGCGTCGACAGGGTTCTCGTGGGAAATCCTGGTGAAGTGCGGAGACCCGTCCGTTGCCGCCGTCGGCGCTACCTTCAATCCCGCCACGACCGCCGACGGCTGGTTCGGGATGCCGGACAACTGCGCCGTTGATGCAGATGGGCGCCTGTGGGTCGCCACCGACGGGAATAACGCTGAGATCACTGGTAGGACCGACGGCCTTTTCTCCATGGAGACGGACGGGGCACTGCGAGGAACGTCCAAGCTGTTTTTCCGCTGCCCGGTCGGGGCGGAGCTATGCGGTCCCTGCTTCACGCCCGATCTGGAAACCCTGTTCGTCGCCGTCCAGCATCCCGGCGAGAGCGAGGACCCCAAGGTTCTGGCCACCGCGGAGACGCCCACGACGCGCTGGCCCGACTTCAAGGACGGAATGCCACCGCGTCCGAGCGTGGTTGCCATCACCCGGCGTGGCGGTGGCAAGATCGGGGTTTAAGGTATTCCATGCCCGGCAGGTCCGTGCACGCTGCTAGCTCCTAGAAAAGAACTCAACCGTCTGTTTTGATTTGTTTTTTATTCGAGCTGGGGTTGCCGGCGACCGCACCGGACCAACACTGCGGCTTATCATATGAGCGTGGACAGCGGCCGGAACCGGCCACGTGATCCCTGTCCGGCCCCTATGCCCGGGACGAGTTGTCCTTGAGGCGGTGAGGGCCTTGCCCCACGTCAGAACCCCGGTACAACGGGGGTCGGCGGCTGTCACATGCGGTCGGGACGAGGAGAGACTTTCCAGATGAACGTGCACGCCAATCCAGCGACAGCCTTTCGCCCGGATGACCTCGCCATCCGCCACGACTGGACCCGCGAGGAGGCGCTGGCGATCCATGACCTGCCGCTCATGGATCTGCTGTTTCGCGCGCAAAGCGTGCACCGCCAGAACTTCGATCCAAACTCGGTCCAGATGAGCCGCCTCCTGTCGATCAAGACGGGGGGATGTGCGGAGGACTGCGGCTATTGCAGCCAGTCCGCGCATCACGAGTCGGGCCTCAAGGCGTCGAAGCTCATGGAAGTGGAGCGCGTTCTGGCGGAGGCCCGCAGGGCGAAAGAAGGCGGCGCGACCCGCTACTGCATGGGTGCCGCCTGGCGCGAACCCAAGGAGCGCGACATGGGCACGATCGTGGCCATGATCGAGGGTGTGAAGGCCATGGGCCTGGAAACGTGCATGACGCTCGGCATGCTCACCGACGATCAGGTCGTACGTCTTAGGGATGCGGGCCTCGACTACTACAATCACAACGTCGACACATCCGAGCGGTTCTATCCGCAGATCATCAAGACCCGCACCTACGCCGACCGCCTCGACACCCTGGAGCGCGTCCGGGCCGCCGGCATGAAGGTCTGCTCGGGCGGGATCATGGGCATGGGCGAGGAAGCGGCCGACCGGGTCGACATGCTAGTGACGCTCGCCAACCTCTCCGAGCACCCGGAAAGCGTGCCGATCAATATGCTGATCGCCATTCCCGGAACCCCGCTCGAGAAGATCGAGAAAATCGACCCGATCGCCTTTGTGCGCGTCATTGCGACCGCGCGCATCATGATGCCGAAGTCGATGGTCCGTCTTTCGGCCGGCCGCACGGAGATGACAGACGAGTTGCAGGCGATGTGCTTCTTTGCCGGTGCAAATTCGATCTTCTGCGGCGAAGTTTTGCTCACCGCCGATAATCCGGGTGAAGACAAGGACACCGTTCTTTTCTCCAAGCTCGGCCTCAAGCCGGCAGAAATCGAGTCCTCGCATAACTCGGGCAACGCAGCCCACCCCGACCGTCCGGCATGCACGAAGACCACGAGCGCGCACTGAAGGCGCTCGCTTCGCGCGGGCGTTTGCGCGCGCTGGCGCCACGGCGCGGCGTCGATTTTTCATCAAACGACTACCTTGGCCTGGGGGCGTCGCCCGACCTTGCGGGCGCCATCACGGCCGCTATCGCGCGCGGAGTTCCCGTCGGCGCCGGCGGTTCACGGCTTCTGCGCGGCAACGATCCGGAACACGAGACGCTCGAAGACGAAGCAGCACGTTTCTTCGGCGGGGACTCGGCTCTCTACATGGGTGGCGGGTTCGCAGCCAATACGGCGATCTTTTCAGTACTGCCCCAACGGGGCGACCTCATCGTCCACGACGAACTCGTTCATGCCAGCGCTCATGATGGAATGCGCCTGAGCAAGGCGGACCGGGTTGCGGTGGCCCATAACGATGCCGATGCCTTTCGCGATGCAATCCGCGACTGGCGAAAAGCGGGCCGAATGGGCCGCGTATGGATCGCGGTCGAGAGCCTTTACTCCATGGAGGGCGACCGCGCGCCGCTTGCCAGCCTCGATCAGCTGGCGCGGGAGATTGAGGCCATGCTCGTCATTGACGAGGCGCACGCGACGGGTGTCTTCGGACCGGCAGGGCGCGGTCTCGGCCACGGCCTGGAAGGCGCGCCCCATGTCGTCTCGCTGCATACCTGCGGCAAAGCCCTTGGCGTCATGGGCGCCCTGATCGTCGCACCTCGACTGCTGCGCGATTATCTTGTCAATCGGGCTCGGCCATTCATATACGCCACGGCCCCTTCCCCGCTGATGGCCGCAGGCGTGCGCGCCGCATTGGCGCTGTCTTCTTCGGCTCCGGAGAGACGCGAAGCGCTGCACGAGCGGATCGCAATATTCGGCGCGGCGCTGTCCGGGTCGTGCGGCATCGCTCCCACCGGCACTCAGATCCAGCCGGTCATCGTCAAAAGCGATACGCGGGCCGTTTGGATCGCCGACGCGCTCCAGAAGCAGGGTTTTGACGTTCGCGCCGTGCGCCCTCCGACCGTCCCGGAAGGAACGGCGCGGCTGCGCGTGTCGCTGACCTTGAACGCCAGCGCTGCTGACATGCTGTCTCTCGTCGACGCTCTTTCCCGTGAACTTCAGAGAACCGAACCATGACCCGTACGTTTGTCGTGAGCGGCACCGATACCAACGTCGGCAAGACCGTGTTTTCGGCAGGTCTCGCCGGTGCCCTCGGTGCGTATTACTGGAAGCCGATCCAGAGCGGCGTGGCGCCCGAAGGCGACAAGGAAACGGTGACCCGGCTATCCGGGCTGCCGGCCAGTCATATCCTGCCGGAGAAGTATCGCCTCAATGCGCCGCTGTCGCCGCACCGTTCGGCGGAACTCGACGGCATCGTGATCAAACCCGCAACCCTGGTGCCACCTCCCGTGAACGGTTCTCTCGTCGTCGAAGGTGCCGGCGGATTGATGGTGCCCATTACACGCGAGTTCCTGCAGATCGATCTCTATCGGAAGTGGGATCTGCCGGTCATTCTCGTCGCGCGGACCACGCTTGGAACGATCAACCACACCCTTCTCTCCATTGCCGCGCTGCGGATGCAGGAGATCCCGCTGCATGGCGTTGCCTTCGTCGGCGAAGACAATTCCGACAACATTCGCACGATCGGCGAGATGGGCGATGTTCGGGTTCTGGGCCGGTTGCCACATCTGCCGCAGCTCAACGCGCATACGCTGCGAGACGCCTTCACATCGCATTTCCGGCAGGAGGACTTCGTGTGAGCCGATCGACGGTCTGGCATCCGTTCACGCAACACGCGGTTGCCCCGCTTCCCATTGCGGTCGCTGGGTCCGAGGGTGCCTATCTCACGACGAATGACGGCCGCCGGATTTATGACGGCATCTCGTCCTGGTGGGTCGTCACACATGGCCACCGCCAGCCCGACATTGTCGCCGCGATCAAGCAACAGGTGGACCGGCTCGATCAGGTCATCTTTGCCGGCTTCACACACGAGCCGGCCGAAGAGACGGCCGAAAAGCTGCTGCGCCTCGTCTCGCGCAGCCTCGGCAACCGGGATCTGGCGCACGTCTTCTATTCCGACAGCGGATCGACCGCCGTGGAAGTAGCCTTAAAAATGGCGCTCGGCTACTGGCGCAATATCGGTGAGCGGCGTTCGCGCATCATCGCGCTCGAACATGCCTACCACGGCGATACGATCGGGACGATGTCGGCGGGTGCGCGCGGGATTTTCAACGCGCCTTACGAGCCGATGCTATTCGACGTGGCCCGGCTACCTTATCCCGAGGCGGGGCGCGAAGAGACGACGCTCGCCACACTGGAAACTTTGCTGGCGGAAGAGCCCGCGGCGGCGTTGATTATCGAACCGCTCGTCCTGGGCGCGGGCGGCATGCTGATGTACGGGGCGCCCTTCCTGCGGCGTCTGTTTGAGATCACGAAGGCGCACGGCGCCCTTTTCATCGCCGATGAGGTGATGACGGGCTTCGGACGGACCGGTACGGCGTTCGCATGCGAACAAGCCTGTGTCACCCCGGATCTCCTGTGCGTGGCGAAGGGCATCACGGGAGGCGTGGTCCCGCTGGCGGCGACGCTTGCCACGCGCGCGATTTTCGATGCTCACTATTCGACCGACCGCACGAAAACGTTCTTCCATTCGTCGAGCTACACTGCCAACCCGATTGCCTGCGCCGCGGCTTCAGCCAATCTCGATCTCTGGCTCGCCGCCCCTGTTCTGCCGCCGCTCGATGGTCTCTGCGCGATGCAGCAGGAGCGGCTGGAGGCGCTGGCGGCGGACCGGCGATTTACCAATCCGCGCCGGACCGGCACGATCACCGCTGTCGATCTCGACGTCGGGGATCGCGGATATCTTGCGGGTGCCGGGCCGAAGCTCTACCAACGATTTCTTGCCGCCGACGTTCTCTTGCGGCCGCTCGGCAATACCATCTACGTGATGCCGCCCTACTGCTCGACTGCCCACGATCTCGACCGTGTCTACGCGTCGATCCTCAATGCGGCCGATGCGGTGGCGTGACATCTATCGCTCGAAAGTCCGACATGGGTTCCACGATCATCGCCACCGGCCACTATGCGCCTGCCCGCCGTGTCGGCAATGCGGAGATCGAAGCACGTCTCGGTCTCGAGGATGGCTGGATTCTGCGACGAACCGGCATCCGCGAGCGCCGCTATGCGGCCGCCGGCGAGGCGCTTTCGGATATGGCCGTCCAGGCAGGCGAGATGGCGTTGACGCGGATCGGGTTCGACCGCCATCGCATCGGCCTTCTGATACTCGCGACGTCGACGCCGGATCACCTGCTGCCGCCGAGCGCGCCACTCGTGGCTTACCGTCTGGGGTTGAACGGTGCGGGCGGCATCGACATGGCGGGCGCGTGCGGCGGCTTCCTGCATGCGCTGGCCTACGCGGATGGCTTCGCGCGCCTTCACCGGAAACCCGTGCTCGTCATCGCCGCCAACATCCTCTCCCGGCGCACGAATCCTGAGGAGCGGTCGAGCGTCATTCTATTCGCGGATGCTGCCGGCGCCGTACTCGTTGCGCCGGACGAGCGGCCGACAGCAGGGATCCGGGGTATCGAACTTGCGACCGACGGAGCGAGCTACGATCTCATCCAGATCCCGGCCGGAGGCAGCCGTCAGCCGTTCAACACGGTGCGCGATCCATCCGATACGCTGATGCGAATCCGCGACGGGCGGGCGGTCTTCGCGAAGGCGGTGGAGATGATGGCCGGCGCGTCCGATAAGGCACTTGCCGCGGCTGGCATGTCGATCTCCGATGTGCGCTACTGCGTGCCGCATCAGGCGAATGCCCGCATCATCGGCGCGGTGCAGAAAAAGCTCGGCCTGCCGAGTGACAGGTTGCTGTCGAGCGTTGCGGACTACGGCAACAGTTCCGCCGCGACGATCCCGTTCACGTTGTCTTTGCATTCTGCCGAGGCAGAACTCAAGAGCGGAGATCGGCTGCTCTTTTGTGCCGCCGGTGCCGGCTTGACCGGAGGCGCTGTCGTTTACGAACTCTAGACGCTGTCTGGCACCGGCACACCCGGGCGAACCGGTGGATGGCCGAACGGCCGGCGGCTTTCCGCGTAGACCCTCGCCGCAGGTACGCTGACGATTTCCCGCTCCGGCCAGCGCAACGCGGTCAGTTTGCCGCCGAAACAGCATCCCGTATCGACGCATAGGGTGTCATTCACCCAAGCGGCGTCGGGAACAGGCGTATGACCGTAAACGACAGACGTCTTGCCGGCATATTCGGCCGCCCAATGATAGCGGACGGGCAGACCGAACTGGTCCTGTTCGCCGGACGTTTCGCCGTAAAGGCAGAATGAGCGGATTTTTTCGCTGTCGCGGCCGAGCATGTCCTCTTTCAAACCGGCGTGCGCGACGGCCAGCCTGCCGCCATCGAGCCAGAGATGAATGGGTATCTTGTCAAGAAACGTACCGACGTGAATGCGGAAGGCCGGCGACTCGCCTTCGAATTGTTCGGCGGTCCGATCCAGGCCGTGCGTGAGCTTGACATTGCGGCCGGCGAGCCAGCGGACGAACTTCACGTCGTGATTGCCGGGAACACAAAGAGCCTGACCTTCGGCCACCAGAGCCAGCACGAGACGCAAAACGTCCGGTGACGACGGTCCGCGATCGACGAGATCGCCGACGAACACGGCGCGGCGGCCGGGCGGTGTTCGCACATGGGCGCGGCGGCCGTCGCCTGTGCCGAACAAGCGGGCTTCATAGCCAAGCTTATGCAGCAAGTCCTGGAGTTCGCCGGCGCATCCGTGGACGTCGCCGATGATGTCGAAGGGTCCGGTGACGTGGCGCAGATCCGGACTGTCGCGCCGTGACGTGGTCTTGGCTTCTTCGGTCATGTCGTGGGGAGCATACCCGGTTTCTGTGACGGGTGGCACCGCCCCGGCTGCAATAAAAAAAGGGCCCGCAATGGCGGGCCCCTTCTCAAATTCTGCACATGACCGGTCAGGCTGCCTGTGGATTACCACCGTCACCAGCGCCAGTGCCCGAGTCCCGGTTCTTGCGCCCGGCCATGAACTGGTCGAACTCGGCGCGATCCTTCGCATGCCGGAGGTTGTCGAGGAATTCGCGGAACTCACGCTGCTCCTCCTCGAGCCGGCGGAGCGTCGCCTCGCGGTATTCGTCGAACGCGCGGTTGCCGCTGGAGCCACCGAAGCTCGTGCGAACCTCATCTCCCCAGGCCTGAGCCGTGCGTTCCATCTTGTCGGCGAAGCGCGAGGGCCAGCGCCCCCGGTGTGCGCGCGATCCGCATGCCATGCGTCCACTCCATATCAGAAAAGCCAAGACTGCCAGCCCGACCGGCCAGAAGAGGATGAAACTGACGACCATCAGGCCGATCCACGCGGGACGGCCCCATTCGTCGAGTTTCATGACCATTTCGTTCATTGCACCC
>JALOTA010000060.1 GCA_025458125.1 Hyphomicrobium sp.
GCCGCGGCTGACGGCGATGTTCAAGGACATTCACCAGAATCCCGAACTCGGTTTCATGGAGACGCGCACTGCGGCCATCGTCGCCGAAGAGCTGAAGGCTTTGGGTTTCACCGTGATAACCGGCATCGGCGGCACCGGTGTGGTGGGCATGCTTCGCAACGGCGACGGCCCGGTCGTGATGTATCGTGCGGATATGGATGCCAATGCCGTCGAAGAGGCGACGGGGCTGCCCTATGCTTCAAAGGTGCGGGTCCAGCGGCCTGACGGCGCGGAAGTGCCGGTTGGCCATATGTGCGGCCACGACGCCCATGTCACCTGGATGCTGGGCATGGCCAAGGCCCTGCATGGCCTGAAATCAAGCTGGCAGGGAACGGTCATCCTGGTCGGCCAGCCCGCCGAAGAGCCGATCACCGGCGCCACGGCGATGGTCGACGATGGGCTGTGGACCAGCCACGGTTTGCCCAAACCGGATTACTTCATTGGCATGCACACAGCGCCGATCCCCGTTGGCGTGGTGATGAGCTCGGGCGGGCCGAAAATGGCCGGAACCGACCAGTTGGACGTGCTGTTCAAGGGCGTCGGCGGCCATGGCTCCACGCCGCAACTCACGAAAGACCCGGTGCTGATGGCCGCCTATGCCATCGTCCAGTATCAGGCGATTGTCGCGCGTGTGATCGATCCGCAGCAGACAGGTGTGGTGACGGTCGGTTCGGTCCAGGCTGGTGTCGACAACAATGTCATCCCGCAAACGGCATTAGTGAAGATCAATTTGCGATGGTTCGACACCAAGGTGCGTGACCAGATGCTGGCCGGCATCAAGTCGATCAGCGAGGGCATCGCGCGCACCTACGGTATGCCCGAGGATCAGCTGCCGGTCATCACCATGAAGGGGGGATCCACCCCGCTCGTCAACGACGATGCGCTTGCGGCCCGTCTTGCGGCCGCGATGAAACCGGTGTTCGGCGAGCAGAAGGTCGTTACCGAATTCCCGGCAGCGACCGGATCGGAAGATATTCATCTGCTCAAGGGCCCGCACACGGATGTCCCCTTCACTTTCCTGGTCGTCGGCGTCGCCGATCCCAAGTTGTTTGCGTCGGTGCAAAAGCCGGGTCAGCCGATGCAGGTACCTTACGCGGCGCACAATCCTAATTTCATGGTCGATCTCGCGGCGATACCTGTGGGAACCTCGATCGCAACGATCGCGATGCTGGAGTTACTGCGGTCAAGGGCGAAATGATCGAATGCGAGAGCGTTCGCATCGGTTTTAGGGGTGCGTCGTGGACGACGGCAATGATGCTGAAGGTATAAGCCGTTGTGACGGAACCCTCCGCGCCGCAATGGCTGGCAGCCGGCTCTCCTGGTCCTCAGGATCACGCGCCACATCGTCAACGATGAGTGAAATAAACGCGAAAGGTCGGTGTTTATCATGAAGATGGGTCAAAACTGGATCAAGAACTCTGCCATTGCGATTGCCGCGGCATTCGCGATGTCCGGCTTTGACGCTACTGCCCATGAGGTGCCGCTTGACGCGCCGCCGCCGAAGGCTGCAACAGCCGCTCCCGCACCGACCGAAATATTGTTCACCAATGTTCGCGTGTTCGATGGCAAGACGGCCAGTCTCTCTTCCCCGACGAGCGTTCTGGTTCGCGGTAATAAGATAGCGGCAATCGGGGCCGGCGCTGTTGGCTCGGCCGGCGCGACCGTGATCGAGGGCGGCGGCCGCACGCTGATGCCTGGCCTGATCGATGCTCATTGGCACGCCATGATGGCGGCCATCCCGCTCAAGGATGGACTTGCTGCACACCAGGGATATGTGAACATCGTCGCTGCGAAGGCGGCCGAGGATACGCTGATGCGCGGCTTCACCAGCGTGCGCGATCTCGCTGGCCCCACTTGGGGCTTGAAGCGCGCGATCGACGAGGGGATCACCGCTGGTCCGCGTATCTGGCCGTCGGGTGCGATGATTTCGCAAACCAGCGGGCACGGTGATTACCGCTCGTTCCACGAACTGCCGCGCTCGCCATCGACGCCTCCGCACAGTACCGAAATCGCGGGCTACGCGCGAATTGCAGACGGGCCGGATGAAGTCAGGCGCGCCGTGCGCGAACAATTGATGATGGGCGCCAGCCAGATCAAGCTGGCGGCCGGCGGCGGTGTCGCGTCGAACTTCGATCCTCTGGACGTAGCACAGTATGGCGAAGAGGAGTTCCGCGCCGCAGTCGAGTCCGCCGAGAACTGGGGCACCTACGTCACCGTTCACGCTTACACGCCACGGGCGGTGCAAACCGCGCTGCGGGCCGGCGTCAAGGTGATCGACCATGGCCAGCTGATCGATGAGGCGACGGCGAAGATGATCGCTGAGAAGGGGGCATGGCTGTCGCTTCAGCCCTTCCTCGATGACGAGGATGCCGTTCCCATGCCGGAAGGCTCCGAAAACCGGGCCAAGCAGCTGGTCATGACGCAAGGGACTGACACGGCCTACAATCTGGCAAAGAAGTACAATGTGAAGATAGCTTTCGGCACGGATACGCTGTTCGATGCGAAGCTCGCTACACGGCAGGGCGCTCAGTTGGCGAAGATGGTGCGCTGGTTTACGCCAGGCGAGGTGCTGGTAATGGCGACCGGCACGAATGCGGAGCTGCTGGCTCTGTCCGGCAATCGGTCGCCCTACGCGGGCAAACTGGGTGTGGTGGAGGTCGGTGCGCTCGCTGATCTGCTGCTTGTGGATGGCGATCCGATCGAGAACATCAACCTGTTGGCGAACCCTGCGAAGAACCTTCGGGTGATCATGAAGGATGGCCACGTCCACAAGAACAGTCTGCCCAACTAACGCGGCTATCGCTCTGCCCTCTACAGAAGCATGCCTCGTACCAGACATCGGCGGACGAGCCGGGCCGCACCTTTGTGTTCCAGCAATTTTCGAAAACGCTGAAATCCGACGGGTCCCGGCAGATCGCCCGCGATGGACGACCGCGTGCGGATCGACGGGCTGGGCCATCTCAAAAGGAAGGATTAACCGCAACAGATCCCTTCATCGGATATGCTGAGCGGCGAATTGATAACGGGCCACCATCACAAATGGCAATCGCGGCGCCCTGGTCCGGCTCGGGATTTCAAACCTGCCAATGTCCCCCTTTCACGAAAGAAAGTTCTTGCCCGGGCAATGGGCCTAGCCGACAACAACCAAGATGCAATGGTTGCGCGATGCACTGAGTAAAGTCGGACGTGAGCCGCCTGAGAATGCCGTTCTTGACGTGAGTGGCGCAACCTACGCGTATGGCTCACGCGAAGTTCTTTGCGGGGTCGATCTCAGGGTTTGCCGGGGAACGACAGTCAGTCTTCTTGGGCCCAATGGCGCCGGCAAGTCGACCCTGATGCGCGCGATCTGCGGCCGTTTGGCGCTAAGAAGCGGCAGGATCCTCATTAATGGACGGTCTCCAAAGAGCCGGGATGCGCGCCGCCAACTCGGTTTCGTTCCGCAGGACATCGCGCTTTATCCGCACCTGACGGTGGAGGAGAATTTGAGCTTCTTCGGGCGCATGGCCGGTGTGCCGCCGGGGCAGCTCGCGGATGCCGTGCTCACAGTGCTCGACCAGGCGTCGCTTGCCGACCGCGCGCGTCAGAAGACCGGTACACTGTCGGGCGGATATCAGCGTCGCTTGAACATTGCGGCCGCCGTGCTCCATAAGCCTGCGCTCCTTCTTCTGGACGAGCCAACGGTTGGGATCGACGTGGACGCCCGCGAAGCGATCCATGCACTGTTGCGGTCTTTCAGGGGTGCCGGCGGAGCCGTCGTGCTCACGACGCACGACCTGGAGCAGGCCGAGATCCTGTCTGACCGCATTCTGATCCTAAACCACGGCCGCATCGTGCTGGAGGGGGCCCCGGCGGAACTTCTGAAGGGCGCTTTCCGGAATGAAAAGGAAGTCATTGTAATCTTGGCAGAAGCGCCAAAACCGGAGGGGCTCGACGCTTTGAGAGCCATGAACCTTCGCGCCACCCAAGCTGCGACGACCTGGTTCGGCTTCAAAGCCGTGCAGCACCTCGATATGCGCCGCCTGACGGACGATCTCTCCAGAGCGGGCGTTGCCGTGAAGGAGATCCGCGTGCGCCAGCCCGATCTTTCGAGCCTTTTCATCAAGACGGTCGGCGAGGGGCTCACCGTATGAGGCTGCCAGTGTTTCGAGTCATGCTGCTTGCACTTCTCCGGGACCCAGGTGCTCTGGTTCTCGCGTTCATCCTGCCACCCCTTGTCTATGTGGTGTTCGCCAGCATCTTTGCCGGGACCAGCGGTGACGAACTACGGCTGCGCGTGGCCATCTACGATGCCGCAGATACGGAGACGACGCGTCGTCTCGCGAAGGAAATTCGAGACGACGGTACGTTTCGGGGCACTGAGCGCGAGCCAACGTCGGAGGCGGAGCTTTCGGATTTCGTGCGACAGGATCTTGCGGATGCGGGCCTGCTCATCCGTGGCGATCCGGGTATCGTGACATCCGGGGATTCGAGATCACCGCTTTTGATTATCGGTGATGCCGCCAAAGCCATGGCGGGTCCGATCGCCAGTGGGCAAATCCAACGGATCATCAATGAACGCATGCCCGATACGGCATGGCGCCGCGCCTTTGTCGACATCGAAAGCACGTTTGTCTCGCTCACCCCCGAACAGAAAGGCCGGGTGGATGCCGTTCTCGAAACGATCAAGCGCGAGTCAACCGACCAGCCGAGCGATGAGGATGGAGCGGAGATAAAGAATTCCGGACGGACGGCTCCAATTGTCGAGCGCACGGATCTGGAAAAGCCCATGAAGGCGAGCGCTGCGGTCGTCTATTATGCGGGTGCCGTGGCGATCATGTTCTTGATGTTCGCTTCTCTACAGGGAGCGATGCAGATCATCGATGAACGCCGCTCCGGTGTCATGGACCGGCTGCTTGCCGGCTCGGCGCGCCGCAGCTCCTTGCTGGCCGGCAAGTTCGCGTTCCTCATCGTGCAGGGTTTCCTGCAAGTGAGCCTGATTTTTGCGGCGGCTGCGTTGCTTTATGATGTCAATTTAGGAGGGCGGTGGACCATGTGGGTGGCGATTTCGCTGGCGGCCTCCGCTGCCGCCGCCGGGGTTGGCCTTCTTTTGAGTGCGGCCTGCTCAACGCGGGAGCAAGCCCAAACGTTATCGACGTTCCTAATCCTCATCGCGTCAGCGATCGGCGGAAGCATGGTGCCCCGCTATCTGATGCCGCCGTGGTTACAGGATGTTGGTTGGATTGCTCCCAACGCGTGGGTGGTTGAGGCCTATCACGGGCTTCTTTGGCGAAATACGCCGGATGCCGCACTCTGGCCATTGATTGGCCTCATGCTGACGCTTGCCGTGGTCTCTTTCACTGCCAGCACGGCGCTGCTCCACGGACGCCCTTCACGTTAATCTTGATTGTGACCCAGGATGCCTTGAACGTTGCAACATGACTTCCAAGGAATCTAGTCCGGCAGTTGGACAGTACTTTCTAATAGCTTTCGCCGCAGAGGGCGAATGCTACAATGCCTAAGTGTCAAGACTCCCCCGGACTCTTAAGAGTGCTGGATGCCGCACAGCGATAGAGTGGATTGCATCCTGGTCGGCGGAGGTCTTGCGAATTCGCTGATCGCGCTCGCACTTCACGATGCGCGGCCTGAACTCAATCTACTGATCCTCGAACGCGGTGACCGCATTGGCGGGAATCACACTTGGTCGTTCCATACGCCCGACACGAACGCGGCCACATTCCGGCTCTTGCAGCCTCTCATCATAAAGTCCTGGTCGAGCCAGGAAGTCCGCTTTCCGGGCAATCATCGCATTCTTGGGACCGGTTATAACTCCGTCAGCTCGGCGCGTTTGCATGATGTCATGACCGCTCGGCTCGGTTCCAGCCTGCGTTTCGATGCCGAGGTAAAATCGGTCGCAAGTAATGGCGTCGAACTGGCCGACGGCACTTACCTCGGGGCGCCGTGCGTCATCGATTCACGCGGGATCGCCAACAGTAGCGCGTGGGACCTCGGATTTCAGAAGTTCCTGGGTCTCGAGATCGAGTTGGAGGAACCGTGCGGGCAGGACCGGCCGATCATCATGGACGGCACGATACCGCAAGTCGATGGCTACCGCTTCATGTACACGCTCCCGCTGTCGGAACGCGTACTTCTGATCGAAGACACCTACTATTCCCACGGCAATGAGGTTCAACATGGTGTCCTCGAGAAGGAAGTGGCCGATTATGCAGCTGATCGCGGGTGGAAGATCGCGCGCATCTTGAGACGGGAAACCGGCATCCTGCCCATCGTTCTAGCTGGCGACATCAACGAGCTTTGGCGTACCAATCCCAATCCGGATGTGCCTTGCGCCGGGCTGCGCGCCGTCCTGTTCAATCCCACCACCGGCTATTCGCTGCCGGATGCGGCGCGCGTCGCGCTGAAAGTGGCAGGCATGCGTGATTTGCGTTCGGCGCCGGTTGCCAATCTCCTTCGCGAGCATTCCATCGCCCTCTGGCACCAGCGTTCCTTCTACAGACTGCTCAATCGTCTTCTGTTTATCGCTGCCGAGCCCGAAGAGCGTCTTGCAGTGATGAATCGCTTCTACAAGATGCCCGAGAGCCTCATCCGGCGCTTTTATGCGAGTGAAGTGACCTTCGCCGATAAGACCCGGTTGCTTGTCGGCAAGCCGCCGATCAACTTTTTCCGTGCGATGGGCGTGGTTCGCGAGCGGTTTGACGCGAGGGCGTGACCGCGCCTATCAAGATTGACCCTGGCGCCTGACGGCCGGTAGCCGCCACCACGGTTCGCCTGGACTCGTGTGATGCTCATGGTGATAGCCGAAGTGGAAGCAAGTCAATAGTGAAAGCCAGACGGGATAGCCGTTGCTTCGCGCCCGGTGGTGGTCCGCGAATGCTTCCGCTCCAGGCCGGTGGGGCAGGTAGGTTCCGAAGTAGAACAACTGCAGCGATGAGAGCAGCGCTGGTATGATCCAGAACAATACAGCGTTCTCGACTGAGGCTCCCAGGATAAGCACATAGAGTGCGCTCTGCGCAGCCATCAGTGCCATCTGACGCGTTGTAAGATACTCGCGCATGAACGAGCCATACCACGGCCAGAATCCCATCGGTTGAGGTTCGGCGAAATCAGGATCATCCGTCGTGCCAGAGTGCCGATGGTGGTCGATGTGCTTCCGATGCAGATCCCGGAACGAGAACCCCGCGTACAATCCGACGCACATTTGTCCTATGAGCCGGTTTAGGCGTGTATGCCCAGGTGCCAGGGTGCCGTGCATGCAATCATGGGCGACAATAAAAATGCCTACATAGAGCCAGCACAACAGGGCCATGATGCCCGCTATTAGCCACAGCGGGGTCTGCGAAATGTCGATAAAGAACACCGACGTGATGTGAAGGCTGATCCACGAACCGAGGATAAGCGCTGCAAGAGCAAGCCCGAGGGCTGACCGCCGCCGCCGGTCGGCAAGCATCTCAGCGCCGCGACTTGGGCGACTTGGGATCGTTGACGTCGTCATTGTCCGTTGAGCCAGAGGGCTAACCCCAGCCGGAGACTACCCGAGTGCAAAGGCCAATGTCACTGAACTTTTGGTAGAGATTTCAGAAGAGGCATCTATAGCTGCGACATGCTTTCCCTTCAGGGAGCTGGCCGATTGCTGTCCTAGCAGCGGCCTAGCGCATTCGATTGCCTGCCCGACGATAACGTCGGTCAGGAAGTCGGTGAGCCACTTCCGATACATCCGAAATTTCGCAAGCAGGTTGCTTCTTCGAGCTGACTTGGTCGGCTGTCGGTTAACGGCTCTAGAGGTCATAAGTTGTCTGATCCTGGCAAACCGTGCCTCTATTCGTCTTGTAGTTCTCTTGCCAAGTGGAATTTTTTGCGATGTCGAAACCGACCGCGGAAGTCTTTTGAAACGTCAATTTGGAGTGTGTCCCTATCAGTACCAATCTCGTGACTCTTGCTCTCAACTAGCTAACGCCGGATACGATCGCGAAAATCCCCTCAGCCCTTGGTATCGACAAGGCGCTGGCTGGAATGGCCGTAACGGTCATCGTCCCCGCTCTCTTCGAAAGCTTTGCCAACGTTGCCGCCACTCCCGACGGTGCCCGCAAGCCACGGACGCTTTCAGAGGCTCCAGCCAGTGGTTCAATTCCCCAAACTCTGTAGAGCGCCTTGCCAAAAGAAAGGCCGGTGCAACGGGTGCACCGGCCAGGGTTCAGGCGCGTTCCAGGAGAGTGACGCACCTGGGGAGGAAAGTGCTGCGGGTCGAGGCTAGAGTTCGAGATTCTGGTAGCCAGTTTTGTTGTGACGCCTGGAGAGAACCTGGGCGCGATGCGCGCGGGCGGCTTTCTCGGCTAGTGCCGCGTTGGCAAAACGGCGTCCTTCGAGCGGATGGTAGGCAGTATGGGCCGCATGAAAGCGGAAGTCCGGTTCACCAGATTCCCGGAGGACGAGACCGACCTGATCCTCGCCGACCTCGATGACATATGATTGGGACATGACTGCTCCTCAGCCGGCGGCATGGGCCGGCTTTTCAATGCTGTGATGAATGTGGTTGCGACGTTTCGTGGGCGTCAGCGACAACAACAACAGCGGCCCAGAGAGGAGTGTCCGGTGCGAACCAGGGATGTGCGTTTCATGCCGTTCTCCATTCGATCGGAGATCCTGCCCGGCAGGATACCTTAGTTTTTGATGACGCGGAGCAAGACGCCTCGAAGTCACCGCGGATGTCAGCGAAACCACCAGCAATGCCATCTGACCCGTAGCGGGCCAATTCTCAAACGAAGAAGAATTGCGATACTTAGAACGCGACCGGCGGCAACTGCGTCAATTTATGTTGCCAGCGCGGAGGGCCTCAAAACGGGAGTGTAAGTAGCACCGGCAGGGATCCCAGAGTCTGCAGCCAGTCTATCAATTCCGCTACCGGTACGATCAGGAAGAATAGCAATCCGTCGGACAGTGTTCCGTAGAAGAGCGGCATTGTGACGACGATCCGATCTTGTCCCCGCCATGAGGACAGTCGCGGCCCATACCGGGGTGTGCGCGCGCAGTACGAGGCGTATGCTTCTCCAAAGCGCGCGCCGAGCGCGGCCTCTTCCTTTCTGATTGTCGCGTGTATGACGATCCATACGCTGAAGGCCGTGAGCGTGGCGAACAGGAGGCTGCCTGTCTGTAGGCCAGCGCCGAACGCGGCGATCAACGAGAAGACGTAGAGGGGATTGCGGCTCACGGAGAACGGTCCGGCTGTCACCAACTCGGTGAATTTCTGCCCGCCGATATGCATCGTGCACCAGGCACGGCCGGCGATCCCGATGAGGATCATAAGTTGCCCGACAGATTCCAGAGCGTTGTGGAGCCCTTCGACGGCGAACGGAGACCGGACGAACGGCATTGCGAGAAGCAAGCCGGCGACCAGCAGGCCAAGCGCGATCTTACGTGCGCGCTGGGTAGGCCTCCCGCCTGCAACGTTGCGCATCGGCATCGCGTTACATCAACTCAGGCCGCAACCTGAGATCCCGCGGCATGGTCCTGCTATTGTGATAAGAAAGGAGGAACCTAATGCGAACCTCGAGTGCGGTTTGGGTAGCCGGGGCGTCGGTGCCTTGAATGCTTGCAGGCAGGTGCCACCGCAACTGGCCTGGATTCGAGAAGTGCTCTCCGAACGACGACTTTAGTAATGGAGCCTTTGCGGGCCCGATGGCCTCCAGATGTATTTCGCCACCGGTCCAAGCGGGCAGTTCGACTGTGGTTTGACCGCTGGCAACCGGACTAAGATTGACAGGAACCCGACCCGTGTTTCCCAGCAAATTCGACCCCCCGAAGTGCTGACTGCAAAATGGCGGCGATATTGGATACCGACTGTTATCGAGCCGAGGCCGGACTTCACCCAGAGTTGCACGAATGGCCTAGACTAATTCACAAACGGTAAGTCATGCGCCTCCTGAACCTGCAAAGACCGATAAGACAAGGGTTATTGAAGGTATCAAGAAGGATCTGGATGGCGGTCGTCATTCACGAACGGTTGGCGATCCTCGCGAATGGCACAGGTAAGTTTGGGGGAAGCCAATGCCCGCTCGACATGATGAGGGAGCGCGTCACGTCGGCTTCGCGTCGGCGACGCTGCAGAACTCCCAGTCGACGAGGTGAGCCCGCAATCGAACTTCAACTCGCACGCGCGCTCGGATGAAAATTTAGCTCAGTCAGAGTCTCACTCGGCATTCTACCCGGGGATCGGCGAACTCGTCGCCACACGGGTTTATCCAAATCATGGAAGCAGTGTTCCCAAACTGAACAATTCATCAAGTGGCGGAGCATGGGGTGAGAGAACCCACGTTATTATCGTGGTCACGACGATGACCACGAAGGCTTTTCCGACTTCGGTGAAAAGGGTCTTCATTAGATCCTGCGGGAGGAATTGGACGGCTCGAAGAGCTGTGTGCATCATGCCGGCACCGCTTGGAGTCCAATCTTTCACCAGGCGGACCTGGCTTTTCATCCGCAGTTGCTTGAACGGTATCGTCTAATTCATGAACGGTTCCGGAGTTTTGAACCGCTGACTGAGCCGTTTCGTACGTGCTGTCACAGAAAAACATGTTTTGGTCTTATGGAGCATGAGTGGTTCGACAGTTTCATGAATGACAAGGTTGGGTTTCTCAAGAACCGTTGGACTGCGGCGAAGCACCTATCTGAACCTCGTATCACATCAGCCTTTGGACGCTTGATGTGGGCGGCAGGTCTTCTCGTCGTCACGCTCGCCCTGATGGAACCTGCGAGTGCGGCAGGTCTGAACCTGTTGGCTAGGCTGCTTTTCTTTTCCCTGCATTTTTTTCCAGCCACGATAGTGGCCTGGCTTCTCAGCGGCTGGCTCTTCAACCTGCGAGCGTCACGTCGCGTATCACAATGGATTCTTCTCGCGACTGCCGGAGCGATTACGGGCATTCTGCTTGCCCCGGTATCGGTCATTCTGGAGTTTCTGTTCGGCGTCTACGATGCAACCGAGCCCCATTCCAAGCCGTTGTCGTTCACGCCAGCCGACCTCTTAAAGGAGCTGAAAGATGAGCTCCTGGATGTACCACCGATAACTGCAATCGTATGGCCAGTAATGAACGCCTTCGTTGTCTGGCGTATGGGTGTGAACCGCGGTGAGGTGAAGGGCGTCGCTCCTGGTGAAGGACAATCGCCGGCGCGACCTGTCGTGCCACGGCTTCAGTCGGCAGCGGTAGCGACTGATTTGCCGACGGATGCTGCACTGGCGCAACGGGAAATGAATTCATCGTCAATACAAGGTCAGACCGCAGCAGGCCCCTCCGGCTTCCTCCACAGGTTGCCTCCACGCCTTGGCCAGGACATCGTCTTCATCGAGGCGCAGGAGCACTATCTGCGCATAGTGACGAGCCGTGGGGAACATCTTCTCCTACAGGGACTGGCGAACGCCATTGCTGAACTCGAAGGCAATGGCGTTGACGGCATTCAGATCCACCGCTCGAATTGGGTGGCATGGAAACATGTCAAGGATGTTGAAGTGCGAGATGGTGCAATGTCGGTTGTACTTTCGACAGGCGCGTCGTTGAAGATTGGACGGCGCAGGGCGAAATCGGTCTTAGCCGGTTGGCGCAAGCGGTTCACTTAAGAGAGGCTCCGGAAGCTCCAATCTCAATCGATTAAAATCTCACTGAGATGAACGATGGCGACACTCTTGGCCGTTCCGCTTTCAGGGATCATTAGCAAGGTCAAAAAACTTGTGAACTTTCGAGCATGAGACGGCTCAGAGGTGGCGAACGGATGCGGCACCGCGTCAGGAAGAATCGCGCTTGAGTTTGACGTCCGCATGCGCCGCATTTGGCCCGGCAGATCGGCGTCAGGCGCCAAGTTCTTGGCGCAGGATTTCCAGTTCGAGCCAGGCCTCCTCGGCGGCGGACAGTTCGGACTGAGATGAGGCGAGCTGTGCCGAGGCATCCGCAAAGGCTTGCGGGTTCTTCGTGTAGAGAAGGGGGTCGGTGAGTGTCGTCTGGAGGCGCGCCACCTCGGCCGTCAGTTTGTCGATCCTGGCCGGCAGCGTTTCCAGCGCGTGCTTTTCCTTGAACGACAATTTCCGTTTAGCTCTTACCGTCTCGGTGACCGTGGCGGCGGTTTCGGATTTCTCGGGTCTCTTGGGCTGTTGCACGCGTTGCTCAAGGTCTTCGCCCTTGCGCTGGGCGAGCATGTCCGAATATCCGCCGGCATATTCCGTCCAACGTCCATCGCCTTCCGCGGCGATGACGCTGGTTACGACACGGTCGAGAAAATCGCGATCGTGGCTGACCAGAATGACCGTGCCGGGATAGTCGGCGAGCAGTTCCTGAAGCAGATCGAGGGTTTCCAGATCTAGGTCGTTGGTAGGCTCGTCGAGCACCAGGACATTAGAGGGCTTCGCCAGCGCGCGGGCCAGCATGAGGCGGCCGCGTTCGCCGCCCGAAAGCACCTTCAACGGAGACCGGACCTGCTCGGACGTGAACAGGAAATCCTTCATGTAGCTGGCGACGTGGCGCGGCTTGCCGTTGATGAACACCTGATCACCGCGACCGCCGGTCAGCGCATCGCCGACCGTCCAGTCCGGCCGCAGTTCGTCCCTCTTCTGGTCAAGGGTGACGAGTTCGAGGCTCTGGCCGAGACGGATGGTTCCTGTATCGGGTGCGAGTTCTCCGGTCAGCATGCGCAGCAGTGTGGTCTTGCCGGCGCCGTTGGGGCCCACCACGCCGAGACGGTCGCCGCGCAGGATCGTCGTCGAGAAGTCGCGCACGACGGGGCGTTCGGCGAAGGTCTTGGAGATGTTCAATGCCTCGACGATCAGTCGGCTCGACGTTCCGGCATCCGTTGCGGCCAGCCGGACGTTGCCCTGGACGTGGCGTTGCTCGCGCACCTGCCGGCGCATGTCCTTCAGTTCGCGGACGCGGCGGACGTTGCGCTTGCGGCGGGCTGTGACGCCGCCGTGCATCCATTGATCTTCGCGCACGATCTTGCGGTCGAGCTTGTGACGTTCGATCTCTTCCTCTTCGAGGACCTTGTCGCGCCAGGCTTCGAAGTGGCTGAAGCCCTCCGTGAGTTCGCGCGTGCGGCCGCGATCGATCCAGAGGGTCTTTCTGGACAGCGTCTCGAGAAGGCGGCGGTCGTGACTGATGAGCACGACGGCGGCCTTCAAGCCGTTGATCGTCTTTTCCAGCCACTCAATGGCGGGAAGATCGAGGTGGTTCGTCGGCTCGTCGAGGAGGAGGACGTCGGGGTTGGCGACAAGCGCACGGGCGAGCGCGGCGCGGCGGGCTTCTCCGCCGGAGAGATGCGCCGGATCTTCATCGCCGGTCAGGCCGAAATCGGAGAGGAGCTTACGGGCGCGGTAGGGGTCATCCGTCGGCCCAAGTCCGCCTTCGACGTAGGCAAGAACGGTTGTGGCATCGCCGAACTCCGGCTCCTGCG